>CAIWDB010000625.1 GCA_903911305.1 uncultured Methylococcaceae bacterium | reverse complement strand
TGCCCGGCACTGCTAGAATGAATACGCCGAGTAAAAAAGACCGAAACTGGACTTGGAGGTTTGACCTCCAGATGTTGACAAATGGTATTAGGGTAAAGCTTCATGATTTAACGATTAAATCAGGAAGGGCAAGCTAGTCTTCGGTAATTTTTTTAAATCATTCTAACTTTATGATTAGGTAGCTACTTAATTTACCTTTCTCCGTTGTCATAGGTTTGATTATTTTGTTGTTTGATGAGTTGTAAAACCTCTTTAATATAATCGGATTCTGTCGTTAGAGCGCCTTCTAATCGTATCTTGGGCTGTAGACCAATTCCGTTGTATTTAATTCCGCTGGGCGTTTTGAGATAATCAGTCGTAAGAATTAAGGCGGAACTATCGCTTAATTCAATGATCTCTTGCTTGGTTCCTTTTCCGTAACTATTTTCACCAATTGAAACCGCCCTATCATTCTCAGTCAATGCCGCTATGAAAACTTCGGCTGCGCTGGCTGTAAGATGGTCTTGCCAGATGATTAAATTAGAAATATGAAATTTTCTTATGCCGCTGCTACGGTAAGGGATTTCTTTATCACTGCTGGCCTCGCTAGCAAGCATTCTGCCTTCTGGCACAAATAGATCCGCGCATTCCAATGACGCATAAAAGTCTCCTCCAGGGTTTGCACGAAGATCGAGTACGATTGCCGAGATTGGTGTGATGTTGTTAAGGTTTCTGATCAGGTTATATTTAGTTTGGGAGGAGAAGTTCGCAATCCTTATCACCGGTATGGAGGCATGCCAACTGGTTGTGACACCATCGATTCGGGTCTTCGATAGGACAGCAATTACTTCCCTGGTATCATCTTTGGTCGTAGAAACGGACAATTTCACTTGGGTCCCAATTTTTCCCTTCACCAATTCCGTGATTGCAAATAATGATTTGCCATGAATATCTTCTCCGTTGATGGCAAGCAGCTTATCCCCTCTTTTAATTCCCGCCTGCTGAGCAGGACTGTCAGGATACGGAAAACAAAATATATCACCTTCTCGGGTTTTCTCAAGCTCCATGCCCAATCCCACATAGCTTTCTTGTTGATATTCTTTAAATCGCTGGTATTCCTTGGGGTTGAGAAATTGTGAATATGAATCTTGTTGGGATAAAAGGGCCTGAAGAGTTGTTTGCAAGAGCTTTTCACGCGAAATCTTCTTGTCAATGAAAACTGAGCGTTGTTGCACGATGCCTAGGGCTTCGAAAAAGCTTGGGAAGTCTTTGGCATCATCGAAAGTTTCCCTGCTTGCAGCCTCGGTTGGAAAGGGTAGTAGTGCCAATAAGAGACGGAACGCTACAAGCTTACGGCGGGGCACTGCGTAGCTCATCAATTCATTCGTTAAATTTTAAAGCGGCAAGAATCTGTCGAAAGGATGGTTTAATTTAGCCCCATTTTCAAGCGTGTTTGTATTTCATCTGATAAATCTTTAATTTGTTTCTGTTTTTGTTTTAAGTCTTCTTGTGTGTGCTGGGGTGCTTTTCGTGCGTTAGCGAGACGATGTTGCAGTGTAGCGGTTTCAGCATGAATTCGCTGAAGCTGCTGCTTCTGGGCTGAAGTTGTGGCGTGTAGTTTGGCGTTGTGGTTTTGTAAATTCTCAAAATCAGCGGAAAGTATATCTAGCTCAGCATCAATTGCTTTGCGTTGCTCGCTCAAGCTTTGTCCTTCTTGTTTCAAGCCTTGATTTTGCTGGTTGAGGGCGTATAAATATTGCTCTTTTTGCGGAATACTGATTTCCATTGCAGCGTTATCCGAACGCATTTTCATCAATGCGCTTTGGCAACCTGTAAGAATGATAAGGCAAGCGGTTGCTAAACTTACAAATTTTTGATTCATCGCGGGATCACCAGTGGACTTGGGGTGTCGTTATAAGTCAAATGCGCTGGCTAATCGCAGCCAAAGCCTTGTTATTTGATTTCAAGGTAGTTAATTGAACTTGCAACTCGCCTATCTTTTTGTCTAGTGCTGGGGAATTATCCGGCTGTTTGGCGCGAAAGGCATGTAATTTTGTTAGTGATCCACCTACATCGCTTTCTAGCTGCCGTCCGTCGGCAAGCCTCTTCTCTAATTTGTTTTTTTCCGCAAACAACTGATCTTTGGTCGCCTGCTGGTGTTTGATGCCAGTTTTAATCTGGGCAAGCTTAAGCCGCGCCTCTTGGATTTCCTGGGCAAGTTCTTGGTTTTGCTTCTTAGTGATCTCCACCATGCCAGTGGCGTATTGAATTTGTGCGTTCAGGTCGTTTTCCTTGCCAACCAGTTGAGCATTAAGGTCTGTGACACTGCTTGCATAAGCGCAGCCACCAGCACCGCCCAACAAAGCGCCCGCTCCTGCTCCTATGCCAGCGCCTTCGCCACCGCCAATGAGGGCTCCTAAGCCTGCTCCCAATAAGGCTCCAATTGCTGCTCCGCCTAAGCAGCCTTCTGTCATAACTTGTTGATTATCCGACCCCGGGCTATTTGTTCCGGGGATGGCAGTTTTAGGATTATGGGCACATCCTGCTGCTATCGAACAGATGACCACGAAGGCAATAGCTTTTTTCATTGTTTTCTCCAAATATCAATTGGAACACATATCCCGTCTTGGAAGGAAAGGCTGTTCCCGAGCTATAACCAAATTGAGTTGGAGAACTGGATGTTAGCAGTTCGAGTGTCTGAGCTAAGAGATAAAGCTGCTTGACTGAGCAATTTTCCCAAGGCTCGGGGACGAGGTCGTTAGCGAAACTTGACAATCGGTAAATTTATACCACAAAAAAAAATGTTAAACAACCCGACTTTGGAGTCTACAATCGGTCAGTTAATGCTTGACATGCTATAAAAAAAGGATGAAGATTTTACTGGCCTTTGTTTTCGCGTGGTTGTGAGATGACAGTAGGTAGACGTGGCCCTTATTTGATGCGGGTGAGAAAACTATCTGTTTCTCAGGTGCAGGGTTAGAAGTTAGTGACATAGGAGTGCTATTGATTGTGGATAAATATCTGAAGTGCTTGTTTTTGGTTGCCATGGCATTAGATTTAAGTTTGCTGTCAGGGCAGGTTAGTTCAGAAGACAAGCAGATGCGGCAGGAATTTCGTGCAGGGCCATGGTACGGTTCTGGCGAAACTGCGGGTGATAAACAATTGGTGGATGTGGTAATTGAATTACCTGGTGGCACACCTCCTTTGGTGGATGCCAACCTCAAGCTTCGTATTAATGGACGAGATGTGTCAGAAGCTTCCTCAATAAAGAACTTCCAACAATCGGGCAAACAAATTGCTTGGCTGGTTTGCATTGAGTCTTCCAGTGCATTGTTACAACCCCAATTTAAAACCACAAAGTCCGCTTTATTATCTTTGTTTAAGGATAGGCAGTCTTTGCAAATAGCTTTGTTTACCTTTGGCACCAGTCTTAACAAAACACTATTATTTGCAAGAGACACTAGCCCAGCAGCGCTAACCCAAGCGATTGAAAGCCTAAAACCTTCGAAAGGCAAGAATAAATCTAAACTCTTCAAGTCTTTACTCTCCGCATTGGATTATTTTGAGCTAGCATCTGAGACAGGAAGCATCCCCAAAAGAAGGCGGATTTTATTGATCGCTGAAGGCAACGATCAAGGCAGTGACGCCAATTACAAGGCCGTAGTTGATAGGGCCACAACCTTGGGGATTCCTATAGATGTCGTGGGAATAAAATCATTCAAACAAGGGAATGCAGGAACACAGCCAATTTTAAATATGATTGCTGACGCAACAGGTGGTCGTTTCGCTCCTGTAACGAAAGACTTAAATGGATTAACTGAAGCTTTAGTAAATATTCATAGGATATTAACTGAAACCCAAACAGTTGTGGCCTCTTTCCAATATAACCCTAATCGAAGGGTAAAGGCAGGGCAAGTGGAGGTGGTACTTCAGCTTCCCAGTTCCATTCAACTCATAGCCCCCCTTGAATCCAAGGGTCTGCCAGCCCCTGAAGCAGAAGATATTGCCCTCAAGCTACCAGATCCGAAACCGGAACCCCCCCCAACTACCACTACCCCATCAGTTATTACGCCAATAATCTCTCAGTCAGTTTCAAGACCCGAAAGCGTCTCAAGCACCGGTTGGTTGGTCGCGGTGGCACTGGCTATATTTCTGGCGGGTGTGCTGCTGCTGTATTGGTTTATGCGTGCGCCTAAACAAACTAAAACAGTGAGTCAGCCCCCTGCTTCAAATAAGATCAAACCACCCATTTTCATCATTGAGCAGTCCCCTAAGCAGAATCCTAAAAATCCTCAAGGGTTGCTCAATCAGTCGGCACAAAGCAATATGCGCAAAACTGTTGTTGGCGGGGCATTGTCGTCTCAAGTTGGCAACGGCTCACTATGGCTGGTAGGTGTCGGAGGTGCTGTTCATGGCCGTATTATTCAAGTTGATAAGCCTGTTTTCACTATTGGAGCCAGTTCAGACAATGATTTGGTCATAGCCGAGGATGACTATGCCTCTTCCAAGCATGCCATCATCCGTTGCGATCATGAACATTATTATATTGTCGATCAGAATTCGCTAAACGGTACTTTTGTCAACGACAACCGTGTACCAAACACGGCTTTTGCTCTGGAGTTTGGCAATAAGATACGTGTTGGTCACTCGATATTTGAGTTAAGGCATAGTCAAACCGATGGCTAAGTCAAGCTTTTGGTGCAAACGACTGAGTAAGCCACCCTCTTTTTTTTTAATGTATTATAGATTAGTTATTAGGAGTGAATTATGTCAACCCAAACCGGGCAAACGGGACATCGTTGTGAAAAAGGGCACTATATGGATCCCTCATGGGATCAATGCCATTTTTGTGAAGCAGAAACAAATGCCGGTCAGCGTTCAGAATCCGAGGCACCCTACCCAGACACAGGAAATTCTGTAGGCAGAAGAACGCATGTTGATGAATCTGCGGCAGCGAAGGGTGGACGTGAAACCAAGGTGATGCCAGAAAATCTGGTTGGATCTGTATCGACGCCTCGCAGTCCCGTACACTCGGGAACAGGTGACACACGCATGATTGTAGGGGTTCTCATCACTTATTCTTGGCATCCTTGGGGGGATATCTTCCGCGTTCGGTTAGGCAAGAACTTCATTGGTGCCGGACGGATTGGAAGTGCCCCAGGCGACCCGCCATGCGATTTTTTAATTGAAAAAGACAAGAAAATGTCGTCAGTCCATGCTTTGATTCTGTGTCGGCAAGGCCGCACGGCCAATGAAATTCACTTCGACTTGATTGACCAGCAGAGTAGCAACGGAACCTATTTGAATGGCGAGCTGGCTCCCTTGCAAGGGGTAACCCTGCCCAATTATGCAAAAATTGAAACCGGGGATACGGAGTGGACATTTATTAAAATTGTGCCTTAACCAATCCAGTAAAATGCGTTTAGAGACTGATACTAAATGCTTAAGATGGGTACTGGCTGAGTTTCCCCTTACTTCTAATTAATAGATAAAAAGAAATAGATGGATACCAATACGTTAATTGTGATTCTTGTCGTTGCTATACTATTGTTCTTATTTGCCGTGAGAGATAAATTGAAAGAGTTTTCCTTAGATTTTAAGGGATGGTTTACCCTAACTACCAAGTTTCAAGATAAAGTTGAAAAAATCCCACAGATTCTTGAAAATGTTGGAATAAATGTTGAATATCACGCGACCGACAAGTCTTTTGACGATGAAATTGGCAACGTGTCAAATCGTGATGTGGTAATCGATAGTCTTGCTTCGCTTAACCAGATCATTAGATCCTTGGCCAGAACTAGGAATGTTTTTTTCGAAGAAAATGCTGACACTTTGTTGATTGTAGACAGATTGATCGCTAATGGGGGGTTAACTGCCGAACTTGCTGGGCCTATAAGGTTTTTATACGAATTGGGAAAAGAGGTTCGCGAAAAGCCCAAGGCTAAAATCGACACTATATCCAGTAAAAAATATGAATTTTTTGTCAAGGAGGTGGTCAATGTCGTAAGCAAATTGCTGCCTACTCCATACCCTCCCTCTCCATTTCCACCATCCCCATTCCCGCCAAGAGAAACTCAAGTTGGTGGAAGTGTCTTTCCTCATCCTGAACAGGGCCGGTCGACGGCGGTCCTGCATTGCTTGGCTGGATCATTACAAGGACAGCATTTTTCAATAGACAAGCCCATTTATCGGATTGGCGCAAATGCCAACAATGATTTGGTGATACCGAATGATGACTACGTTTCGGGAAGCCATGCCCATGTCAATTATGACCAAGGGAGCTTATTGCTGTATGACGACGGATCCCGGAACGGTACTTTCCTTAATGGTAATCGTCTAGACAAATTCTTTATGGTGCTTAAGCCGGGAGACAAAATTCAACTAGGTGCTTGCACTTTCGAGTTGACCTAAGCGTTACTGCCATTTTCGGAGATTATCACATGACACGGCAAAACAAATGGGAGTTGGGTGCCAAATCCGAAACGGGGTATGTGCGCAAGGCAAACGAAGACCGCATGAGTTCCATCCCCATTGGTAAATATCGCCTTTACTTGGTGGTGGACGGCATGGGGGGGCATAATGCCGGGGCGCGGGCGGCTGAATTGACCATCCAAAGTTTGCAAGAATGCATGTTTAAATTTCTGCCAACGTATACTCCCCTGGAAGCCATCGCGGCGGCTTTTGCTGCCACCAATCAAATTGTTTATGCGCAAGCCCATTCCGACGACGCTTCTATAAGGGGTATGGGGGCAACGGCTGTCATGCTGTTGACCCAAGGCCCGTTGGCCTATATTGCCCATGTCGGCGATAGTCGGGCGTATTTGTTCACCAAGGGCAAGCTGGAGCGTTTGACGAAAGACCATTCTGCCATGGAGCGTATGATTGCCGCCGGCATTTTGACACCTGCCGAGGCGCGCAACCATCCGCAAGCCAGTATGATAGACCGGGCAGTGGGGGACAAGCACGATCTTGAGGTCGAGATCGCCAAGCCTTTTAATTTGGAAGTAGGCGATGGGGTCTTACTGTGTTCGGATGGTTTATGCGGATATGTAGACGATGCCGTTATTGAAGCGGTGTTAAAGCGCTCGCCAAAGGCTCAATTGGTGGTGGACAGTCTTGTGCAAGAGGCACTTAATGCGGGAGGGGAGGACAATGTCACGGTTCAATTTATACGTTTGAACTACCCTTATGGTGGGCAGGAAAAGCTGACAGGCATTGGCCCATGGTTAAAAAATTTGTTAGAGTTCAAGATTAGGACAGGATTCCTAATTGCTTTGTTTACGACTTGCTTGATGGCCTTCGCGATCAAACTGATGCCACTTCCATTAGAAATGCTGGAAATTAACCAACCCCCTCTGGATCATCTAAACAAAGGGGGGCAACACCCTGTTCCACAAACTTCACCAATTGACTCCACTCCCACGGATAAACGGTTTGAAGCCATATTGGGCGAGCAGCAAAAACAGATTCATGACATGAAAATTAAAATTGATGAGATGGAAAAAAAGATGGGATATCCTTCGAAGAAAAAACGACAAGGACAAACACCCAATCGGAATGGCGGCAAATCATCAACTCCGAATCAAAATCACAATAATGC
>CAIWDB010000624.1 GCA_903911305.1 uncultured Methylococcaceae bacterium | reverse complement strand
GCCAAAGGAAGGATGGGGAAGATTTTCCGGGATGGATGAGTATTTCTGCTGTCACCAATGACAGCGGAAACATCACCCATTTTATCGCCGCCTTTTCCGATATCACTTTGCTCAAACAACATGAACAACGGCTTGAATACATGGCGTATTTCGATCCACTGACTGGGATACCCAATCGAGTGTTGTTGGCGGACCGCATGAGGCAGGCAATCGCGCAAACCCATCGCTATGGTGGGATGCTGGCGGTTGGCTATTTGGATTTGGATGGGTTTAAGCCGATTAACGATAATTTCGGACACGAGGCAGGCGATCAGGTTTTAATCGAAATTTCGCAACGGATCAAGGGCGCTCTGCGCGAGGGGGACACGGTCGCCCGGTTGGGTGGCGACGAATTCGTTGTACTCCTTATGGGTTTGGAAAAGACCGATGAATGCCATTTAACCATGCGCCGCTTATTGGCGGTCATCGCTCAACCACTGATGTTGCAGAATCAACGGCTAGAGCTATCGGCCAGCATTGGTGTCAGCTTGTTTCCGACAGACGATGCCGATGCCGACACCTTGTTGCGACACTCCGACCAAGCCATGTACCAGGCCAAACAGTTGGGAAAGAACCGATTCCACTTATACGATCCGTTGGCGGATTCGCAGACTCGCGCTAACTACGAGAGGCTGGTGCAAATCGAAGCGGCAATCGAAAATCGAGAGTTCGTTCTGTTTTATCAACCAAAAGTCGATTTGCGTTCCGGTCACGTAGTCGGTGTGGAGGCGTTGATTCGATGGAATAGGCCTGGATGGGGTACGACATTGCCGAAGGATTTCCTGCCCTTGATTGAGGAACATGTGCTAGGCCAGAAAATCGACCAGTGGGCCATTGAAGAATCCTTGCGGCAACTGTTTGAGTGGGAGGCAATGGGGCTTGATTTGAAAGTTAGCATCAACATCACCGCACAGAGCCTACAAACCGATGGGTTTAGCCAAAACCTTGCCGATCAGTTGGCCCTATTCCCTCCTATCCAAACCGGGCGGTATGAATTGGAAATTTTAGAATCGACCGCCTTAGACGATATCGAATACATCGTGCAAGTGATGCGAAACTGTCAAAAACTCGGAATTTGCTTTGCCTTGGATGATTTTGGAACGGGTTATTCCTCGCTCACTTACCTTAAGCATTTACCGGCGGAGTTCATTAAAATTGACCAAACCTTCGTGCGCGACATGCTTGAAGACTCGGAAGATTTCGCCATCATTAAAGGCGTGATTGGACTCGCTAGGGCTTTCCATAGGCAAGTGGTGGCGGAAGGCGTGGAAACTGTAGAGCAGGGCGTTCAACTGATTCGATTAGGTTGCGATTTGGCCCAAGGGTACGTGATCGGCCGACCCATGCCAGCCAATGACATTCCACATTGGTGCAAGCAATGGAAGCCGCCGACGGAATGGATCATGAAATAAGTGGATCATGAATTCACTGATGTCACCCGGCGCACTAGGGTCGCAGCCATTTAGCTAGCGTTTGTAGTCCCGCCTTTAGGCGGAAGACAACCCCGAAAAGACCGGCTGAAGCCGGAACTACAAACGGTTTTGGCATATTCAAAATCCTTGACTTAATAGCTTTGACGCTCCCGTTTAACGCGACTGACGGGGGTCATCCAAAACCCGCACCAAGGTGGCTTTAAGCTCATCGGCATTCACTGGTTTTTGCAGAGTGGCGCTGATGCCGAAACGTTGGGCCTCGGACTCATCCAGCCCGTTCGCGTAACCGGTGTACAGAATGACCGGCAAATCTTGACGT
>CAIWDB010000623.1 GCA_903911305.1 uncultured Methylococcaceae bacterium | reverse complement strand
TCAAGGCCCAATTGGCGGGTATGGCGGTCGCGGAATTCGATCATTTCCCGGAACTTCCATGTGGTGTCCACATGCATCAGCGGAAACGGCGGTTTGCCGGGGTAAAACGCCTTCATCGCCAAATGCAGCATCACCGCCGAATCTTTGCCGATGGAATACAGCATGACGGGGCGCTCGAATTCGGCGGCAACTTCACGGATGATATGGATGCTTTCCGCTTCCAACTGCTTGAGGTGGGTTAGTTTGTAGTCGTTCATGTGTTATGGGGAAGGTGATGAATTCAAACAGGTCTTGCGACTTAATTCTTAAGTCCAAGCTTGATAACAAGAAATTGTTGAATATTACCATATATTTTGCTTGATCGAACCCACAAGCAAGCTAGGCTGCCAACCCTAAAAAGAAATCTGTTTTCACTTGCTGCGTTTGGTTGCACAATTGTCGGCCTGAATACAAAGCTTACTCCCGACAAAACATGGAGACCCTGCATGATCGAAATCACTGTAAATGGACAAACCCATCACTTGGACATCGCCTCCGACACACCCTTGCTGTGGGCCTTACGCGACAAGCTTGGTTTGACAGGAACCAAGTATGGCTGTGGCATGGCCTTATGTGGTGCATGTACTGTGCATGTGGACGGGGAGCCAATCCGCTCTTGCGTCACCCCGGTGTCCAGTGTTGCGTCCAAGAAAATCACCACCATTGAAGGTTTGTCAGCCGATTCAAGCCATCCTTTGCAAGTCGCTTGGATAGCCGAAGAGGTTCCGCAATGTGGCTATTGCCAATCCGGGCAAATCATGACCGCCGCCGCACTGTTGGCAAAATCGCCCACACCCAGTGATGACGACATTGATAACGCGATGAATGGGAACCTCTGCCGTTGTGGCACTTACTCCCGCATTCGTAAAGCCATCCATCGTGCCGCAGAAATGAAAGGGAGCAAAGCATGAACACCATCGACACTCACCGCAGACAGTTCCTTAAGGCCAGTGCCGCCATTGGGGGCGGTTTGCTGATTGGCTTTGTCATGCCATCCTCAAGAGAGGCAATGGCAAGCGAAACCAAGGAGGTATTCTCACCCAATGCATGGATACGCATCGCCAAAGACGACACGGTGACTTTGATCATTGCCAAAGTCGAAATGGGCCAAGGCGTTTATACCTCCCTACCGATGTTGTTGGCAGAAGAATTGGAAGTCGATTTAAACAAAATCCGTATTGAAGATGCCCCACCGGGCAAGGAATACATTGATCCCATCCTGCAATTCCAAGCCACGGGCGGGAGCAGCAGTGTACGCAGCAGTTGGAAGCCGTTAAGCGAAGCGGGGGCGGCAGCCCGGATAATGTTGATTGCGGCAGCGGCAGAATCATGGAAAGTCAACCCCGCCGATTGTCATGCTGAAAACGGCATGATCTTCCATAATGCCAGCAAACGCTCGTTGAGTTATGGGCAATTGGCTGAAGCAGCGGCGAAACAGCCCGTTCCGACAAAGCTTGTACTCAAAGATGCCAAACAATACAAATATATTGGCAAGTCTATCCCTCGCCGTGATTCCCCGGCCAAGGTCAACGGTACGGCGGTCTATGGCATTGATGTGAAATTGCCCGGTTTGTTGACGGCGATGTTTGTGCCTTGCCCAGTGTTTGGTGGCAAAGTGAAAAGCGTTGACGATAGCGAGGCAAAAGCGGTCAATGGGGTAAAGCATGTCTTTCAAGTGGAAAACGGCGTTGCCGTGGTGGCTGAGGGATTTTGGGCCGCCAAACAAGGACGCGAAGCCTTGAAAATTCAATGGGACGAAGGCGCATTGGCTCAGTTGGACAGTGCAGCGATTGAACGGCAATTTGAACAAGCGACGACCCAAACAGGTAACATAGCCCGCAAGGATGGTGATGCTGTCGCGGCTTTAGGCAAAGCGGCAAAGACCGTGGAGGCTGTTTACCATGCCCCTTATGCACCGCATTGCACGATGGAGCCGATGAATTGCACGGTGGACTTACGGGCCGATCATTGCGATATTTGGGTGGGGACACAAGTGCCCGCCATGGCGCAGGATGCCGTTGCCAAAGTCACTGGCTTGCCAAATGAAAAAATCAAAGTCCATATCACTTACTTAGGCGGGGGCTTTGGGCGTAGGCTGGAAGTTGATTTTATCACTCAAGCGGCGGCTATTGCCAAACATGTGGGCGTACCGGTCAAGCTGGTCTGGCTCCGCGAAGATGATATGCGCCATGATATCTACCGTCCCGCCTCTTACACGAAACTACGTGCAGGGCTTGATGCTGAAGGCCACCCGACGGTTTGGGAGCAACATATCGCATGCCCCTCTATATTTAAACGTTATATGCCGCAAATACTGGGTGAAGATGGCAAGAAAGTAGACCCAAGTTCGGTGGAAGCGGCCGCCGACCATCCCTATGCCATTCCCAATGTACAGGTGGACTATCATGTCAGCGACCCCGGTGTGCCTATAGGTTTTTGGCGCTCGGTGGGCAATTCACAAAATGGCTTTTTCACCGAATCGTTTATTGATGAATTAGCCCATGCCGCTGGGCAAGATCCGTTAAAATATCGTCTGCAATTGTTGGAAAAACAACCCCGCTATGTCAGAGTGTTGGAATTGGCGGCGAAGAAAGCGGGTTGGGGAGAGCCTTTACCCAAGGGAACAGGCCGGGGCATTGCAGCGGTATTTTCATTCGCCAGCTATGCGGCTGAAGTGGCCGAAGTTGAAGTGTCGTCAAATGGGGAAATCAATGTCAAACGGGTCGTCTGCGCGATAGATTGTGGGTCTGTCGTTAATCCCGACACCATCAAAGCGCAAGTCGAAGGTGCAGTGATTTTTGGACTGACCGCCGCGCTTAAAGGGCCGATCACGGTCAAGAATGGCCAAGTGGAGCAAAGCAATTTCCACGACTATCCCCTGCTGCGTTTGGTGGAAACACCTAAGATCGAGGTCTATATCGTGGACAGCCATGATGCGCCGGGAGGTGTCGGCGAACCCGGTGTCCCGCCCTTGGCCCCGGCGGTTGCCAATGCCATTTTTGCGGCGACTGGCAAACGCATTAGGCGGATGCCTTTGGATTTGAATAAAGCTTGAAATGTTAATTTGATTTAGTTAATCAGCATATCAGTCGTACCGGCAAGGAACGCCGGTATCCAGTTTGATTTAAGTCAAAGCAAGCTCTTCGACTTCGCTCAGGACAGTCCTTGACGATCCATTCCCCAAGGATAAATGGAATTATTTTTTTATATATACTAAGAACTCACCATGTCTGCTCAATTTATCCATCTACGTTTACATACAGAATACTCCTTGGTCGATGGCCTAGTCCGCATCAAACCCATGGCAAAGCAAGTGGCCAAAATGGGGATGCCCGCCGTGGCAGTCACCGACCAATCTAATTTATTTGCCTTGGTAAAATTTTATAAGGCGGCGATGGCTGAAGGCATTAAACCAATCGTAGGTTCGGATGTATGGCTTTACAATGAGTCCGAACCCGTTTCCCCCTATCGGTTAACCTTGTTAGCTCAAAATTTGGAGGGCTATCGAACCCTGACCGAGTTGATCTCGCGGGCTTACCAAGAAAATCAGCGTCAAGGCATTCCAATGCTGATGGCAGATTGGTTGGAGACTTCCAATACGGGATTGATCGCCCTCTCTGGCGCACGAGAAGGCCGTATTGGTCGAAGCTTATTGGTAGGTAACGCCGATGATGCCCGTCATGAATTGGAACACTGGCTGAAAATCTTTGATGATCGTTTTTATCTGGAATTGCAAAGGACTGATCGCCCGCAGGAGGAAGACTATATTGATGCGGCGATAGGTTTGGCGGTGGAATTCAAGGTGCCGCCTGTTGCCACGAATGACGTGCGCTTCCTCAAGCCGGACGAGTTTTATGCCCATGAGGCCCGCGTTTGCATCAATCAAGGCCGTGTTCTGGATGACCCTCGCCGACCTAAAGAGTACACCGACCGGCAATATCTGCGCAGCCCGGAGGAAATGACTGAACTGTTTCACGACTTGCCGGAAGCGTTGGAAAACACGGTTGAAATTGCCAAGCGCTGCTCGCTTGAATTGACACTAGGCGAAAACTTCCTGCCCAATTTCCCAGTCCCTGAAGGAGTGAGTGTCGAAGATTTCTTTGCCGGGGAATCGCGTAAAGGTTTGCAACAACGCCTAGCGGTGTTGATGCCCGATGCAGCCCCTGATAAGCGCCAGCCCTATTTGGAACGCTTGGAAGTCGAAATTGGCGTGATCAACCAAATGAAATTTCCCGGCTACTTCTTGATTGTGGCCGACTTCATCCAATGGGCTAAGAACAATGGCATTCCGGTAGGTCCGGGCCGTGGTTCTGGCGCAGGATCGTTAGTCGCTTATGCGCTGCGAATCACCGATCTTGACCCCATCGAATTTGAATTATTGTTCGAACGTTTCCTCAACCCGGAACGGGTGTCCATGCCCGACTTCGATGTGGACTTTTGCATGGAACGCCGCGACGAAGTGATTGATTATGTGGCTGAACATTATGGCCGGGATCGCGTATCACAGATTATCACCTATGGCAGCATGGCGGCCAAGGCGGTGGTGCGGGATGTGGGCCGGGTTTTGGGCCACCCCTACGGCTTTGTGGATCGCATTGCCAAGCTCATTCCGTTTGAATTGGGCATCACCTTGGAAAAGGCGTTAACCGATAGCGAAGATTTCAGGAACTTATATAACAACGACGAAGAAGTCAAAGCACTGATAGACCTCGGAAAATTGCTGGAAGGCATCACCCGTAATGCTGGCAAACATGCCGGTGGCGTGGTCATCGCACCTTCTCGGCTGATTGACTTTGCCCCGTTGTATTGTGAGCAGGGCGGCGATAATTTAGTCACCCAGTTTGACAAAGACGATGTAGAGGCCGTGGGTTTGGTCAAGTTTGACTTTCTCGGCCTGCGAACCTTGACCATCATCGATTGGGCGCTGGAAACCATTAATAAGAGTCGCATAGCCAAAGGCGAATCGGCTTTGGACATTGAATTCATTCCCCGTAACGACCCGGAGACTTACAAGCTGCTTAAGCGTAAAGCCACTACAGCGGTGTTTCAGCTTGAATCGCGTGGCATGAAGGAATTGATTGGACGTTTATTGCCCGACTGTTTTGAAGACATTATCGCATTGGTCGCTTTATTCCGTCCCGGACCCTTGCAATCGGGCATGGTGGATGACTTCGTCAATCGCAAACACGGCAAAGCCAAGGTGGATTATCCACACCCTAGCCTTGAAGGGATTCTAAAACCCACTTACGGTGTCATCGTCTACCAAGAACAAGTCATGCAGATTGCCCAAGTGTTGGCAGGTTATACCTTGGGTGGTGCCGATCTGCTGCGCCGGGCCATGGGTAAGAAAAAACCGGCGGAAATGGCAAAACAACGGGAAATCTTCGTCACCGGCGCAACTGGTTTAGGCGTGGAGGAAACCACAGCCACCCATATTTTCGACCTGATGGAAAAATTCGCCGAGTACGGATTCAACAAGTCCCACTCGGCCGCTTATGCTTTGGTGTCATACCAAACGGCATGGTTAAAAACCCATTATCCCTCGGAGTTCATGGCAGCCGTCCTTTCCGCTGATATGGACAACACCGACAAAGTCGTGGTGCTGATTGAGGAATGCCGGGATATGAGGCTCGCCATCACCCCCCCTGACATCAATCAGTCTGAATTTCGCTTTACTGTGCGTGATGGCGGTGTGATTGTTTACGGCTTGGGCGCAATTAAAGGTGTAGGTGAAAACGCGATTAACGACCTAATCGCCGAACGCAGCAACCAAGGGCCTTTCAAAGATCTGTTTGATTTGTGCAAGCGCATCGACTTGCGCAAGGCCAACCGGCGGGTGCTGGAGGCACTCATCAATGCCGGGGCTTTGGACTCTTTTAGCACGAATCGCGCTCAACACATGGCTGACCTCGCCGATGCATTGAAGGCGGCAGAACAGCATAACGCCATGACATCGGCAGGCCAAGACGATTTGTTCGGTTTGCCGGATGAACCCATGGACCGTGACTTTGCGTCGCCGTCTCGCGAACCTGTGGCCGCTTGGCCGGAGAACCAGCGTCTCACCCATGAAAAAGTCACCTTGGGCCTTTATCTCACTGGGCATCCCATCACCCAATATGAACATGAATTAGCCCATTTCATCACGGCTCGCTTAGGCAACCTTAGCGTGGAAAGCGATGGGTTTGGAAACGGCGGCTACCGGCGAAGCAATGAACAACGTGCCACGGTGGCGGGGTTGGTGGTTGAAATGCGCACCAAACAAAACAAAAATGGCAAACGCATGGGATTCGTCACCTTGGATGACCGCACCGGACGTTTGGAAGTGGCTGTTTTCTCGGAGGTATATGAACAATTCCGAGAATGCATTGTAAAAGATGCATTGCTGGTGGTCGAAGGTGGCCTAGGCATGGACGATTTTGCCGGTCTAATGCGGCTGACGGCAGAAAAACTATTTACCATTGAACAAGCCCGGGCCCGTTTCGCCAAACATTTGTTAGTGGAATGGTCTTCCCCCTCGGTTAAGGAATCAAAGGCCAATTCCTCAATCGCCGATGAACTGGCAGAATTGATCAAGCCATTCCAAGGCGGAAACTGCCCCATCATGATCGACTATCGGGGACAAGGTGCCAAGTCCTTGCTGCAACTCGGTGAAAATTGGCGTGTCCATCCGGGGGAAGAGTTGCTGAATCGATTAAGGAAACACATTGGAACTGATCGCGTCATAGTACAATATCAGAACGCGTTGATTAACCAGTGACCGAATAGGTTACAATCGACAAATCGACCATGACGAAAATGCTTAATGAAAAGATACGCCTTCACTATTATCCTTG
>CAIWDB010000622.1 GCA_903911305.1 uncultured Methylococcaceae bacterium | reverse complement strand
TTCCGGGCAGACCACCACGATTCCGCGCCAGTCGCTGGACGAGGCTTGCTATAAAAGGGATGCCCGCCATGCCAAATCGGTATTCCTGTGGGGCGATTCCCATGCCCAACAATTCTATTTCGGCCTGAAAAACCATTTGCCAAGCAATTGGCAAATTCTGCAAGTCGCCAGTTCCGGCTGTACGCCGGCCATCAACGCCGAAGGGCCATCCAGCACAAACTATTGCCAGCAATCCAACTGGTTCGCATTGAAAGCCATTGCCGACGCCAAGCCCGATGTGGTGTTGATCAGCCAAAATGCCGGCCATGACATCGCCTCGTTCAAACTCATCAGCGAAAAGCTGAAAGGCCTGGGCGTGGGCAGAGTCATCATCATCGGCCCGACCCCGCATTGGACCGCCAACCTATCGGACATCATCCTGCGGAAACTCTGGGCCGACACCCCTAACCGGACGTGGGTGGGCGTGGACGACAGGGCATTGAAAGACAACGCCAAACTGCAAGCCTACTTCACCCAAACCAACCCAACGGGGTGTGTGACTTTGATCGATTTTTTCTGCAACGAACAAGGCTGCCTGACCTACCTTGGCGGCGACAGGAAAACCGGAATCACCGCGTGGGATGTAGGCCACCTTACGCCGATGGCCTCCGACTATTTGGCGGAGGGTTTGCTGGTTCGGGCGATTACGGGTGGGGAGTGAGTTGAGGGATGAAGATGTTATCGTTCCCACGCCGTAGGGACTGTTAAAGTACCTTCGCGGAACGGATGGAGGGCATTGATCTCGCCAAGATAGTAAGCCGCCCGTTCGCTGAAAGCCTCCTTGTCCAGTCCAGTCAAATAGCCTTCATCTGAAAGTTTGGCGAACACGGGACGGGCGGCACTGGCAATATGCATGTGGCTGGCAAAATAGCTATTGCCCTTCGCTAAATCAATGTCGCGGAGTTCGCCAGCCCAAGCGTAAATATCTCCAAACAGGTGCTTGTGAATGGCTCTCAGGTGGTCAAGGTCAAAACGCCCTTCAATGGGTGCCTTGGCAAGCTCGTAGGCCCGCGCCGTGGCGTAATCGGCTTCGCGTTGCTCAAGAATAGCCGGGGCTTGGACACCGAGCTTGTTCTTGAGAACACCGGTCTCCTGGTCAAGGTAATGGTCGTTGACTGCGTATTTCTGCATCCCTGTGCCTCTTGCCAATGTTGGCGATGACTTCGCTCACGGTGATCTCGCCATACGCGGCGCGTTCAAGATCGCTGACCACTTCACGGGAGGGCATCAACCCTTCAAGCCGCTGTTGAGCTATGGCGTTCTTAACGTCAAATAGGTTCTGTCTGATTTCCTCATCGTTTGGCATGGGCTGGCCCTTGGTTGATTGGTTAGCGTGAACGGCGCATCATATTTAGATCATGGAACATGGAAAAACGGCGGTCAATCATTTTGTCGAATGTTCGGGGTGCTAGGCATCTGGAAGCTGCTAAAATCAATAGGTGTGTTCATAGGCAACTTGGCGCATAACACGCTATTTTGGGCGTTATGATTCGGTTTGATGCCTAACACAAAGTTAGGCCCACTTACAGGTAAACCATGACAGAACTTATCACCATCCTCGGCAGCCTCATCTCCTCTCTCGGCAACGTGCAAAGCGTCTCCGCCCTCAAGGAACACCTTGCCCTCATCAACACTAAGTACCAACTTCTCAAAGAATATGTCGTAAAGTTGGAGGAAGAAAACGCTACACTCACGGAACGCAACAACCAGTTGAGCCAAAAGCTTATTAGGCAAGAGGAAAAGGCAGAGTTTGTAGAGTCGGGTGGCGCGTTGTTTAAACGTCTGCCCGGCGGGGGGTTTGGCGATACGCCATACTGCCCCTCCTGCCTCACAGCTATGTCCGCTTTTCGGGGTGGGTTTCAAGTCACCTGCGGCAAAAAATCGTGTAGGCAAGAAGCGGCGTTTAAAGGATGCGAACTTAAAGCTGTACACGCCGCACTGAAATAATCGCTTTGGAAGGATTTCCGGGGGTGTCTGTAAATATTGCAGAGTAGGGCCATTAAACATTTCATTACCTCAATTGTGTGGGGGTGAAAAGCACAGCTATTATGGCGGGCTTGCGAAAGTATCCCCAAAGCATTTAACTGCACCCCGAACCGGTCGCTGGCATTTAGTGGTTGATTTAGGTGGATACGCTGGAACTGTCAAGGCATCCGTTAGAGTTCTAGGAGCCTAATAATGATTTCGGAAAATTCAAGTTCAAGCGAATTTTTACCAGCGATTCGACGCGCAAGAATCGATAATTTAACCATATATGAAATATCAGACGCAGAGCTTAATATACTAGAAAGGGGATCGCCTGACTCTATTTACTTGAATGTAGCGATAGCACTTATTTCTTCGGCAATTTCTTTTTTTTGATCGCTACTTGTTACTGAAATAAAGTCAAACACAGTTCTTGTCTTTTATATTGTTTTTATTGTCGTTGGTTTTGTAGTAGGAATGACGCTACTTGTTCTGTGGAAAAAAAGTAGCAATTCCACGTCAGATTGTATTAACACGATAAGAAGACGACTGCCACCGGACGGAGAAGCCATATAGGGTGCTCACCGATTCCAAAGCCTATCTAAGCTAGGATGGAGCACACAATGTGCGACGACCCCTACGCAACCGATGACGACCATGAATCAAAAAGGTAAATCAAATGTCAGCATTTAACGATCTACGAAAGACTGCTCAGAGTGCTTTGTTGATAATGTTTTGTTTATGCCTATTTAATAAATCAGCAGTTGCAATTGGCGCTGACTGTATTAGTGGTGATTGCGTTAATGGAGAAGGGACAATGATTTTTCCAACTGGCAGTAAATACGTTGGTCAATGGAAAAACGCTAAGATTGAAGGGATAGGGATAATGACTTTTTCAGATGGCAGTAAATACGTTGGTCAATGGATAGATTTTAAGCGAGAAGGGCAAGGGAACCTGACTTATTACGATAAAGGTAACTACTTTGCGGAATACATTGGTTCATGGATAAATGATAAACGAGAAGGAATTGGTGAAATTAAATACCAAAATGGAAATAAATATTTTGGTGAATTTAAAAATGGTAACGAAGAAGGATTTGGGACAATGACTTTTTCTGGATATAAGTTCGTCGGAAGATTTAAAGGTGGTGAACCTGATGGGCCAGGTGTACTAACTTATCCAAACGGCAAGGTAGAAGATAACTTTATTTTACCTCGATAAATTTAATATTATCCTGTAGGTGTACATGTTTTTGTGGGCTTGCCCTGCCAAAACTTTAGCCGCACTTGACAATTAATCGAATTTGTGTATACCTGAATTTAACATAATGGTCATTATAAGATAACAGGAACAGCAAGACGTGTATTTATTACATATACAAATGAACAAGATGGAACAGAACAAAAAGAAGAAAGAGTTCCTTGGGAAGAGTCTTTTTACATAAACGATGGAAAAAGTTTTGTGATTTCTGCTCAAAATAAAGACGATATCGGATCAATTACTTGCGAGATATGGGTTGATGGAAAGCTATGGAAAACCTCAACTTCCGTAGGATCTTACGTCATTTCCTCTTGTCACGGCTTAGTAGGTGATGACTAGCTGGCTTTACTATACTTATATAATAAAATTCTATGTGACTTAATGACGTTTGCTTAAACCCAACCAATCGTCTAAAATAAAAACCTAAATCACTCAAATAAAAAATGAAAAATATTCTTATAGTTGCCGTATATGTATTTTTAATATCTTTATCTAATAATAGCTTTGGATGGTCTCAATACATGGCCCATGTTGTTGTATCTGAAGACATAGGAAACCAATTAGGATTTAATAGAGAAGGTAAACAGTGTTTAGAGCAGATTGTAGCAAAACATTTCGGAATATCCGTAACCGATATTGAAAAAATAATTCAACAA
The DNA here is from genome assembly GCA_903911305.1 of uncultured Methylococcaceae bacterium. Taxonomy (GTDB): domain Bacteria; phylum Pseudomonadota; class Gammaproteobacteria; order Methylococcales; family Methylococcaceae; genus Methylumidiphilus. Next base: position 3,546 of record CAIWDB010000622.1, on the reverse strand, counting down.
GAATTAGGTAAAGGAGGAATAGATTTACCTGACGATAATGAAAAATCAAAGCCAGAATACGCATATATTTATGAAGCATCTAGCCGTTGCTCAAAAGGTATATATTAATGTCAATTGACAACTGGTTGACAGCCATCTATGACATACTTACTTTTGGTTTGTTAGTGTTTGTCGTGTATGAGTCTATAACTTGCCGTTTTTGGTTCGGATCCCGTGGTGGTCGTGGGCGGCTGAACGGTGTCATTGGGTCGTTATTTTTTCCCATCCAAGGAGCCAATTATGAAACCAGATAAAGATTTTATCCGCCGAATTATGCTGGATGTAGTGGCCAGTAAAGAGCCTCAACTACCAAAGTTTACTTACCCAGAGATGGACAAGTATGCCGTAAACTGGCATGTAAACCACTTAATCGAATGCGGGTTTCTACGAGGAGTCCCACTAATCAACAAAGGCAGTGGGTTAGTTGAAGATGTAGCGAACATCAGCGTGGATCCACTAAAGGGTTATGCTTTTGTAACAGCCTTGGAAGACGACACTCTCTGGAATCATTTTAAGACTTGGCTAGTTAGAGCTGCTGCGTCTGCCGTTCCTACAACTGCTTCTGCGTTATGGGAGTATTTGCAGAATTACTTAAAAACCATCTAACACTCTCCTAGCATAAAAATTTCGAAGGCTGATTTATTAAAATAGTATAGTTAATAAATAAAGATAGGTATAATTAAATGAAAAAACAGTTTTTTTGTGCAATTTGTACGATACTTTTATCTTTAAATGTTACAGCCGATTGTCAACGGCTATCTATGGAAGAATTGAAGTATCATACAAAAGAAGAATTAATAAAAATGTATTGTAGTAGTAACAAATTGGCTTTAATAAGCCTAAAACTAGTTGAAAATATGCAACAAATAAGTCAAGCTTCTGGAGTTGATTCTTCAGATCAGGTTGAAAAAGATATGAATGAAGCCGATTGTTATTCTGATAACGCTGGAAAAAGCTGGCTCATATTAAGAAAAGATTACGAGATGTCAGATCGACCAGTCTGCGAATGAATACACGAAAAAACGGGTTCAGATATTGCTTCTTGCTAAACATTTAGCCGAACAATCGGCACAACACAAAAACCGAACGATAGCGAACCCTTGCCATACACCCTCGGACAGGCCGCAAAAGCGACCGGAAAACAGAAATCAACCATCCTAGATGCCATAAAGGGCGGGCGATTGAGCGCAACAAGGGATGACAGGAATCAATGGCAGATAGACCCTGCAGAACTTTTCCGGGTGTATCCTCCGAACACCGAGACCGAACGAGAGGAAACACCACACAACGAATCTAAAACAGAGCTTTTAGAGGAAAAAATCAGGCATCTTGAGCGGGAAATACGCCACCTTGAACAGACTACCGGCGACCTTCGGGAAGACCGCGACCACTGGCGACGACAAGCAACCCATTTATTGACCCCACCAACCAAAGGCAGAGCCTTCACCAGACAAACCGCTGATTGAATCAGCCGTTGCCAGCCAAGGTCGGGCGCAAAGAGACGCGCCCAACCTACTTGGCTGGAATTGTTCCGGTCACTCACCCAGAAAACGCGCAATAACCAAAAACCGCCGAGTGATGGGTCAATTTTAAATTACCGATTTAACCCGTAAAGTGGGTCAAAATTAAATTGTCGTTGACACTTTTCAAACTGTTACAGCATTTAAGTGCCTTTAAAGCCTTGAATTACAAGGCTCCTAGCGTTCATATACGGACAAATTCCGGGCAATGTCAGGACTGATTTCGGGTGATATGCCTACAGATTCCGGGCTGCTCTGCTTCTCAAGTTTCTAGTTTGGGAAGCAGCTAACGTCGATATAGGGAGGGATTGACGGTCATAAAGGGAGGGATTGACGACCACTTGTGCTAGTGTGTGCGAAGTTATCCACAAGCGTTTTTGGGCTTGCGGTGCTTTTCAAACTTTTACAGCTTTTAAGTGCTTTGAAAGCCTTGAATTACAAGGCTTCTAGCGTTCATATACGGACAAATTCCGGGCAATGTAAGGACTGATTTTGAGTGATATGCCTACAAATTCCGGGTTGCTCTGCTTCCCAAACTAGAAGCGTGTGAAGCAGTTAACGTCGATATAGGGACAGATTGACGGTGATAAAGGGAGGGATTGACGACGTGAAATTGCGCTGCTGCATTTTTTTAACTTTTCCCTTTTTAACACTTTTCCGAAGGCTGTAAGCCACGGCTGGCAAGGGTTTCACGTCCAATAAAGGGAGGGATTGACGAGCATTTAGGGAGGGATTGACGACGAAATGGGAGGGATTGACGACCATTATAGGGAGGGATTGACGACGATAAAGGTGTTTGATAATGACTCCCTTTAAGGAGTAATATATTAACTCCTTCGTCAAATATGGAGCAGTGCTAACATGCCAAACCTAGAACGTGCAATGGTTTACAAATCCAACAGCTTGGTGGAAGCCTGCTACCGCCTAAGCGTGATCGAGCAGCGCATTGTGTTGGCTTGTGTCAGCCAAGTGCGTCGGGACGAGCCTATCACCGACGAAATCATGTATTCGGTTACGGCACAAGACATTGCTGAGTTGTCAGAAACCAATAGCAGAACGGCGTGTAGAGACTTGCAAGAAGGCGCACTCCGACTTAAGCGCCGTGAGGTGCGCATCGAAAAAGAAGCCAATAGCAACACCAAACGCAAGGAAGTGTTAATTTGCGGTTGGGTGCAGAGCATTATGTATATCGAAAACGAAGGGCGCGTCTGTCTGCGCTTCAACAAAGACATGTTGCCTTACCTGACCGAACTCAGCGCCCAATTCACCAAGTACCGTTTGAAGGCGGTGGCAAAAATGGATAGTTCTTACGCCATTCGCTTGTATGAGTTGCTGAACCAATGGAGGGACATCCACGAGCGCGAAGTGTCGGTGCAGTGGTTACGTGATACGTTCCAACTGGGCGACAAATATCCCGCCATCAAGGATTTGAAAAAATGGGTCATAGAACCCGCCGTGGCGCAAATCAACGAGCATTCGGACTTGACTGCCAGTTATGTACAACGCAAATCCGGCCGCAACGTCACCCATCTGACGTTTTCGTTCCAGCCCAAAGAGGAACCCAAGCCCAAGAAAACAAAAACCACTCAAGCACAACCCCCTGAACTCAATCAATTGGACGAAGGCAGGGCGAAGATGGCGGCGCTGGTCATCGAGTTTTTGACCCATAACGAAACCTATAAACGGCGCTATCCCAATATTCCCCCTGAAAAGGCTTGGCATGTCGAAGGCATTCGTAATGAGTTCATGGCGGAATTCGAAGCGTGGCGGAGTAATACGGCCTACCCGGCTACCGGCTAAAGTTGTCACATAACCCCCTCAATCTGTCACATGAACCCACACCAACTTGTTACCGTATAATTCCAATAAATTGAAATTTATAAAAATAACTTTTTTGATTTTTTACCGCGAATTATCAGAAATCAGAAGTTTTTTGAAATATCAGAACCACCGACTTGTGAATAACTTCAAGTATTGAACCCTTTTC
>CAIWDB010000621.1 GCA_903911305.1 uncultured Methylococcaceae bacterium | reverse complement strand
TGCTCCAGCAAATCGTAGCGGTTCATTTCACCAAAAACCTTGAACCAATATTTGACTTCTTCTTGAGTAAACCGGGTATGTTCTAGGGTATCATCCAAAGCATAACGATCACCATTAATGAATGCCCCGCCGGGTTTCAATGCCCTGAATATCTCCCCTAATACCTCTGCTCGATACGCTTCAAGGAAATTATGCGTCACATATCCCGAGGCTACTACGTCCACACTCTCGTCTGGCAGGCTTTGAAGGCCGGATAAAGCATCGGTTTCAATCAAGCGCAATTGGCCGGTTTCCAGCCAGTGGGAGAGATTATGCTTGGACTGTTCCAGCATATTCGGCTCATTGTCGATGGACGTGAGGCTAATGTCATTACGGGCAAGGAGGATGGACAATGTGGTGATGCCAGTGCCACAGCCAAGCTCGAACACATTGAGCGGTTTGCCCACTTGCCATGTTTCCAGAGTCTCTCCGACCTTTTGGCTGACTTCAACCGCAGCGGGGCAGATCAGTTTAAGCATGTCATATTCCGCACTGATCAGGCCGGAAAACAAACGTTCAGCTTCTATAGTTTGCATGGATAATCGTTGAGTAATTTAGTTTAGCGAAGTTGATCCACCCGAATCGTCAAAACTCGCTAGTGAAGTCGGCTATGACCAAAAGCCCTTCCAATATTAAATTTGGCCTAAGTTCCACAGGCGATTCAAGCAGAGGGGCAATGGTAAGCGCATCGCCACCCGTTAGCAATAATCGGGGTTTGCTTCCCAATTGGGATGTTGTTTCCCTCACACAGCGATCAATCAATCCCACCGCCGCTTGCAGTGTACCACTGGCTATGGCGGCTTTGGTTTCATTAGCCAAGGCATATTGGTAATCACCATCGGCAACCGGCAAGGCATGGGTTCCTCCTGCCAATGACCGACGCATAACCATTAAGCCGGGGGCAATCACCCCGCCAAGATGCTTGCCTTCCGCATCCAATGCATCGACCGTGATGGCAGTGCCACAATCGGCCACACAAACCGAACCATGATAGGCATGATGCGCGGCGATTAATGCCACCCAACGATCCACCCCTAATTTTTCAGGATGGATATAAGCATTGATAACACCATATTCCTTTGGCGTTGAATAGACAAACTGGGGAGCCAAACCCCAGTGTAGTTGTGTCCAAGTGGTCAGCTCACTGGCGATGACCAAACCGGCAACGTTGGAAACCATGATTCGTGCCGGGCTGGAGATGGCTCCCCAGAGGCTGGACAGGGCTTCATGGCTGGAAATAGTGTGCGTGGCAAAAGGCCCGCCAATTTGAATTCGGTTATCGTTGCATTTGGCTATTCCCCATTTGACCCGGCTATTGCCAATGTCAACCAAAAGGATAGTGGAATCGGCATCATTCATTGGACCTTAACCTTAAGTCGCCGGAGGCAAATTGTCTAAGCCCGCCTTCTTCGCAATCCAGCAATAATAAGCCCTCATCGCTGATGCCGACGATCACTCCATGGATCAATTTATCCCCCCATTGCAAGCTTGCCCGATGCCCGGTTTGGCAATGCCCTTGCCGCCATTCGTCGATATAGGCAGCCAAACCACGTTGGGGATAATCCGACAACAGCAATGATAATTCATTGAGTAGCAAGGCAATTAGACGATTACGTGACGGAGGCAAACCGTGGGTGATATGGTTTAGATCAACCCAAGCTTGGTCTATGCCTTCAGCATTGGACGGTGATATGTGCCTATTCAATCCAATCCCTATGACGACGGCATATCGCCCATGGGCTTCACCGGCAACTTCCAGCAAAATCCCTCCTAACTTGGCACCCTGCCACAGTATATCGTTAGGCCATTTCAGACCCACATCATCCACTCCGGCCAAGCGTAAGGCCCTGATAATGGCGACACCCACTGCCAGACTAAGGCCGGAAAAAGCTGTTTGGCCTTCAAACCACCACAATATGGAAAGGCAAATGTTGCCACCCAATGGAGATTTCCAGACCCGCCCTACCCTGCCACGCCCTGCTGTCTGAAACTCTGCCAAACACACCGTACCGGCTGGTGACGAACTCGAGGCGGCCAAACCCATTAACCGCGTATTGGTGGAATCCAGCTCGTCATGGATTTCAATTTTGGCGATTAGCTTGTTTGCGGTTTGGGTCAATTCCTCGCGAATTGGCTTTTCGTCAAGTAGTTCCAATGGTCTTGTCAAGCCATACCCCTTGCCTGAAATGGCATTGAACTCCAAACCCAGCCCTTTCATTTCGCCCATCATATTCCATACGGCTGTCCTACTAACGCCCAAAGCTTTTGCCAAATCTGCCCCCGAATGAAATACCCCATCCGAAAGCAGTTTTAGCAGGGTTTTACGAGAGTGGGGAAATTGCACGAATAACCGGGCGTTTAATAGTAGTGACTAATGCGAGTCTAGGCTGGGTTGTTCATGAGTTTGGCGACTACTCACACGACCCGATAAAACTTCACGGTCATAATCATGCAAGCGAATGAAACCTACGCCTATACGGTGGGACAGTGGTTTGTCATCATCATAATGTATGCAGTAAATTACCCGACCATAGGCGATAATACTGGTTAGCGCTGGCGTAAAAACCATTTTCAACTCCAAGAATGTTCCCAGAGGATATTCCCTGTCAGACAAAAAAGCCAAGCCTGATGCGCTCAAATTGACATGCCGGGTCGTATGGCAATTAGAGAAATCGTCTTTGACGATGATTGAGCTTGCCAAGGTATCAATTTTTCGATCCATGAGTTTCAAATAATCCGCTAACATGGGATTGCCACGCCCAATTTTCTTAAGCAACTCCGCCATTTCCAAACTTAACAATTTCACCTGTGAAGACAGGGAGAAGTCGCTTGAGTGGGTATCGTGTGAAGCAATGTCTTCAGGGATTTCATCTGGCTTTATTTCACGCCAAAACATTACCATTTCGTCATCAATACGCTCATGCCGACGCCTTTCACAATTTGGAACTACCACTTCATTACTGATTGCCATGAAACCACCTCGGACATTTGTTGATGTGTTAACTGATGTTACGCACGGATATAATACATGCTAATTTTTCGGCATGACGGGAGCGTCAAAGCCTGTCCTGAGCGAAGTCGAAGGGCTTGCTTTGACGCTCCAATCCTAGGTCGCCGCGTAACATCAGTTGTTAAATTAAAACTAGGGAGTCTGGCTGGATTTATCCAATTGGCCCAATCTCTCCAGTTTTTCGGCAATTTTGATTTCCAACCCTCTGGAAACGGGGTAATAATATTGCCTACGCCCCAAATTATCTGGAAAATAGTCTTCGCCTGCCGCATAGGCATCGGGCTCATCATGAGCATAACGGTAAGCCTTGCCATAATCCAAGCTCTTCATGAGTTTGGTGGGCGCATTGCGCAAATGCACGGGAACCTCCAAACTGCCGGTTTCGCTAGCTTCCTTACGAGCGGTATTGTAGGCAACATAGACCGCATTGCTCTTTGGGGCACAGGCCAAATAAACCACTGCCTGAGCCAATGCCAACTCGCCTTCAGGACTTCCCAAACGTTCCTGCACATCCCATGCGTTTAGGGCCAATTGTAGGGCACGCGGGTCGGCATTTCCAATATCTTCGGAGGCAATGCGTACAATGCGGCGAGCCAGATAGAGCGGATCACACCCTCCATCCAACATTCTACAGAACCAATACAAAGCGGCATCCGGGGCACTGCCACGAACTGATTTGTGCAAGGCGGAAATCTGATTATAAAATTCCTCCCCTTGCTTGTCGAAGCGCCTGACACTACCGCCAGCCAAAACTTGCTTGGCCAAGCTTTCTGTGATGATGCGCTCCCCTCCCTCCATCAGATCAGCCGTTATCTCCAATAGATTCAATAAGCGTCTGGCATCCCCGTCCGCCGCTGCCACATACCAGTGGCGAAGCGTTGAAGGAAATTCGATCAACGGCAAACCCAAGCCGCGATTTTCATCCGTTATCGCCCGTTCGATCACATTTAGCAAGTCTTCTTCGCCCAAGCTTTTCAAAACATAAACCCGCGCCCGCGACAACAAGGCGTTGTTCAACTCGAAAGATGGGTTTTCCGTGGTCGCCCCGATAAAGTAAAAAGTACCGTCTTCAACATGCGGCAAAAAAGCGTCTTGTTGGGATTTATTGAAACGATGAACCTCGTCCACAAACAATATCGTGCGGCGATTTTCCTCAGACAGCACCCGTTTTGCCGTAGTCACGGACTCACGTATCTCTTTGACACCCGATAACACCGCCGAAAGGGTTAGGAAATGGGCATGGGCATGGTTGGCAATCAATCTAGCCAAGGTCGTCTTTCCTGTACCAGGCGGACCCCAAAAAATCATCGAATGCAACCGACCCGCCTTAATTGCCTCGAACAAGGGTTTGCCGAGTCCGATCAAATGCGATTGCCCAATGAACTCGTCAAGGTTCTCCGGGCGCATGCGTTCAGCCAATGGTTTATGTGTTTGCACAGACACAGGCTTTAAGTAAAGCTATTTATCCTCAAACACATCCACACCTTGTGGCGGTTTAAAATCGAATTTTGCCGGATCGAGTTTGACCCCGAGCTTAAGATTGGAAAAGTATATCCTAGTAAGCTGACCAAAATTATCGCTTAACTCCATGCCTGCCAAATTATCCCCATCAAGGCCAATCAACACATACTTAAAACCACTCTCCTCCTCCTTGGGTATCAGCTTGATCCAATAAAGCCCTTCATCTTTGTCTTGCGACAAGATGGTGAAATTTTGTTCCAAGGCAACTTGACCCGTCAGCAATAATGCTGGTGTGGAACCGATGGCCTTATCCAACTTACGGGCAGTCACTTGGGCAAGATCGACATCATAAAACCAGACTTTACCGCCATTGGAAATAATTTCTTGCTGATAAGGTTTAGTGTAATCCCAACGAAACTTACCCGGTCTCTGCAACATGAATATGCCACTGCTTTGTTTGCCGGTTTCATTCTTTTCGGTTATCACCACTTGGCGGAAATCGGCTTGCAAACTACCCGCCTTGGATAAAAAATTATGCAATCTTTGTACTGGGCTATCGTCTGCCAATACTGAATGGCTAGACAATATGGCAAGTAAAAATGCAAGGTAAAATATTTTTTTGATCATGCTTCTTCCAGTTGGACAAATAATTGCAATTGAGTACATCCATGAAAACTTAACATCGGAGATTAATCATCACCGAACACAGGTTATTTCCTTCCGTCTTGTAACAATGGGTTGACAAAGTCCATTTCCTTTTTATCTTTCATTAGGACAGTGACAAAAGGAGGGTATTCAAAAATAGAATTGTAATGACCATCAACAAATATGCCCACGAGTGTGAATAGATCCAAAGCCAACACACCTTCATTAAACTCGGATTGAACATAATTTTCACCCGTTTGTAACAGATTGACACACTGTATATCCATGACATTGCCATCTCTTCTGATGATAGCATTGGTGGAAGGCATAACCTTCCACATTCCTTCTTCATTTTTTAGAATGCAGCGAGTTTTCTCTGGCATTTTATCATTGATAGTGGCTATTGATATTTGTTGTTTTTCACCATGAATCATATAGCCGCAGCCCGCTTGCAAAGCACTGAAACATCCTATGAAAACTATAGCCATGACTCTATAAAGCGCCGTACACAGGCGATTGGATAGTTCAGTGGATGCATGGCTTTTCATAAAAAAACGGGGGAATGCAATTGTCATGTCCTTTTTGCCAAGGATTCAGCATAGCCAAAGTAGTCCCTCGGGGTTAAAGCGAGCAATCGGTCTTTAGCCGATTGAGGAATGTCCAGAGAACCAATAAAACCGCGCATCTGTTCACGGTCAATTCGTTTGCCCCGAGTCAGTTCCTTCAATTTTTCATAGGGTTGTTCCACCCCATAACGACGCATCACGGTTTGAATAGGTTCTGCCAACACTTCCCAGTTGGTGTCCAAATCAGCCTCCAAAGCCCTTGGATTTAATTCCAATTTGGACAAACCTTTTGTGCTGGATTGTAAAGCGATCAATGTGTGCGCGATTCCCACACCCATATTACGCAATACCGTAGAGTCGGTCAAATCCCGTTGCCACCGGGAAATCGGTAGCTTCTCCGCAAGGTGGGAAAACAACGCATTGGCAAGCCCCAAATTACCTTCTGAATTTTCAAAGTCAATCGGGTTTACTTTATGCGGCATCGTGGAAGAACCCACCTCGCCTTTCACCGTCTTCTGAATAAAATACCCTAGGCTGATATATCCCCAAACATCACGGTTAAAGTCAATTAAAATAGTATTGAAGCGTGACAGGCATTGGAAAAACTCGGCAATATAATCATGCGGCTCAATTTGCGTGGTATAAGGGTTGAATGTGAGACCCAGCGATTCGACAAAATGCCTTGCAAACATGGGCCAATCCACCTCGGGATAGGCGATGGCATGGGCATTGTAATTACCCACCGCACCATTGATTTTGCCTAATACCTCCACTTTTGCCAGTTGCCCAAACTGGCGTTGCAAGCGTACCGCCACATTGGCAAATTCTTTGCCCATGGTGCTTGGAGTAGCCGGTTGACCGTGGGTGCGCGACAGCATCGGCTGGTCGGAAAAGTCTTGAGCCAATGCCCACAAGCGCTGGATAAGCCCTTCCATCGCTGGCAGCAAAACATCCTCTTTTGCCTGTTTCAGCATCAATGCATAAGACAGGTT
>CAIWDB010000620.1 GCA_903911305.1 uncultured Methylococcaceae bacterium | reverse complement strand
CGCGATCCGAACGCTGGAGTATGGGTAATAGTAAATGCAAAATCAGTCAAAAAGCAGCGCTTGCATCTGATTAATTCCTCATTGGCTTCTTTGGCTACAGCACCTCCCTTGAATACGACTGAGATGAGTTGCAAAAAGCGAAGTTTTAAGGATATTGGTAGAAAATTATTGCAACGCCATCCCTTGGAGAACCAAAAGGTACACTGGAACGACAGTGTGCTGGGAAGTTTAAGTTCAAGTAGTCCAGGAGACTTGCGGCCCGGACTCAAAACAACTTATGAGTCCTTGGTCAAACAGGCTTTCAATCAAAGCTATTGGTCGTATTCACGGCTAGGTGAATTTGGCCGTCCAATTGAAGGTTCACCCTATAGTCAAACAGAAGCAAATTTTAGTCTATTTTTTGGCTTATCCATTCAGCTTTATGTCAGTACGCTGATTTCCGATGAGTCACCATTCGATAAAAGTGCCAGAGACGGTAAAAATCAACCGATCAACCTGACGGACGCGCAATTGAGGGGATTAGAGCAATTTAGGATAAATCTATGTTCTCTTTGCCATTTAGGGCCAAATTTCAGTGCCGCTTCGGTCAATGCAAACGCCGCAGCTAATCTGACGCATCCTGAAGCATTTGGCGAGCCTAATTTCTTTATCAGTGCGACGACCAATGTAATTAACCGCATTCCTTTGTCTATTAATAATACCGCCGTTATCAGTTTTTTTGACACTGGGTTTGCCTCAACGGGGGTTGCCAAGGAAGCGGCGGACATTGGACTAGGTGGTGTAGACGATTTTGGTAATCCCTTCTCCTTTAGTCAGCAGTATTTACAGTACTTGGCAGGAAATAAGGCTAAGGTATTGGACGCTGACGTTACCAGGGTTCGCGCCTGTGATTTCCAAGAAGAGTTTGCGTTAAACTTCCAACCACCCTATGTGGCAACTGGCTTGTTTACCCCTGCCGATGGCATTAGACCTCAGCCACAAGATACCAACAATTGCTTTTTATCGGCTGATACTAATGCCTTTCTTCCTACCGCTAAGTCTGCCGAGGCTGAACTGAAAAAGCCGAATACTAAGAAAATGCTTGCAGTGGTCAAAGCCAGTTTTAAAATACCTTCATTGCGTAATATTGAGTTAACGGGTCCATATATGCATAACGGTAGCATGGCGACTTTGGAACAAGTTGTCGAGTTTTATGCGCGAGGCGGTAATTATACCAATGATGCTAAACAAGTCACACGTGTCTTTGCATTGCCAAATCTGGAATTCAATGAACAAAATCGACAGGACTTGTTTGAGTTTTTAAAGACGTTGACTGATGAAAGAGTTCGTTATGAAAAAGCACCGTTTGATCATCCAGAGATTATGATTCCGCATGGTCATGAAGGTAATCAGTCAAAGGTTACGCCTAATATTTTGTATCCTAATCTGGCTAAAGATGAAATTCTTCATATTCCCGCAGTCGGTGAAGCTGGGGCAACAGATCCTATTCAGCCGTTTAGTAAATACTTAGCACCATGAGTTTTTATGTAAACATTGATAATATGAAAATAAAAGCATTATTTACATTAAGCGCATTAGCATGTGCGGTTTCCCAAACCGTTTATGCAAACGATAAACCTGAAAAAGGCCCATCTAGCGAAATACCCATAGTGCTTGAAGAGGTCGTTGTCAGTGGCGAAAAACCTCCTCTTGATATTGCAGTTAAAGATAATATTACATCACATGAAATTTCGACTAAGCAGGCACAAGTATCAGATACTGCAAAATTATTAGAAGATACCGCAGGAGTCAGTTTACAGACTGGTGGCGGGGTGTCTTCGTTGCCCATTATTAACGGGTTAAACGATAACCGAATAAAAGTTGATGTCAATGGCATTACCATTAACTCAGCATGTCCCAATCACATGAATCCACCATTATCCTATATTGACCGTAGCAATATAGGTAGTATTGTTATATTAAAAGGTGTTTCACCAGTTAGTATGGGTGGTGACAGTATTGGAGGAACTATCTCGGTGCAATCACCCGATCCTGAGTTTGCTGAACATGGTAAAATCCCATTATTATCCGGCAAAGCCTCATCTTTTTATCGTAGTAATGGAGACGCTTTTGGTGGAAGTCTTTCGACTGGGATTGCCAACGAACACGCCAGATTGGATTATACCGGATCGTATACTCAAAGTGGAGACTATAATGATGGTGAAGGCCAGGCCGTTAAGTCAACCAGTTATAAAAATGAAAACCATGCAGTTGCGCTATCATTCAAATTTGACAAGCACTTATTTGAAATAAAAGGAGGATTGCAACATATACCTTTTCAAGGATTTCCAACGGCTCGCATGGACTTGACTAATAATGATAGTATTTTTGGAAGCGCTCATTATAATGGCGCATTTGATTGGGGTACTCTAGATGGTAAGGTGTATCTTGAAAATACGAGTCATACAATGGACTTTGGCGCTGATAGACACGCTATAGAGCCTATGCCTATGGAAACACGCAGTAGGAATTATGGGTATAAGATAAAAGTTGACATACCCTATCGAGAAAAGGATATATTTCGTTTAGGAAACGAATACCTAAGCAGCTACATTGATGACTATTGGCCTCCAACTTCCGATATGCCTAGTATGATGGGTCCTAATACTTTCCTAAACCTCAATGGTGCAACTCGGGATCGAATTGGATTATTTGCCGAATGGGAGAGGACGTGGGCAGAAAAATGGAAAAGTATGGCGGGAATAAGATATGACCACACCATGACTGATACGGGAAATGTCATAGGATACAATAATGTTGTTCCGAGACGCTATGTTCAAGTTCCAGATTTTATACAGGCAACGGAATTTAATAAAAAAATGCATGAGCGAAATTATTCTTTATTTGACGTGACTACCTCAATGCAATTTACACCAAATCAATGGAGTCAATATGATTTTGGTTACGCACGCAAGAATCGCGCACCATCGCTGCATGAACTTTATATATGGAGCACTAGCCCGATGCCCATGACGATGAATGGTTGGTTTGGAGATGGAAATGGGTATGTCGGCGATATGAACTTACAACCAGAAACCGCGCACAACGTGTCCTTTACCGCAAACTTCTATGATCCTAAATCCGATGCTTGGAATATTAAAATAACTCCGTTTTTTAGCTATGTTGAAAATTTCATTGATGTTGACCGATGTGTTACCTGCAAACAACCGGGAAATGGTTTCTACTACTTAAGGTTTGCTAACCATGATGCGCGATTATGGGGATTTGATGTTACCGCTAGTGCTGATCTATTGAAAGGAAAATCATTTGGAAAAATTTATACACATACCATTATGAGTTATGTCAGAGGTGAGCGTATGGATAGTGGAAATCTTTATCACATGATGCCTTTTAACATAAAGCTTAGCCTAAATCATGAATATAAAGGATGGAAATCAGCTTTCGAAATGCAGTATGTCGATGCTAAAGACGATGTGCAGGCCATAAGAAATGAACTCAGAACACCCTCCTATTTTCTGCTGAATGCAAAAACGGGTTATCAATGGGATTATGTGAGCATAGATGTCGGCCTAGATAACATCCTAGACAACCAATACTATTATCCTGTGTCAGGTGTATATATTGGCGATCAATCGGCTATGACTCTAAGTTCGTCCAGACCAAACACCAAAAACCTACCTGGTTTGGGAAGATCAGTGTATGTCGGTATGACTGTTAGTTACTAAGCCCTAATTTATAACAATAGGAATATTAAAGTGAAACTATTTATATCGTTTGTCATGTCATTCTTAGTGGTCGCCAACGTTAACCTAGTACAGGCGGCTAATATCCACTATGATGTAACGTTGATTTTTATAGACGACACTACATTCAGAGGGTCTTTTGATTATGATTCGACTAACCGGCAGATAAGCAATTTTCAAGGTGAACTGGATGATGTATTGATGGGAAACATTGAGTCATTATATTACAATATTGGCTATATTGACGATGGCAGGGGTGGGATCACTGCCTATTTATTTGCACTAAATACAAATGTCATCAATACTAACCCACCCGTCAATAACAATGTCGGTGTTGCTATAAATTTTAACGCTATAAATCCTACATTGGGAGCCACTAGGCCGGATCAACTGGCTTACATGGATTGTTCCGCAGGCGGGCTTATGGGGAAGACTTGCATGTATTACCTATCGTGGCATAATCCCGTAGTGCCAATGGAGGGTGGGCATGGTGTGTTATCGCAAACAATTACCGCCAGTAGTCCACAAGCGCGCACCGATTGTTTGCTTAATTGGGCAGAAATAAACTACCCCAACTTATTCTCTCCGAAAGGGTCTGCTTCACAGATATTGGCACCCTATTATTATCGTTATTATCAAAATACCAACTCGTATGTTGGGGTGTCATCAGCCAACTCCCATGTTTATTACTTAGGGCCAGATGGTAATTTGCAGGATGTGGGGAGTTTATCCACTTGGTTAAATTCATCAGGTTGTTAATTGACGTATCTTCAAGGCGTGACGCGCAACTCGTTGCAGCTTTCGGTGGCCTCGTTCACGGCAATGGCTAGGCCATACCGGAGATGATCCAAAAGCAGAATGACTTAGGGATATGATATTATTTTGCTTTTGATTTCATCTTGACCGAGTATGGGGAGACCTCCAATGCAACACCTTTTGCGTCATCCAATCCACCTCGCCTTGGCAGCGACGGCGTTGTTGTGCTGTGCTGTCACACCGTCCCAGGCCGCAGACAAGCCCGCTCAAGCGGCGGACAAGCCTGCTCAGACGGTAGATAACAAGAAACCCAATATTGTCATCATTTGGGGCGATGACATTGGTCAGTCCAATGTCAGCACTTATTCAAAAGGCATGATGGGCTACCGCACCCCCAACATCGACCGGGTTGCCAATGAAGGTGTCACGTTCACGGACTATTACGCCGAGCAGAGTTGCACCGCCGGCCGTTCCGCATTCATCACCGGACAAAGCGTGTTTCGCACCGGGCTGAGCAAGGTCGGGATGCCGGGTGCGGATTTGGGGCTGCGTAAGGAAGACCCGACGATTGCCGAGTTGCTGAAGGCGCAAGGCTATGCCACCGGGCAATTCGGTAAAAACCATTTGGGTGACAAAGACGAATTCCTGCCAACGGCGCATGGTTTTGACGAATTCTATGGCAACCTTTACCACTTGAATGCCGAGGAAGAGCCGGAGCAGCCGGATTACCCGAAAGAAAGCGATTTCCCCGGATTCAGCAAAAAATTTGGCCCACGTGGCGTGATTCACAGTTGGGCAAACCCGGATGGCACACAGAAGATTGAAGACACCGGGCCGCTGACCAAAAAGCGCATGGAAACCATTGATGACGACACCGCAGCCCGCGCCGCCGAATTCATCGAAAAACAGGCTAAGGCTGGCAAACCGATGTTCGTCTGGGTCAATTTCACCCACATGCATTTCCGTACCCATGCCAAACCAGAAAGCTTGGGCCAATCCGGGCGCTGGCAAAGCGAGTATCATGATGCGATGATCGACCACGACAAGAATGTCGGCACGGTGTTGAAAAAATTGGATGATTTGGGGCTGTCCGACAATACTATCGTCATGTACAGCACCGACAACGGCCCGCACATGAATTCTTGGCCCGATGCCGGCATGACCCCGTTCCGCAGCGAGAAAAACACCAATTGGGAAGGGGCTTACCGCGTCCCGGCGATGGTGCGCTGGCCGGGGCACATCAAACCGGGTAGTGTCTCCAATGATATTATTTCCCATTTGGATTGGGCGCCGACGTTGTTGGCCGCCGCCGGGGTGCCGGACATCAAGGAAAAGCTGCTCAAAGGTTATGCTGCGGGTGGCAAGACCTTCAAGGTTCACCTTGACGGTTATAACCAGCTTCCTTACCTGACCGGACAGGAACCGAAAAGCCCACGCCAGGAGTTTTTCTACTTCTCGGATGATGGCGACTTGACTGGATTGCGGTATGACAACTGGAAGGTTGTGTTTGCCCAGCAACGTAGTCCGGGGACCTTGGCGATTTGGGGCGAACCGTTCGTCAAAACCCGCATTCCTTGGTTATACAATCTGCGCATGGATCCTTACGAAAAAGCATCCGTCACCTCCAACACCTACTGGGACTGGTATCTTAATCATGTATACCTGTTGTTGCCGGCGCAGCAGTACGTGGGCCAGTTCCTCTCCACGTTTAAGGATTTCCCGCCGCGCCAGAAGGCGGCAAGCTTCACCATCGATCAGGTGATGGAGCAACTCAAAACCCCAGTCACTGAATAAGTAGGGGTTCATCACTGTCTTAACAACTGATGTTACGCAGCGGCCTAGTATTGGAGCGTCAAAGCTGAAAGCCAGCGAGATATTGTTAGTGGGCTGGGCGCAATAAATGGAATGAAACGGAACAAATCGGAACCAACCGGAAAGGTTGTGTTGCGTTAATTCCTTCGACCGCAGTTTTTGGCCGCCCTTACAGGCTTTTAGGCGGCCAATGAATCGAATTGTCCTGCGGCAGACAAACCTTGGCTTTCGCCAGCCACCATCTGGCCTTTCTTGATCATG
>CAIWDB010000619.1 GCA_903911305.1 uncultured Methylococcaceae bacterium | reverse complement strand
TATTCGCTGTTCTTGAAAAAAGCCGCATTTAGAGCGAGCGTTTCCGGCAAATTCACTTTTGGTGTGGAACGTCAAAGCCTGTCCTGAGCGAAGCCGAAGGGCTTGCTTTGACAGGCGAAGCAAGCTTTTCCACGCCATTCAAACATAGTATTAAAACTTTGTAGGGGCGAATTCATTCGCCAATGGGCGACTGAAGCCGCCCCTACATTGTTTCTTTAGTATAAAATAAGCAAAAATCCTTCTGCCAAAACTAAGGCTTCTGGCCTACAGCCACCCACTAATAGGCATCTTGTTCCAGTAATGACAACTTTTCGATTCCCAACATCGACCGTGCTGGCGGGTCTGTCCCTTTATGCAGGGTTGTTACTGTGTGTATGGGTCTACTGGGCAGGACTGAATGGGCCGTTTCTGTTTGACGACTCCGCCAATCTGTCTGCTTTGGGTGAGTTCGGTAAAGTGGACACTCTGCAAAACTTGCTGCTTTATTTGGATAGTCGGGTTGCCGGCCCAACTGGTCGCCCTATCAGTATGCTGAGCTTCCTGCTTAACGCCAACACGTGGCCCGCACACTCGTGGTCGTTCAAATACACCAATCTGATGATCCATCTGCTGAATGGAACACTACTTTACTGGGTTGTCATAAAACTCTTCCGTTTTAATATTTTACCGAGCATATCAGATCGCGCCGAGTGGCTGGCGCTGTCCGTCGCCTTACTGTGGCTGCTGCATCCATTCCACGTCACCACCACTTTGTATGTCGTGCAACGGATGACTTTGCTCTCGGCATTGTTCTCTTTATGCGGCATTTTAGCCTACCTACATGGACGGCAAGCGATGCAATCCCACCCGATCAAAGGCTATGCTTGGATGGTGGTGGCGCTTGTGCCTTGTACCCTGCTGGCCTTGTTGAGCAAAGAGAATGGGGTCTTGCTGCCTGTGTTGATAGGCGTGATTGAATTCACCGTATTGCGCCAGCAATCTCGATTGCTGAAACATCCTGCCCCAACAGTCAGCTTCGTTTTTTTTGGCGTACCAGCATTGGCAGTTATGATTTATGTAAGCCGGTTTTTATTCCAAGATCAAACCTTTATTGTCTTGTCACGCGGTTTTACTGCCTTTCAACGCGGACTAACTGAAGGCAGGGTTCTGCTGCATTACCTGAATGATCTGCTCATTCCAAAACTATATTCAGGATCGTTACTTAATGACGACTTTCCTTTATCAACGAGCTTGCTTGCGCCTCCAACCACCGCGCTGGCACTCTTTGCCATTCTAGTGTTGATCTTCTTTGCCTGGATCATTCGCAAATCTTATCCTTTGCTGAGCCTTGCCATCCTATTCTTTTTCGTGGGTCATGCGCTTGAATCCACCGTAGTTCCATTGGATGTATACTACGAACATCGCAATTACCTCCCCTCTATTTTCTTATTCCTGCCTATAGCTTATGCAGCTCAAACACATGCGAGACTGACAGCCACCGTTTTCGTCGTTGTATTGTTGATATTTACAGGCTTTACTGCTGCCAAGTCCAAGCTATGGAGCAACGAATTGGAGTTAGTGTTGTTGTGGGGCTCGCAACATCCCGATTCGATAAGGGCACAACGCTCTGCGGCCAATGTTTACTTTGAGCATGGCTTGCATGACAAGGCATTGCAAACCATCGTCGCAGCAACCGAAAAACACCCTAAGGATGTCAAGCTTAGATTGCATCGAACCGTTCTATACTGCATGACCAACCAACCCGATCAAGTCTTTTTTACCGACACCGTGCGGTTAATCGAGACATCCCCCGTGTTTTTCGACTCTCATATTTCCGATATGCTTGAACAATTGACCAACCTCGGCAGTGCCGGACAATGCGGGTGGTTGAGGCAAGATGAATTAACTAGCCTAACCAACGCATTAATGACGAATCCTGCGATCAAAAGCGATAGAACCCATGAACTGACTTTAACTCATCTCAAAGGCTTGATTGCGTTGAACAATCACAACAAAGCGGAAGCATTAGCCATGTTTGCGCATACACTTGAACTGAGCGCAGAACCTAAGACAGGATTGTTGGAGGCTTCTTTATTAGCCACTCATGGCTATTATCCTGATGCATTGGCGGTCTTGTCGGCCACCGAAAACCGATTCTTTAACAAGCAATCAGTCGAAACGGGTGTTTTGACGAAACGTGACTATCTGGCGGAGATACAGCATTTAAGGCAACAAATAGAACAAGATATTAAACAACCCTCGTTGCCAGCAAAACCAGAGAGTGCTGAAAAATTCACTCCGAAATAAAAAATGTTACGCACGGACGTGAAAGATGCATGATGGGAGCGTCAACAGGGCAATAGCATGAAGCGATAGTTTGGGATCTAACCCGACCGCCCCGACGTTTCCTGCGAAAAAACATTGGGGCAGGCTTCAGTTCGCGAATATCTGCAAATATTTGGAGAGGGGTTCAAACTGTGAATTGCCGAGCAACACAGTTGAATGCGACTCGATTTAATTCGACGATGGGTAAGCAAAAACGCCATAGGCAAATTGACATGAAACTTTCCGAAATGCTGGCTCTTCATTATGACAAAATATTCGCAAATGTCCTCCGCCATCGGGTCGGAGAGGTGCGGGTATTAAGCTCCGCCATTTTCGGCAATGATAGTCAGTCTAGCGATTTGGAGAGGACACAAGCAACATGAGGCTTTCCGAATTTGAGCTTCAAACCATACGAAATAATTTGTATGAAGTAGACCCCGAAGGCAAGGCTTACCTGTTCGGTTCACGCGCCGATGATACGAAAAAAGGGGGGGATATCGATTTGTATTTTGAAGCGTCCAAGGAGCTTGGGCTAAAGTCTATATTGGCTCTCGAATACCATTTGTCATCACAGTGCCAAACGAAGGTGGATCTTTTGGTGAAGAGTCCTGATCGGGAGGATAAACCGATTTATGCAATAGCCAGAAAAGGAGTGCCATTATGACCCAGGAGTTGGAGATACTGCTAGGCAATCTTTCCGCTTGCGGGCAAAGGATCAGTAAACTAAGCTATTCACTCAATAAGAACAAAGATTTGCTTCCGTTAACAGCAGAAAAAGTGACTGCGCTAGACGACGACCAAGAAGAGTCAATCGATGCTTTGATTCTACGCTATTCTCAATCGGTTGCGATGATTCAGGATCAGATTTTCCGAGGGATTGCTTACATTGAACAGGAAAACCTAAGTGATAAAACCAACCGTGACAAGGCTCTTTTGATGGAAAAAATTGGGGCTATTCGCTCGGCAGAGGAGTTTGGAGCGGCTACCGTATTACGCAACAAATTTTCCCACCATTACCCAGAAGAGGTTGGAAGCCGAATCGAGCGGCTTAATCTTGTGGTTCAAGAAGCTCAGTATGTCATAGAAACATTCACAGACATATTAGCCTATCTCAAGCGCAAAGGTTTTATAGACAGTAGTAAGTGACCATGCAACAATCGGAAAGGTTTATTTCATCCTAAGATAACCCTCTGTTAGATTCCATGCGTCCCCAATGTAATGATCAAACAAAAAAACAATCAAACCCTTAGCATCGTTCTACCCGCCCGGAACGAAGCGGAAAACTTGCGTATACTGTTGCCAAAATTACGTCAAGCCTATGGTTATGCAGAAATTTTAGTGATAGACGATGGCTCGACCGATGATACCCAAGCGGTTTGCAAAGCCAACCGGGTGAGAACAATCCGCCACCCCTTTAGCATGGGCAATGGAGCCGCAGTCAAGACAGGGGCAAGAAAAGCAACGGGCGATGTGATTGTTTTCATGGATGCCGACGGGCAACATGACCCCGCCGACATACCCCGGTTATTGGAAAAAATTGATGAAGGTTATTACCTAGTTGTCGGTGCGAGGATACCTTCCTCTCATGCATCGTTGGCCCGCCGGCTTGCCAACGGTTTCTACAACCGCTTTGCCAGCATTATGACTGGTTATAGAATAAAGGACTTGACCTCAGGATTCAGGGCGGTGCGTGCGCAACGCTTCCGCAAGTTTATTTATTTATTGCCCAATGGTTTTTCATATCCAACCACTAGCACCATGGCTTTCTTCCGGGCAGGCTTCCCGGTCACCTATGTCCCCATACAAGCCGGCAAAAGAAAAGGCAAAAGTAAAATCAAATTGTTACGAGATGGCGCGCGCTTTTTTATGATAATCCTAAAAATTGGCGCTCTGTTCTCACCCATGCGTCTGTTCTTACCGATTAGCCTATTTCTCTTCTCTTCCGGCTCGGCGCTCTATGCTTACAATTTTCATATTCAAGGCCGTTTCACCAATATGAGCCTGTTTTTGCTGATGTCAGCCTTGTTTACGCTTCTTATTGGCCTACTGTCCGAGCAGGTTTCGTCTTTGCATTACCGGGGGATTGAAGGGAACGGGGAAGATAGGTAGCTGCATAATGAACAAAGCAACGATCATTTACCTGACACGGAACTTTCCCCCCATGCAAGGCGGGATGGAACGGCTGAATCTTCATATTTACCAAGGGCTTTGTACTCAATACGAAGTTTTGTTGATTGGGCCGTCAGGGGCGAAAGCATTCGTCGACGGTTCCAAGCATGTCCAAACCAACCCACCACTTCCGGTTTGGCGTTTTCTGATGGGTAGCTTTTGGCAAACTTGCCGATTGATCCAACAGCGGCGACCAGCGTTCATTTTTGCTGGAAGTGGGGTAGCGGCTTTACCGGCTGTGTTGGCAGGGGGGTTGTTTGGCGTACCGATATTAACCTATCTGCATGGACTCGACATCATCGCACCCAATTTTTTGTATCAAAAGATTTTCCTGCCCGCAATCTGCCGTTCGCAGGGATGGCTGGTCAACAGCAGGAACACCCGGAGACTTGCAATCAACGCGGGAATGCCAGCGGAAAAAATCGAAATCCTGAACCCTGGGACTGACTTGCCGGATTGTAGCGATTTTGACGGCGGTAAGGGCTTTCGTGAGAGAATCAAAGCAGGAACTCGGCCCATTCTTTTGAGTGTTGGGAGATTAACTAGGCGCAAAGGTCTAGTCGAGTTTATCAAATATGCCCTGCCACAAATTGTGTTAAGTAAACCAGATATTTTACTGGTTGTCATAGGAAGTGAACCGGTTCAATCTGTAGCGAGACATTCAAAAGGAATTAGTAAATCCCTTGTGACAATTTCGGAGCAGCTTGGGTTGAAAGAGAATATAATATTTCTAGGCAATGTTGACGACAGGACACTCAGCGAAGCCTTTTTAGCAAGCCAATTGCATGTATTTCCCGTGATTGATTTTCCCCGATGACTTT
>CAIWDB010000618.1 GCA_903911305.1 uncultured Methylococcaceae bacterium | reverse complement strand
GGGCCATGCCCGCGACACCTCCATCGCGGGCATGGCCCGCTCCTACGCTCCGATTTCGACGACCCCCACCGTCACGGTCATCACCGGCGATTGAGGGGTGTCGGCAAGAAATGAACCGGCCACCGGGGGCAGCGACTCGGGATGCCGGCCCACGGCCAAGCCGATGTGGTCATTGCCGACCAACTGCCCGGATGTGGAATCAAACCCTTTCCAGCCAGTGCCGGGCAGATAGACTTCCGCCCAAGCATGGGTTGCGCCTTGACCCATCACCGGTGCGGGCGAGTACACGTAACCGCTGACAAAGCGTGCCGCCAGCCCTAAATAGTGGCAGGATTCGATGAACAAGGTGGCAAAGTCGCGGCAAGAACCGGAGTGATTGACTAATGTGGTCGCCGGGGTTTGAACGCCGGGTAGTTCGCGCTGTTGGTAAGTGAATCCAGTTGCAATCGCTTTATTGACCCACTCCAGTAACAGATAGGTTTCCACCACTTGGCCCGACTGCCAGAATTGCTGTAGCCACGCACTCACTGCCGGCCGGTCTTGCTCAAAGAGCGTGGACAGGTAAGGGGCCAGATCGGCACGCTCGGCAGGGTCGTATTGGAAAGGATAACGGACGGCGTATTCCGCCACTATAAAGTTCAAGGGCTGGTCGTCATAGTGCTGGAGGACGAGCCGACTGTCGATGGACAGTCGCTTGCCCTTCTCGCTAAATGTCGCCAAGGCCACGGCATTGTCGTACACGTCGCGCTGCCATTGCAGTTGATGCGCGGGGACAATAGCCAGCGTGGCCGACTCGATGCGTATGTCCTTGCCTTCGCGAGGCCGCAATAGCAAGGTATGCGGCAACAAGGTGACTGCTTCAGTGAATTCGTAAGTGGTGACATGATTTATTTGCAAGCGGCGCATCTTGATTATTCCTAGGTTGAAGGCTGAGGCAAGGTTTGGGGGCATGCGTTTCAAAGTTACTTCACTTTATGAGCGCCAGCGCACCGAATGGGACGGACAATTCATGTAGTCTACCTATGTCTCGACAGCATAACAAAGAGAATGATACAACATGAAATTTTTGAGGATAAGTATCGTATGAAAATCCGAGTCGGTTACGAAATAATCTACGACTGCCCCCAACCAACGCCAATGATATTGACGTTGAACATCCATTACACCCGCGCCTCAGATATTCTGGTCCCCGACCACCTCATCACCCAGCCGTCGATCCCCGTTTCTGCCTATAGGGATAATTTCGGCAACTGGTGCAGTCGGATTGTCGCACCCAAAGGCCAAATCCGGCTTTCGTCCGATGCTGTCGTGAACGATTCGGGGCTTATGGATTCAGCCACTACCTCGGCTTGGCAGCTTCCCGTGCAGAATTTACCCGAGGAGACTTTGGTATTCCTGCTGGGAAGCCGCTATTGCGATACGGATCGCCTGTCGCAAATAGCGTGGGATCTTTTTGAGCATGCGCCCACTGGTTGGGGGCGTGTCCAGGCGATTTGCGATTTCGTCCATAACCATGTTCAATTTGGTTACGAACATGCACGGGCGACCCGCACGGCTGGCGAGACTTTCCAAGAAAAGATTGGGGTGTGTCGCGATTTTGCGCATCTCGCCATCACTTTTTGCCGTTGCATGAATATCCCGGCCCGTTATTGCACGGGTTATTTAAGTGACATCGGCCTATCGCCGCCGCCCGCAAGCCCAATGGACTTCGCTGCTTGGTTTGATGTCTACCTTGGCGGGCATTGGTATACCTTTGACCCCCGCAACAACGCGCCGCGCAAAGGCCGTGTGCTGGTCGCACGGGGTCGCGATGCCGCCGATGTCCCCCTCATCCAGACATTTGGACCGAATACGATGACGAGTTTCAAGGTATGGACGGATGAGGTAAATTAGGCCGAAATAAGCCCATTTTGGTGAGCTATTCGGTATACACCCAGCAATTCTCATTTTGGCAATGCAAGGTTTTTGTTGGTGAAAAAACACCGTTCGTAGTCCCGGCTTTAGCCGGTCTTCTGCGCTCTATTCCGCCTAAAGGCGGTACTACAAACGTATCGAGTTGGCTTCAAAATCTCAAAATGAGAATTGCTGGTGTATACGCCCAATTTTTATGAGGCGATGGTGCGCAAGACGTTGGAGGAAACCTTGCGCAAGGTCATCCGCGAGGAACTGCATCCGACCACATGAAACCCATCAAAACAACTTCTCAAACTCCTCCGCCGATACTGGCTTGGAGAATAGATACCCTTGCCCATAATCGCAACTGACCTGCAACAATAAGTCACGCTGAACGGTGGTCTCTATCCCCTCGGCGATGACCTTCATCCCTAGTTTGTGCGCCATCAGGATGATGGCCTCGCATAATCCAAAATCGATGGAGTCGGCGGTTAGATTGTTGACAAATTGCTGATCAATCTTCAAGTAATCGATGTGAAATTTTTTCAGGCAGGACAGCGACGAATAGCCTGTCCCGAAATCGTCTAGTGACACTTGCATGCCGGCATCCCTGAAGACTAGCAATTTTTCTGCAACGATGGTGGTCATATCCAGCAACAGACTTTCGGTGATTTCCACCACGATGCAACTTCCCGGCAGGCCCAATCGCTCTAAATGCATTGCCCAATTCCCATGGCAGTCACTTTTGTCACGAAACTGCACGGGGGATTTGTTGACACTGATTTGAAATAGCGGGTGACCATTGGCCCGCCACTTTGCCACTTGATTGGTCGCTTGGCGGAATACCCACTCGCCGATGTCAATGATTATGCCGGTGTCTTCGGCGACGGGGATAAATTCGGTAGGTTCGATCAGCCCTAGAGTAGGGTGTTGCCAGCGCACCAATGCCTCGGCCTTGTGAATGTAGCCGGTCGCCAATTCCACAATTGGCTGGTAGGCGACCCAGAATTGATGGTCGCCCAGTGCGCTGTGCAAATCATTGATCAGCCTTAGCCTAGTCTTCGAAGCCTTCTGCATGGCGGGTGTAAAGTAACAGGAACGGTTGCGCCCCTTTTGCTTGGCGGCATACATGGCTTGGTCGGCTTTTTTGAGCAGGCCGTCCGTATCAATGGCATCATCCGGGTATAGCGCAATGCCGATGCTGAACGACACATGGCAGCGTTCATTCTTCAACTGGAACGGTGCTGCCATGGATTGTTGAATGGACAAGGCAACCCGGTCGATGCTAATGAGCCCTTCCAATTCTTCCATGATAATGGTGAATTCATCGCCGCCCAAACGCGCCAGAGTGTCAGTCTCACGGATACAGTTTTTTAGGCGTTGCGTGGTTTTATTAAGTAATATATCCCCCATATCGTGGCCCAAGGTGTCGTTGATGTCTTTGAAATGGTCAAGGTCGAGAAACAGGAGTGCTAATTTCCGGTTCGTCCGATGTGATTTTTCGATCACCTGCCTCAGCCGGTCAAAAAACATCCGCCGGTTGGGAAGTTCGGTGAGCGTATCAATGTAGGCTTGTTTGTGTATGATGTCCTCTGCCCGAAATTCATCCGTAATGTCAAAGGACATGGCGACTCGGCGAATGACTTCGCCGCTAACACTGTACATTGAACTAATAGTTAATCGCTTAAAATAGGGTTCGCCATTTTTACGCCGGTGCCATAGCTTGCCCCCCCAGCAGCCAGTGGCATTCAGCCTATCTTTCATCTCTTGATAAAAAGCTTTATCCTGTAATTCGCATTCCAGCAGAGAGGTTGACTGACCGATGGCTTCTTCGGCCGTATACCCCGTCATTTCAGTAAAGGCCGGGTTAACGGCAATGATTCGATAGTTTTTATCTATTACTACAATACTTTCATCTATCACCGTGTAAACGGTCGCCGCCAGTTGCAATTCTTGCTCGGTGCGCTTCTGTTCGGTGATGTCCACCATTGCCGTCAGGCAGGTTTGGCGGCTGGTGTCGGCTGTCGCCTCGACCTTCACCCAGCGGATATTATCGCCTGCTTTCAGGCTTATCTCGCAACGCTGCGAGCCGTCACACACACTGGCAAACACGTTGCACAGAAACTGCTTTAGCTCAGGCCGGTATTCGCTGGATACATACTGGGCAAAGGGCTTGCCGACCAGTTTGGATCGTTCTAAGCCCAATAATATTCCGCCACGGAGATTTGTCTGTCGGATAATGCCGTCAATCCCTAAGATAAAATAAGCGATGGGGGCAAAATCGAATAGTTCGGCGTAGCGTTCCAGTGCCAGTTCAGCCACCGTCCGTACTTCCTGCAATGCCTCGTTCTGCATCTCCAACTCGATCTGGTGGACTTGCAATTCATACATTGGCCTGCGTTCGTCAATCAGATTGCCGGTCAAGGTCTCTGCTTTGGCGGCAAGCTCTTGTTCCGCCCGTTGGCGCAGATCTGCGGCATTCAGCGTGGCGTCAATCGGCATTTTCATGATGGTTCCTTAATGCCGCTTCCAGCTTTTTGGTTTCGGAGATGTCAATGAAAGTGATGACCAAGCCATCAATGGCGTTGTGTTGAGTGCGATACGGCATGATGCGCACCTTGAACCAACGGTCGTTGCAGGCTTTTACCTGTTTTTCCATGAACATCAAAGTCCGCAACACCTCCTGTGCGTCCTGATGCAGTTGCGGATAGTCCAAATCGGTGACGATGTCCGACAGCGGCCGCCCCACATCGGCTGCAATCAGTTTGAACAAATGCGTGGTGTGGCTGGCAAAACGCCGGATGTTCAGCGCATTATCCAGAAACACCGTGGCGATTTCCATGCTGTTGAGCAAATTGTCCATGTCATTGCTGGCGCGTGACAGGTCATCCACCCTAGCTTGTAGTTCTGTATTCACAGTTTGCAGTTCCTCGTTTAAGGACTGCATCTCTTCCTTGGAGGTCGTCAATTCCTCGTTGGAGGATTGCAATTCTTCATTGGTCGATTGCAGTTCCTCATTGGTGGAGGTGAGCTCTTCTTGCGAAGTCTGCATTTCTTCGCGCATCGTTTGAAATGTCTCGTGGGCTTGTTGCAATTCGACCGACAAGGATTGCTGCGCCGCGTTGGGTTGCTTGCGGGAAGATTTGCGTGCAGGCGGCATCGCCACATCGGTAAATACGACGATCAGCAATCCGCTTAAGGCTTCGGGTTTGGTGATCGCCTGCACCGTGAGGTTGATGGTTTGCGCCCCTCCGTTCGTACCCACCGTCAAGCCCGGCAGATGGACGGCTTCGGTTTGATGTTGGGCTTTCCTCAATGCGCCGGGAAGTACATGCTGCAACCCTTCACGCACCATGGCGTGAATATTCCAATTGGCCTTGCCGGCGGCCGGTTCCAGATATTTGCCGGTGCGCCCGCTGATGTAGAGAATGTCGCCGTCGGCATTGACCAAGACCGCGGCCGGGGAGAAGTGTTGCAACAGCAACTGGTCAGCCAGCGTTTGCAGATTGGCGACGGCCTTGGTTTTGTCGTCGATGGCTTCGGTTGGGGATGCCACCGGAAAATGTTTGGCGGGAAATTCAACGCCCCCCAGTTGTATAGGATGTTCCATACGCCGGTATAGCCGCAATTTGCTGTCGATGGCGTTGAAAAAATGGGTAAAGCTGCTAATGGTTTCGGCGCTGCCGAGTAACAGGATGCCGTGTGCGTTCAGTGAATAATGGAATAGCGGGACAAGCTTCTTTTGCAATTCAGGGCCAAGATAAATCATCAGGTTACGACAACAGAGGATGTCCAGTCGGGTAAACGGCGGGTCCATGATGACGTTCTGCGGGGCAAAGATGACGGTCTCGCGAATGTCTTTGTTGATGCGATAGCCTTGTGCTTCGACGGTGAAGAAACGATCCAGCCGTTCGGCCGACACATCTCCGGCAATATTGGCTGGATAAAAACCAAGGCGAGCCTTGTCAATCGCATCTTGATCAAGGTCAGTGGCAAAAATTTGCAAGGTGAAACGACTTTTGGGCTGGCTTTGTGCCAATGCTTCGTTGAATACGATGGCGAGGGAATAGGCTTCTTCCCCGGTCGAGCAAGCCGGTATCCAGGCCCTCAGCGCCTTGCCTGTCGGATAACGCGCTAACAACTGGGGAATGGCATCGGTCTTGAGGAAGTCCCAAACCGCTAGGTCGCGAAAAAAATGGGTCACGCCAATCAGCAGTTCCTTGAACAACAGATCAAGTTCTTGCGGATTTTCGCGCAGATAACGCACGTACTGGGCGATGGCGTTGATTTGGTGCAGCCCCATCCGCCGTTCGATGCGGCGGTAAATGGTGTTCTGTTTGTACAGCGAGAAGTCGTTGCCGGACCGCTCCCGCAGCAAAATGACAATTTGATCCAGCGCGCTTTGCGATTTCAGCTCAAGGATTGGTTCCGGGGTGGCATGAATCCCACGCGGGCTATGGTTAAGATAGGCGGCTATCCGCTCCCACAGCTTTTCGGGTGGCGCAACGATGTCGGCCAACCCGGCTTCAATCGCACTGCGCGGCATGGCATCGAATTTGGCGGAATTCGGGGATTGAACTACAGCCAAGCCGGCATTTTCTTTGATGGCACGCAGACCTAATGTGCCGTCAGAACCCATCCCGGAAAGGATCACGCCGATGGCCCGTTCACGCTGGTCGTTAGCCAGCGCACGGAAGAACGAATCTATCGGCAGGCGCAAGCCCCTGGTCGCGACCGAGTCAAGCAAGTGTAGCTTGCCGTGCAGGATAGACAGGTCTTTATTCGGCGGAATCACATAGACGCAATTCATCTCCACTTTTATGCTCTCGCCGACTTGGGCTACCTTCATCGGCGTGGCCCGCTGCAACAATTCCGGCAAGATACCTTGGTGGTTGGGGTCTAGGTGCTGAATGACGACAAATGCCGCGCTGTTGGATGCCGGAATAGGGCCAAAGAATTGTTCCAAGGCTTCCAAGCCCCCCGCCGACGCGCCGATGCCAATGATAGGCGGCGTACCCTCCATTGTGAGATAGGCTTTGTCTATCGGTGTGACAGGGGTATCGATTGGCTTTACGGAAGCAGCGGTCGGTTTGGCGAGGTGGGATTTGGGCATTTTTCCCCATCATTGGATGTTGAGAATTTGGAAGGATAACTCCTTCCATGGTAATAACCATACAAGATTCCCCTTACCTAGTCAGTACGCTACCGTACCGACCCAAGCATATCACCGATCTAACGGTTAACCGCTTTTCATTTGCGAGCAAGGAAGCCGCGGTAGCGCGTGGCGTCGGTGGTGTGACATGGGTCAAAAATAACATACACATCAAATAGATATATGAAATCACTATGGAAACCTTAGATAATGCTGTGAATACCGCTCATGAGGCGGTCGATAAAATATCCGCAGCAACCAGCCAGGCCGCAGAAGCGCTGAGCGAAAAGGGTCAACAAATAAAAAATGCCGAGAAGCGGATGATGGATAATTGCAGCGGTTATATTCGCGACAATCCCATTTCATCCATTGGCATCGCAGTGGCGGCTGGTTTTTTGTTGAGCAGTCTGTTGAGTGGGCGTTAGTCCATCAAACAAAATAGAACCGGATGCCGAGGTGGATGCAGTTCCAAGGCAAACGGAAGCGAACACTGATCCAGTGAGCGAACCGGCCCTTTAGGAGGCAGCTATGGCATCCACACTCGAACTTGAGTCTACCTTGACCGACCGCTACCAAACCACAGTACCGGAGACCGTCCGCCGTGCGCTTAAATTGGGCAAGCGGTTTAAGGTGTGTTGGGAAACATAGGGTTACTGCATGTTCGCCTGTCTGGGGTAGGCTTGGTATCAGGGTAGGCATCCGATGTAGCTGTTCAATGGTTAATGTTGGGCTTGGAACCCCTCACTGCCAAGCCCTGCTCAGCAATTGATCGATAGCCCGGATGATTTGATCGCCCGCCTCGGACAATGAGCCCACCCAAATACCCAACTGCCCGGTCGGTATGGAAACAATCTCTAGCGGGTGCAGTACGACATCGAGGCTTTCGATGGTGAACGTCGGATTGAAGCTCGGATCGGCAATCGATCCGAGCAATTCCTTGCGCACCAATGGCACCACGACACGGCGTCGATAGTCGTTGTACAACGAGGACTGGACAATCACCACGAATGGGATGGTTTCCCGCTGACGCCCGGCATTTCGGTGTACATCGAATTGCGGCATTAGAGTGTCGAATATTCGTCGGCAAACGCGCCGTGTTGCTCCTCAAAGGCGTTCCACAGCGCGATGGTTGCTTCAAGCTTTTGAGATTGCTCGCAGCGGCGCTGCATTTCGCGCTCGACAAACTCGGTCAGCAAGCCTTCGACGACCCCAGACAAGTTAGGGGTCAACTGCCGGACTTGCAGTACCAGGTCTTCATTCAGGGTCAGGTTGACGGGACGTTTGCGAACTTGGGTGTGTGCAGAAGCTTTCATTGCGTACCTCCTATGCGCATCATATGCGCATTCACTCGGTAATGCCAGTGCTAGTCGATCAGTGGGTACTATTTAAAAAAAACGTGAGAGCAGAAAAATCCGGTGGATGGCTTCAAAAATACAATTCGGTCCACTAAACCGGATCAACTCGATGGCGAGGCCGCGCGAGCCTTGTTGGAAGGGAGTTAACGCAACACAACCTTCATAACGCCAAAACTAGTACCAAAGGTTTCTATCGCAGAGGGCTATAAAGCATAAACTATCCGAGCCGGGGCAGAGTCGCTGAATCTATAAAATTAACCTGTTTTTGGTTAATTATTAATTAAAAATCCATTCATTGACAGGTAAGTTGTCCCATACGGTAGACTGTCAAAGAATCGTGGTTTTTAAACATCAAGTGTGGACAAAGCAGAGCATTGTGCAACGGGAATTTCTTCCCTAGCCGTCCGTGACACTAATTTCAGGATAATGTTTTCATGGAGAAGATAGTTGCAAATCAGAAAAATTCACTCCTTGTGGGCTGTGCTTCGAAGGTATCTCAACCAAACAGCTTCTCCTAATGTGGTGGAAAACACATCCGCCATTCCCTTTACGCGCCATCGCCGCTGGCAATTGGCGGCAACAGTATGATGAATAAGAACGAGTAACTGATTATAAAAAAATACGGCTGTTCCTGTTGATAGCATTGCCTGATCTAGGCTTTGCGAAATAGGATTGAACAATGGTTAAGCGTTCTTAAGTGATGGGATAACTTACGCAGACAATAACGCAAAAGGCTCAAGTATGACAGTAACCATAGAAAATATAACGAACCGCATGGTCGCGTTCCATTGTAACAGTGGGCAAACCGTGTATTTGCCGATTGGCATGAAACTTGATATGCCGGCAGTGGAGGTCGTCGATAACTCCATGTTCGAAAAGCTTAAGAACAAAAATCTTCTTCGGCTAATCGACACCCCCCCACCTCAACACCAGCCCGCACCCGTCGATCTGGAACAGCATTTGGTGGCAGGGGATGTCCCTGCCAATGCTGACTCGGCTACAGAGAAGGCCAAGCCTACTGGCAAAGCCGGCAAAACCAAATAATCGACAAAGTCACCACCCAACCACACATTCGCGTTTGATTGACTTAACATTCAAGGGAGATCAGCTAACATGGCAACACCTACCTATCCCGGCGTATATGTCGAAGAAATTTCAAGTGGGGTAAGACCGATCACCACCGCAAGCACATCGACTGCGGCGTTCATCGGCGAAGCGGAGAAGGGACCCCTCAGCAAAGCAACCAAGATTTATAATTTCACCGAGTTTCAAAATCTATTCGGAGGGTTTATTTCCGTCCGCGCTTACTTGGCTCACGCCGTCTATCAATTTTTCAATAATGGGGGATCGCAGTGTTACATCATCCGCGTGGCTGGTGATGGCAATAAGACCGCGAGCATAGGCTTGGAAGATCGTGCATCGACCAATGCCAAGTTGAGCCTGACCATTAATGCCGCAAATCCCGGTGCATGGGGCAATAAGATTGAAGTGATCGTCAGCGATGGCACCCACGATGCTGGCAACGAGTTCAAACTCCAAGTATTTTATGAAGGCGAAGCTGAGCCGCGCGAGACCCATGACAATCTAAGCATGGTTCCGGGGATGCCTAATTTTGTCGAAACTGCCACCTCTAAATCCAAGCTGATCCGTGTCTTTGTCAATCAGAAAGAAACCAATGCCACCTTCGGCATAAGCAAAGGGGCTGTTTCTCCTGCATTGCCATTGAATGCGGAGATAGCCAAGAAGAGAAAACTGCGGATTAACATCAACAGCGATGGCGATCAGGAAATCAACCTAGACGATGGTATTGACCCGAAAGAAACTTCAAACTCGGGCAAGGCACTGAATCTCGAAACTCTGGAAAACGTGGCAAAGGCCATACAATACATCGTGCAGCGGTTGACTATACAACGCAACACGACTGATCAAAATGCCTTCAAATTATTCGAATGCTCAGTTGACCAAGGACGCCTCCTTTTGAAATCAGGAATGGCGGGATTTACATCTTCGGTTGTCGTTACGCCCGCGCAGGACAGAGCTACGGACGTGTCGGCCTTGCTAAAACTTGGCCTGCTGCAATCGGGAGCCTTGGAAACCCTGGGATGTGCCGTGACCCGGCCCGTCAATAACTTGACTTCGATGCCGCGCTATATGGTAGGGCAACAGGCATCTTCAGCAGCCGGGGTTTACGCGGGCAGCGTTGTATTGGGCCACGATGGAATTGATCTTACTGATAATCTGGACTTTATCAATGCATTTAAAATTCTTGATGCCATCAACGACGTGAGCCTGATTGCCGTCCCCGGCCGGGGTTCTAAAAATTTAGTGGGCGCAGGCATGAACTACTGCGCCACCCGCCCCCTCAGTGATTGTTTCTTCATTGGCGACATGACAGCAGATGACGATACAGTAGACGAGATGCAGGATTTCGTCAAAGGCATTTCCCCTAAAAACTCTTATGGGGCTGTTTATGGGCCTTGGCTGATGATGTCCGATCCCACTGGATTATCCAAGGATCCCATTCCTGTGCCTCCAAGCGGTTTTGTTGCGGGCATGTACGCCAAAACTGACGCTCAGCGCGGAGTCTGGAAAGCACCAGCCGGTACGGCGGCGGCACTGGCAGGGGCTACGGGCCTAGTGAAGAATTTCACCGATGTGGAGCAAGGCAACCTTAACGTCGATCCTTACCATGTGAACCTCATCCGCCAGTTTCCGGCGGCGGGGCGCATTATCTGGGGGGCTCGCACTATCACCGCCGATGCCGAGTGGAAGTATATTCCTGTTCGCCGGATGGCCATTTTACTGCGCGTCAGCATTTACAACGGCATCCAGTGGGCGGTGTTCGAACCCAACGACGCGCCACTGTGGAGCCAACTGCGGCTCAACATCCAGTCTTTCATGATGTCCTTGTATCGTCGGGGGGCTTTTCAAGGGACAACCCCTTCACAAGCATTCTTCGTCAAGTGCGACGGCGAAACCACCACCCAAGACGATATCGACCAAGGCATTGTCAACATCTTGGTGGGGTTTGCCCCACTCAAACCCGCCGAATTTGTCATGGTCAAGATCAGCCAGAAATCAGGTCAATCTTGATGAATGCTTCATCGGAATGCCTAACGATACGAAATAAGGAGTGCAACAGTGCCTAAGTTTAGCGTTAATACCGAACGGTTTGATCCCTATCATAATTTCAAATTCAAGATCAAGTGGGACGGTCAGTATGTGGCCGGCCTGAGCAAGTGCAGCGCCCTGAAAAAAACCACCGAGGTGACGACGTGGTACGAATCGGGGGACCAGAGCGTACCGCGTAAGATTCCCGGCAAGACCACCTACGACGCGATCACCCTCTCCGCAGGGGTCACTCATGACACCGCCTTTGAGGCATGGGCCAATCTGGTCAACAACTACCAGGGTGAGGCAGCCATGTCACTGAAGCACTTTCGCAAAGACCTCATCATTGAGGTCTGCAACCTTCAGGGCACGACGGTTTTAGCCTATAACGCCCACCGCTGCTGGGTCTCCGAATATCAGGCCATCCCCGAACTCGATGCCAGCGGGAACGCCGTGATGATCCAGACGATCAAGCTGGAGCATGAGGGCTGGGAGCGGGATGCCGCAGTGGGCGAACCGACCGAGAAATGATCTGAGTGACTGGGATGAGTTGCCGTTGGGATAGTGCCGCAGTCCTTCTCCCCGGTGGATACGTCGATGAACAGGGCGTAACCCACCGGGAAGCCGAGTTGTCTCCGCTGACCGGACGGGAAGAGGAGTGGCTTGCGGGGGACCGCCGTTCAGGGCTGGCACAGCGTGTCACGACCCTGTTGAGCCGGTGCGTCAGCCGCATCGGTTCGGTAGGCGGCGTGTCCGAGGAAGTGACGCGCAATTTGCTCGTGGCCGACCGGCACTATTTGTTGCTCAAGCTACGCGAACTGACCTTGGGCGATCAGGTGCGCGCCCATCTCTGCTGCCCGTGGTCTGGCTGTGGTAAAAAAGTGACGGTCAGTTTTTCCGTCAACGATATTCCCGTCACCGAGTCGGTGGGGCAAGGGCCGTTCCACACCATGGAACTCTCGGAAGCCGCCGCATTTATGCCGGAGCAGGGCGACACCTGCCGCGAACTTGGCTTTCGCCTGCCAAACGGCGGCGACCAAGAAATCCTCGCGCCCATCGTGGCGGACAACGAGGCACGGGCAGCCAGTTTGTTGCTACAGCGATGCATTCAGAACATCGGGCTTTTCCGGCATCCCAATGAGGCAATGGTGGCTAGGCTTTCCCCGTTGGCGCGAATGGAGATTGAGCGGAAGATGGAATCCATTGCCCCTAAAGTCGAATTGACCCTAGAATCGGATTGCCCTGAATGTGGTCGTGACTACGCTTTGCCATTCGACCCCGCACAGTTCTTTTTTGCAGAATTGAGCCTCGGTCGCAGTCGTTTGCACCGGGAAGTTCACTATCTCGCTTATCACTATCACTGGAGCGAACAGGAGATCATGAGTATGCCACGGTCAAGACGCCACACTTATATTGACGTGCTGGCCCAAGAAATCGAGAGCTTGAATCATGCCATCTGAAATGCCGTCGGTCTCGCAAGGCACGGGGAATGCCCCCTTGAACAAGGAATCTGCGCCCTTAGTCTATCCGACTAGGGTACGAACCCTCTTGGGGTTGCCCGACCGCAGTGATGGCATCACGCCGTCGGGTGGGCCGATGTTGTCGCAGGAACTCCCTTATGTCGGCCAAGATGCCGAGCTAGAAGCATCCGAGCCGCTTGATGCTTGGCGGGAATCTAAAGATAGTAAATTTGAGTGGCCCGAAGCTGTGGAGGAATCGCCTCTCACAACCCAGGAAACAGTGCTGGAAGAGGAAGTTATCGGTGAACAAACCAACCTGATGATCCCCGGCATTTCCAAACCACAGAATTTTTCGGCGTTGGAGACGGTTGAGTTAAGCCAAACGCCCTTTCCCTCTCCCAATACGGTTGAAATAAGCCGTCATTCCGGCATGGACCACCGGAATCCAGATCGCATGGACGCTTTCAATTTTCGCCATCCATCGAGCCTAGATTCCGGCGCTCCCTGCCGGAACGACGAAGAAAATCCCAATTTAACCGGATTGCCCCTCCCTTTCCCGCAAGTGGCAGAGAACGGCGATAAGCCCAATCCGGTTGATATGCAACGGGAGATAAGCAGGGATAAGCCAAGACCCCTCCCACATACACCCTTTAAAGAAGGGGACGAGGGGGAATTTCTTGCGGACGAATCCGGCAAACTGACAGGCCAAATGCCGGAAACGGTCGTTGCACGACCCCTTCGACTACGCTCAGGACAGGCTTATCCCGGCCTTCTACATCCAAACCTTGCCACAACAGCATTGCCCTCCCACGCACACTTTAAAGAGGAGGGATTTCTTGCAGACGCTTCCGGCAAACTGACAGGCCAAATGCCGGAAATGGTCGTTGCGCGACCCCTTCGACTACGCTCAGGACAGGCTTATCCCGATCCACATACAAACCTTAATTCAGCGACGACACCTAGTTTATCAATGCCCATGCCGCAAGCCTTAGATGGGGAAACGCCTAATCCAACGGCAATGAAGGAAGCAGGAAATCGTCCATCCATGTACCTTCCGGCAAGTGCAGAGCCAGCCATGGTTCCGGTTGACGCTATTTATTCTGCGATTGAACGGTCTCCACCCGAATTCCGTATGCGGACAAAACCCCCGGCTGAAAGCCCACCTGTATTTACCGGACAAATTTCCCCCGTGCCCGCATTCACCGGGCCAGTCATCCATGAGGACGCTTTGCCAAGGCCAGCACCTGTTCCCAAATTCATGCCTTCCGATCATTCATTTCCAGAACTCGACCTTGCTGGAACGACCAAGCAACCGTTAAAAGCCATGGAAGAGCAGATTGCCCAACTCCAACGCGCACTTACCGACCTGACCCATCAACTCGACGGGCAACGAGCGCGTCAACAGGAAACGACATTCATGCCTCCGATCCACACCAAACTTAACGAGGCGCCTCCACGGTCAAATGCCCAATCGGGTCATGCATTTTGGGAGCGTAGTTACTTAAACCGTTCGTATCGTTGGTCGCTCAGATGAGGGGAATGCAAGCATGAGCGCATCTACCGCCATCGGCATGGTCAGCGAATCTTTGCAGAAGCTCCTGATCGGTGAGATGCAGCCCAAGCTAGCCACCGGCGTGACCATCCTAGCCCCCGACGAAGGCGGTGGCGGTCGGCGGATCAACTTGTTTTTGTATCAAGTCCAAGAAAATTCGGCGTTCAAGAATATGGACTGGCAGTTAAAGCGAGGCACGTCCGATACCTTGGTGCCACCCCCGCTCTCGCTGAATTTGTTTTATCTGCTGACGCCTTACGCGCAAAACGAGCCGCAGACCGGCAACTCGATCGCCCACGAAATTCTGGGCGAAGCCATGCGCGTCTTTCACGAGAACCCGATAGTCCCCGATGAGTATCTGGCGCACGGGTTGCAGGATGCGCGTGAGAGGATACAGATCATTCAAAACACGCTGGACATGGAAGAACTGGCCCGCGTGTGGGGTACATTCACCCAGCCGTTTCGCCTGTCAGTGCTTTATCAGGTTTCCGTCGTGCAGATTGACGCGCTACCGGCGAGCGAACGCCCGATGCCGACGCGGACACGGCAAATAGGCGCTCCGCAACCGGCGCTGTTTAGCCCGCCGACGATTGAAGAAATGACACCCTTGCAAGCTTCGGAGGGAAGTTCCGTCACTTTCCGTGGAACTCATTTGACTGGCTGGCGGGCCTATGTCCGGGTCATGGGGAAAACGATACTCAATGCCCAAGAATTAACCCAGGATCAATTCGAGGTGACGCTGCCTGCCGACCTGCCACCGGGATTCCACGAGCTTCGGGTCGATATATCCCATCTGTTTAGGAAGACTTTCTTCATCGAAGTGACTTCATGACAGCGCAACTGAAACTCCAACCTGAAACACCCCCGTCTTATGCGGACCAATGGGAGTATCTGGCCGACGAGTTGCAGCATCTCGATTTACTGATTGAATGGCAAGTTGCGGCATTCCGGGCGCAGACCCAGCCTTTCCAGCGGCTGGCTGCGGACCGCCGCGTATTCATTGCCCATGAGGAGGTGGACTGGCTGCTAGGCAACAAACCGCCACCCAGTCACGAACCCAGTGCTGTTGAATTAGCAACGGAGGTAGGCCGGAATAAGCCCGCTTTAGCGGGCGTTTCCGGCAAACCGACAGGAGGGGGAATGCCGGAAACGGTCGTTGCCCGACCTTATTCCGGCCTACATATAAACCGTAATTCAACAGCATTGAATCCCGAACCCCGCGAAATCGACAAGTTTCGCCTCCGCGTCGAACTGTCCCGGAACACGATCAAAGCCAAGCTTGCCGCCAGTCTAACGCAGGGTATCGCGCTGCCTCTGCAACAATTGGCGCGAGTGTTTGGGCTGTCGCCGTTGGAAGTCCAGATCGTGGTCATTTGCCTGGCACCCGAACTGCAACGCAAGTATGACCGGCTTTACGCTTATCTCCAAGACGACATCACGCGCAAGAAGCCGAGCATTGATTTAGTCCTGATGCTGCTCTGCCCGACCGAGACCGAACGCTGGCAAGCCAGGGCGTATTTTTTCGCCCAGTCGCCGCTATTTCAGGCAGGCATTGTCCATATGCTTGACGATCCGCAAAACCCCTCTGGTTCTAGCGATTTGGCTAAATTCCTGCGGCTGGATGTTCGCATCCTTCACTATTTGCTGGGCCATCAGCAGATTGACGGGCGCTTGGCCGGTCTCGCCACGGTTTACCATCCAAGTTCGGGGTTGGAACAGGTGTTGGTGGAGTCTACCGCCAAAAACCAAATGGAGCAGGTGTTACAGCAACACTTCACACAACCACTTGGGATGCAGCGCAAGGTCGCCGTGTACTGCCACGGGCCGCAAGGCGTGGGCAAGCTTGAACTGGCGCTCGGTGCTTGTGCGCAACTGGCTTGCCCGCTAATTCACTTGGAACTCGATCTACTGCTGGCGCGGGAGACGGAAATGGAAGCCTTATTGCGGCTGGCTTTTCGTGAAGGCTTGCTGCTTCAGTCCGCCATCTATCTCGATTCCTTGCAAAGTCTGCTCAACGAAGAACCCAAATCCAAAGTCGCCTTGAAGGTGTTGTCCAAACTCATGGCTGATTACGGCTGGCTGGTGTTCCTGTCCGGCGAAAAGCCCTGGAATCCGGAAAGCCTGTTCGGAACAATGGCGTTTCATGCCATCGCGCTGCCGCTGCCGGATGTGCCATTGCGCGAAGCGGTTTGGCGGGATGCTTTGATGCATTATTTTCCAGACGCTGACCAAGACTGGGCCGGCCAGCTTGCCAAACAGTTCCGTTTGACACCGGGGCAGATTCGCACGGCAGCGACGCGGGCGGAAGCCCTTCGCACCCCAGACAACGGGCAGATTTGCATCGACTTGGCGGATTTATATGCCGCTTGCCGCAACCAGTCGAATCAAAAGCTGGGCGAAGTGGCGGTGAAGGTCGAACTGCGCAGCGGCTGGCTAGACATTGTGTTGCCGCAAGACAAAGTGAATCAGCTTCAAGAAAT
>CAIWDB010000617.1 GCA_903911305.1 uncultured Methylococcaceae bacterium | reverse complement strand
CTCTCAAATCAGCTCGACTTGTTGCGCAGTGCCTATCAGTATGAATCAGCATTGTTAGTGGACACCCAAGGCAAACTTCTGCTCGGCAAAGGCAGCCAGCCCGATATTTCCTCTGTTGTGAAGTCCTTGTTGCCCCAAGTCATGGCTTACAAACAAATAGTGAACTCAGATTTGTACCGTGAAGAAAACGGGGATATCCATATGGATTGGTTGGTGCCGGTTTTTGCGCGGGCAGAATCAGACGGAGAGGTCATTGCCTTTCTCGTATTGCGAGTCGACCCCAACAGGTTTCTCTATAAGATGATCCAAACCTGGCCGACGAGGAGCGCCAGTGCGGAGACCTTGTTAGTCAGGAAAGAGGGCGATGCCATCATCTATCTCAACGAACTGCGTCACTTAAAAGGCACCGCGCTAAGTATTAAGCGGCCTTTGAGTAGCCCATTACTGCCTGCGGCCGTTGCCGTTCAAACGGATCAACCCGGAACGTTGCAGGGCTTTAATTATAAAGGTAGCGATGTACTGTCTGCCTATCGACCGGTTGCCGGAACAAACTGGCGTATTGTTGCTATTATCGACCGCGCCGAAATACTGGCTCCAATGTGGAATACGTTCTACTGGATAGTCGGCATTGCGCTTGTTGCAGTATCCGGAATTATGGCCATTTTGTTCAATTTTCTTCGTCAACAGCGTTATATGCAGCGACTTGAGGGAGAAGCAGAAAAAGCCAAAGCCAAAGCAGATGAGCAGCTACGGATAAGCGATTTCGCGCTGAAAGCCATTTCACAAGGCAGCGTTATAACCGGAGCAGACCGTAAAATCAGCTGGGTCAATGAAGCCTTTGAAAAGATAACCGGCTTCAGCAATACTGAATGCTTGGGCAAGTCGTGCCATTTTCTCCAGGGGCCTCTTACCGATCCCTTAACGGTAGAAGCAATAAGTCTGGCCCTTGATAATGAAAATGAGTTTGCAGGCGAGATACTTAATTACCGCAAAGACATGACTACCTTCTGGAACGACTTGACGATCTCGCCCGTGCATAATGCGCAAGGCCAGTTAAGTCACTTTATCGGTGTTACGCGCGACATCACCGAACGCAAACACAACGAAATGCTGATCCGCAATAACGAACAGCAGCTGCTTGATCTTCTCAATGTTAGTCCTATTGCCGTTCGGATCACCCAGAATCAGAGGGGGAAGTTAATGTTTTTTAACCCAACCTACGACTACCTCTTCAAGAATTTTGGGCAAATGGATGACAACCCCATGAACTATTATGCCAAAAAGGAAGATTACCAGGAAATAATCGCAGAACTGTCGCTTGGCAATTCAGTGCTCAATCGACAGATTGAGTTTTTTAATCCGAATGACGATACCCGGTTCTGGGCGCTAACGTCCTATATGCCGATGCAGTTTCAAGGTAATGAAGCCACGCTAGCCTGGTTTTATGACATCACCGAGCTGATGGAAACACGAAAAAACTTGTCTGAGCAACTGGAACTCCAACTGCAGACGGAAGAAACCTTGCGTAAAGCCAGCGCCAAAGAACGCGCTATTTTCGATTCGGCAACCTCCGGCATCGTGCTTATCAAGGAGGAGCGCATCGAACGCAGCAATCGCAAGCTGGATGAAATTTTTGGTTACGCCTCCGGGGAGCTCAATGGCAAATCAACGCGTGTCTGGTATCCGGATCAAATTGCCTATGAAACAGGTGTTCTTCCAGTGTACAAGGAGATTGCGGAAGGCAAGTTTCATCGCCTCGAACAGCAGCTCATCCGCAAGGATGGCAGTCTGTTTTGGGCCCGGCTTTCAGGAAAAGCACTGTATCAAGAAAATCCTGCCGAAGGTCTGGTTGGGATCATTGATGATATTACCCTGGAGCACGAAGCCACCGAGGCGTTGTTCAATGCCAAAAAACTGGCCGAGGAAATGACGCGCACAAAGTCGGCCTTTCTGGCTAATATGAGCCATGAAATCCGCACCCCCATGAATGGCGTACTCGGTATGCTGGATTTGCTCAGCGAAACAAAAATGACACCTACACAGCGGGATTGGGTGGACACAGCGCATAGCTCAGGCGAAGCTTTGCTGGAAATCATTAACGATATTCTGGACTTGACCAAGCTGGAGTCAGGTAAATTTGAAGTCGAACAGGCAGATTTTAATTTGGTTGAGCTGGTTGAGGATGTTTGTGCTTTGCTGTCCAGTCGAGCCCATACCAAGAGACTGGAGTTAAATTGTTTAGTGCCCATCCCCATGCCGTTGCGCTGGCGGGGCGATCCCATGCGCCTCCGCCAAGTGCTGACTAATTTAATCGGCAATGCCGTTAAATTTACCGAACAGGGTGAGGTTTCCGTGAGCATCAGCCAGCCGTCTGTTGCGGATGACCTGGATGCGCTGCGTTTTGAAATCCGTGATACCGGTATCGGCATTTCGGCGGAAGCGCAGGAGCTCTTGTTTAAACCGTTTAGTCAGGCGGATAGCGACACCTCACGCCGCTTTGGCGGTTCCGGTCTGGGCTTGTCGATCAGCAAAAAACTGGTCGAGATGATGGGCGGCGCTATTGGCGTCGACAGCAATCCAGGCCAGGGCTCCTGTTTTTGGTTTACCTTGCCACTAACGCAGAGTAAAGGCAACCAGGGTTCAGCGCCCTCTTACGTTCTATCCGGTAAACGCACGCTGATTGTTGATGACAATGCCACCAACCGTAAAATACTGAGCACTTATATGGGCCTCTGGGGTCTGGAGGTCAGCGAGGTTGATAGTGGCAGCACCGCGCTGATACACTTGCAAAACTCTGTACTGCAGGGAATAACCTACGATTTAGTGCTGCTGGATATGCAAATGCCGGTGATGGACGGTTTAACACTGACAAAATGCTTGGCCCAAATTCCCGCGTTAGCGAACTTACCGATTATTTTATTATCATCGGGTGACCATCTTGAGCAGGCCGATTATCAAGGCACAAGGATTGTCCGGCACCTAATGAAACCCGTGCGTCAATTGCAACTTTACGAGGCCATAGTCAATGCCTTGGAGGGTGGCTTGGCAGTAACCCCAAAACCGGAACGGATCGCTATTCAACAACCCAGTTATCAGGGCAAAAAAGTGCTGGTGGTGGAAGATAACAAAATCAATCAAAAAGTCATTGTGGCCAAGCTGAGAAAATTCGATATTGTTCCGGAGGTGGCGGAAAACGGTCAGTTGGCCCTGGATAAATTGGCGCAGTGCGCCTACGATTTAATATTTATGGATTGTCACATGCCGATCATGGATGGCTATACCGCAACCCGTGAACTGCGACTGATGGAAACTCGCAAAGGCTTACCTCATCAAGCCGTGATAGCGCTAACTGCCAACGCCCTGGAAGGCGAACGGGAAAAATGTTTGGCCGCCGGAATGGATGATTATTTAACCAAACCGATTGTTTCCGAGCAATTGAAGGCCATACTGGCCAGCCGATTAGGAAAGCAAACGGCGGAAATAACGCCGCCTTTAAGTGTTGCCACGGTATTAAGTGAGCAGGATGTTTGGGACGCCACCGCAGTACTTGACAGCCTGGATGGCGACGGCACTTTGCTGGACGAAATGATAGCGCTGTTTTTAAGCGAAGGCCCCAAACTACTCGGTGAATTAGCCAAGGTTCAGGCGGAAGGTAATCTGCCTGAGCTGGCTAATGCCGCGCATGCCATTAAAGGAACAGTTGTCCAATTTTATGCAGAGCAGGCAAAAGCATGTGCCCTGCTATTGGAACAAACCGCACGCAGCGGCCAGTCTGCTGATTATCTGGGCATGACAGATGCGTTGATAAAGGCGGTAGAGGATTTGATCAATAATCTCGGTTTGTGGAAAACTTAAAAGCCGAAGTAAAGGCAAAATGTTTGTCAGTCGGGGGAACTCAGCTCTTGTGCAACTTGGCATTAGGTCGCCCATTTCTACATATAGCCAAGTAGGTCGGGTTACGCTATCGCTAACCCGACCTACGAACTACGAACGTATCAAGACAAAGCGAGAGTGGAGAGTCGCGTAGGTCGGGCACATGCTTTTCGTGCCCGACATTTTCAAGTTGAAATGTATGAATAGCATTGGGAAAATCCATCGGCATTTTGACCGTTAAATGTTGGGCAACGAAAAGAGGTTGCCCAACATGACTGGTTTAACCAATCTGAACTTCAGACCCTACAGACTCATCAGTTTCACGATACTAAGGAACCAACTTTTCAACAGGATCAGAAAAATTATACACGCCCATTTTATTGGCCTCCGTACTAATAGCGGCCACTTTTATAACATATTTGGTCTCGCTTTTTAAGCGGGTTAAAGTACCTCTAGTGCCGGAAAACACTATTTCATACCATTCATTATTGTCCGCAGGAGCAGGTAAAGGCGAGTAAAGCACAATATAACCCGATGCTTTGGGTACGACGCTTATTTCAATGATGAGTTCACCCGGATTTTTGCCATAGGACACCGTTAAATGGGGTGCTTCCAAAATACCAATTGGCTCTGGCAGTTTGGAGAGTGGAAAGCCGGAGCTCTCCAGTTTAACCACATCGTTTTCTGCTACTAAATTAACATAATTGCCTAACGTAAAAAGCGCAGTCTCCAGCGTTAAGCGACAGGCATTTTTATTCGCCGTATCTTCTTTGCTGCCGTCTTTTGCTTTTACCAAAGCCGCAGAGTAGGCGGCTATATAGTCTTGAATGGTTGTCAAGGGTGGCTGCGGATCAGTGAAATAAGGATTGGTTGTCATTTTATTAACGATATTCTGTGCCGTATTGGCTAATTCACTGTCTCTAACTTTTGTAAAACTGACGATGGCTTTTTGCGTTCTCATAAATACCTCTGCTTTGCTCGTTTAAGAAACAATATTGGATTTGAATGATTTAAAACGCCTAATCATAGACGTTATTTATCTTAATGTAAATTCGAGTCTTGTCGATTTTTTGTAATTATTCAGTTCCCCCTCTTTAACAAAGAGGTTAGGGGAGATTTTATTAGATAAATCCCCCTCAATCCCCCTTTTTCAAAGGGGGAGGTGAATGTTTACGATTTT
>CAIWDB010000616.1 GCA_903911305.1 uncultured Methylococcaceae bacterium | reverse complement strand
CCGGCGTGATCGGCTTGGAGGATGTCAGCTACACCGGCGGCAGCGCGACCTTCAACACTAAGGACGTCGGCAACGGCAAGCCCGTCGCGGGCGTGGGCCTGAGCCTGACCGGCGCGGACGCGGGCAACTACACCGTCAACCCTAATGCCGACACCATTGCTGATATAACTCCAGCACCTATCATTCTGTCTGGCACTCGTGTTTATGATGGTACTGCTGACTTCGACCCATCCACGTTTGGCAATGGCGGAGAAATAGACACTGGTGTTGGCACTGAAACATTAATCGTTTCGGGTGGTCTAGGCTCAGTTCCCAGCCAAAATGCTGGGTCGACTCAACCCTTGACGGTGGGTAGTTTAAATTTGGTAGATGGTGCAAATGGTGGATTGGCGTCAAACTACCAATTTGCTCCTTCTGACCATACCGGAACCATTACGCCAGCCGATCTATACTTGTTCGCTGCTGACGACACTAAAACTTATGATGGAACCACCCATTCAGCAGGAGTCGTGACATACTCCGGGATAATTGGCTCCGACGATATTAACAACTTAACCCAAAGTTTCGATAGCAAAAATGCTGGCCCGAGAATTATCAGCGTTGATCCAGGCTATATTATCAACGATGGCAATGGGGGCAATAATTATGTTGTCACTCAGTTTGATG
Organism: uncultured Methylococcaceae bacterium; assembly: GCA_903911305.1. Classification (GTDB taxonomy): domain Bacteria; phylum Pseudomonadota; class Gammaproteobacteria; order Methylococcales; family Methylococcaceae; genus Methylumidiphilus. The sequence goes on along the minus strand of CAIWDB010000616.1, from coordinate 30,373 downwards.
CTATAGGTCAAATTGATCGCGCTAATATAGTAATCAGTAACGAAGATGCGACCAAAACTTATGACTCCACGTTGATAGCGCCGGGTAATCCTATAGTTGTCGGTGGGACAGTCTATCCAGGTGATAATCCAAGTGGAGGTACATATTTGTATACCGATCCCAATTTCGGGATAGACAATAAAACTGTGGTGGTTAGCAATGTCACCGTGGGTGATGGAACCAATAACAATAATTATATTGTCACTTATGTTCCCAACACCAACAGTACCATTGAAAAGGCAGTATTAGCTATCAACCCAGATGTGACTAAAGTTTTTGATGGCACTGCAAATGCCACTGTAAATAACTTTGGTGTGACTGGACTCGTAGGCAATCAAACCGTCGTGGTCAATTATACCTCTTCTCAATTCACAGATCGCAATGCAGGTATCGACAAGCCAGTTATTATCAGTGGAATCAGCTTGTCCGATGGTAATAATGGAGGTTTGGCACAGAACTATCTCATTTCACAAGGCTCCATTATTTCTGCAACAGGAAACATTTACAAGGCGATACTTAACTTAAATGCGGTACGCGACATCAAAAACTATGACGGAAATACTATTTCAAACAAAACACCTTCAGTTTTTGGATTAATCTCTGGTGATTCAATTACGAATTTAAGCCAAAATTTCGATAGTCCACAACCTGGCATTCGGCAATTGTTACTTAACCCTGGCTTTGTTGTCAATGATGGAAATAATGGAAACAATTATAATTACAACGTAGTCTATGCAATGGGAGAAATTATCAACGCACCTAATAATGGTGCAGGGGTTATAGATGTAGAAATCGAACCCAAGTATGGCTACCGCTACAAGTATAATTCAGCAGGTCAAAACCCCTTGAAATTTAATTTGTCAGAGCTACACCAAGTGAGTAGCATAATGTTTATAATCAACAAAGGTGCGATTAACAGCGTTGCATCGTCTAGCGCCAATCTCAACACAGGAGCAAGCACAATTGGCAGACCAAGCACTAGTGCAAGTATGAGTAATGCGCAAGCAAATGGTGAATGTAGATCCAAGGACGATATGTTGATTATTGACAATATGATAGGGTGTAGTGGCAAGCAAGTGAGTGAAAGCCAAGATCAAGCCGACTCAAGATCAATCACAATCACTGCCCCTACACGACCAACTGCCTATTAGTTGGGACGGGGAAACTTTCATCCAACACGGTTAACCCTAAACTGCTTGGTTAACCGTCCACCTAAACATTATCGATTTGAAAAAGGGCGGCAATCAATGAATTGCCGCCCTTTTGTTTTGGTCTATTTGGTTTTATTACTATTTCAACGGGCCTTTTTCATCTTCCTTATTTCGACTGGTGAAGCCCTACCTATTGAGGATACTTTATCGTATATCGTGTCAAATGCTTGTGTACAGTTCGGCAAATTTTCGCGTAACTTGTATAAATCACTATGGTCAAACATTCTTAGAAAGTCTTCCCTGCTTAATACCGTCTTTGCATATAAAGCCTGAAAACCATTATTTTCGACCACAAACTTTTCCAACAAAGGTTGGGCCAAACGATTGTCAAACTGTGCTTTGCGTGGAGTGCCATATGCGCCTATGTCTACATAGAGTTCGTCGATTTTGCGATCTTCTGCCGTATAGGGGTGAATCATTCCGATATTACGTTCATTGCCATACACTGCCATTGGTGCAAGCCATAGAGGGTAGATGCAATAATGATCGTCGAAATATTCCAATGATTTTTTCAGAAAAGCCATTGGCATTAGCATATCTTGCAGTATATGGTATTTTTCCCTTAGGTTTTTTGTCGTTTCAGTTTCCGTATATTTGAGTAATTCAACCCTAGGCGGTAAAGCCCAGCCTAACAACCATCGAAAAATAGGATTATTACCAAAGGTGATAATTTCCTCCATCTCCCAAAATAGGCTGCGGGTATGGCGATGATAGTAATCTCTTAGGGGCAGATATTCAACTAGATTATGATTTAGATCAAGAAGGGATTTTACATGCATATAGAACCATGGCTTATACCATAAACCTATGGAATTAGGCTTTCCATCCGTACCAATGTTATTGCTTAATTTTCCGCGCATGATAACTGCTTGGTTTTTACTATAAACAATAGCTTCAACAAAGTCATTTTCTTGTGTATTTCTACTATCTTGTTCAAATTGTAGAACCAAATCATCAAGACTGTAGACTGGTTGATATTCTATTCTGACATATTGGGTTGCCGGGATGATTTTCAATTCGGCAGCCACTAAAAAGCCAAGGGTGCCATGGGACCATGGAATTAGGTAAAATAATTCAGTATTTTCTGAACGACTGCACTTAAGTAACTTGCCTTCCGCTGTCACAATCTCGAAGGATTCGCATATAAACTGGAACAATCCATATTTATGGCTGCTAGTTTCCACTCCAAACCCCATAATCAAACCGCCTACCGTTAGATCATCCAATTCTGGCATCACCGGCAAAGTCCAGCCGCGTGATAGCAAATTGCGTGAAATCTGACCCATGCTAACTAACGGTTCCACCTTGACGATCCTTCGTGATTCATCCAGATCGAGTATGTCATACATATCGATATGGATGTTACGGTGAGATAGCTTATACTTCGGCACCATCTCACTCATGGATTTCCACCCTGAGCGGGCCGTGCAAAGTTTCTCCTTGCAACCATCTTTTTTCCATGCTTCTATTTGATTTATGACTTGTTGAACTTTGAAGTCATGCTTAGATGGAGCACTTTTTAGATAGAATACCACCCAATTGCGAATAGTGATATAAGCACTATATAAGGCAGAGATTGGCAGTAATATCAATGTGGCAAACAAACCTCGATAATGAGTAAGGAGGTATTCGAACAATGCCGAACCTCCCTCTCCTTGTATCGAAGCGGATTTGTCCGATGACATACTATTTTACCCCTCTGCGGCAACTGTTTGTGTTTTTTCCAAGCCTTGAAGATAGGTTTCCCATTTATTGGCAGTCAATTGCTGGAATAAAGGCACAACCGGATTGAGTTCTATAGGCGGAACATCCCAATACTGATCATACCCTTCTTGTTCGGCCTCCAATGCAATGCCATCTTGGGCCAGAATCGGCTTTAACAATAGTGGTGCAGCTATCCACAGTATGGTTTGGGTAAGCCATTTAGGCGTAGTCAGGGATGTCATCGGGATTATAAATGCGTCGAAGTAGAACACAAAAAATGCTCGTGTTTTACGTTCATCGATAGGGAGTACGAAACACCAATGTTTGATCTTGCCACCCGTGTCTGACCATTGGTAGGGATATTCATAACAAAGATCTATGGAACGGGTATTGATGCGATTCCTGTCTACGAACATACCTGAAATTTTGCCGCCGCCCACGAAAGTGTCATAGCTCAGAAAAACCCGATTCTCGTCACTTTCGTAATGCTTCAACTTGGCATCGGTGAAAGGTTGATACTTGCGGTGAAGAAAGGCATGGGCAAAATCACAAATATTGTCTATTACCATGGAGTGATGACTTTTCCATGTAAAATCGGCGGTGACGGATGCCCACGGATTATCACCTTCCAACTCAGGAATGGTGGGTATTGCGACTTGATCAGCTTTGGCTGCATCACCAGGGAAAATCCAAATCAAACCATAGCGAACCGCCACAGGATAAGTTTGCAATTGCTTTTTGAGCAAAGTTTTACCAAAGTTGTCATGGGAGTAATCGGTTAGCCAACCCTCGCGGTTAAAAGCCCAACCATGGTACGCACAACGCAACTGGCAACCTTCAACGGCTCCATGTGTCAACTTTAATTGCCGGTGAGGACAGCGATTTTGTGTCGCTGCCAATTGTCCGTCTTCCCCACGGTACAAGGCAATTGAGGTATTCCAAAAGGTAATCTCAACAATCTGGCTTTTCTTTACGGCCTTGTCATATTCCACAGCGTACCAACGATCGGGGTCCAGACCGGCCGACCTTGATTTTTGCCTCGCATTCTTGGCTTCTTTGAAACTTGGGGGTTGCCGGGTGGATGAGTTTTGTGCAGTGTTCATGGAGTTTTGTCTCTCTTAAATTTCCGAGCGATGAATCTAATATAAATTACTTAAGGCAGGAGCGCCAAAGTTTGCCTTGATCAAAGGCGATGACTGGTTTTGGCAGATGCAAGACAAGTCTTGCCGCTTCTATACTTCCCTATCTTCTTTTTTCTTATACAACAGGCTTGATGACCCCACGCTGAACGAAATGACCGTAGGCATCTTTCACCGCTTGGGCTAACTCAGTCGGTTGATAGCCAAGTTCCCGCTTGGCCTTGCTGTGGTCTGCCCTTCTTTGCATCCGCAACAAACGGACGGCTGCCGGGGTAAACCGTCGGGGCAAGTTTGGGAAAACGCGAAACCATGTTTTGTCGGCAATTTCCGCCAAACCAGCCATCAACATGGGCGGCAGCCGATATTTGGGCAGAGGCATTCCGGTCACATCCCGAAAAATGCCCATCAATTCATCGACACTTGCATAAGTTGTGCTGATAATGTAATTCTGCCCGGATTGGCCTTTTTGCATAGCCAACACATGACCTTGCACAATGTCGTGGGTGGAGACGAATTCAAACCCACCGGGGATATAAGCGCGTAATTTCCCGTGGGCAAAATCGACCAACACCTGACCCATGCGAGATGGCACATAATCATGTGGGCCAATGATAGCGCAGGATGTGGCAACCACGACATTAAGACCTGCGGCATGAGCTCTTAGCATCTCATGAACGGTCAGGTGCTTGGTAAAACCATAAGGCAATTGCCGTTCAAACGGGTAAAATGATATGTCCTCATGGCTGGGCTTGTCACCGTCATAGCCTATTGCACTCAACGAGCCGGATACCACCACCTTTTCCACGCCATGGAGCAGAGCTGATTCCAACAGGTAGCGAGTGCCAAGCACATTGGTCTCGAAAATTTTACGCCTATGCGCTGCATTGCCATCAATTGTCGAAACCAAGGCTGCACAGTGATAAACGTGGCTACAGCCCTTGACTGCATTCTCCACCGACGCACTATCGCACAAGTCCGCCGTGACTCGTTCTACATCAAGCCCGTCCAAGGAGCTATGGTCATGTCCCGCCCTGACTAAGACACGGATTTGGTCGCCATCTGCCAGCAAACGGCGGACTAAATTGGCACCGAGATGACCCGTTGCGCCGGTGACTAGGGTGTTACGTCCGTTCATCATGACACCCTAATTGGTAAGGAATATAGGAGGCCAAATTGTGGCAATGACTGAACATTTTGGGGTTTGCAAATTGGATGGTGCATTGAGGCGAATGACAAAGTATTTAATTAGTTAATTTTACCATGAAGATATGAATTGCTGAAAAAACGAATTTTTCTCGCCGACAATGCTCATCTAGCCGCAATCGGTGAGAGCAGACTAGGTGCGCGAATTGAAAGGCATGGCTAAAATTAGGGGTACATTACGCGCATCGAATCCAAGCTAATGAAATGATTGGCGGGGCTGCTAATTGCTTACGGTGCGCGTCAGGATCGCAGATAAACGGCTATTGAAATTAAACCCGCCTCCGCCTTGCGGCCAGCACATGTTCGGAAAAAGGCACCTGCTTGTCCAATCCTTCAATTTCGCATTTTCCACCTCGGTCAATGTAGTTCTGGCGGAAGTGATCTATCAGTTCCATGACAGTATGGTCGATCAGATAGGCATCAGACAGGTCAAAGATAACGGTTTTGCCATCCGGCACTTCAGACACTTCGGTTTTCAAGCTGATAAAATTAGAAAAAATAGCCGAGCCTTTAATGCGGAAAATCCATGTGTCGGCATCTTTATGATCGACATGATAGGAAATTTGCAGCATGTTTTTCGGTGAAACGCCTCGCATCCAGTGAATCAACAGTTTCGCGATTATCCCAATAAGCACCCCGGCTAGGATATTGGTCATTAGCACAGCGATTATTGTGATGACAAAGATCAGCAATTGGGCCCAACCCAATATCATGCGTTCGGCAAAAGTCTTGGGCGAGGCCAGCCGATAGCCCGTGTAAACCAACAAGCTGGCAAGCGAAGCCAAAGGTATCCTGTCAATCACATGGGGGAATAGCATGACGAACAGCAGCATGAATGCCCCATGGAAGAAACTGGACCAAGAGGTCTTGGCACCACTATTCACATTAGTGGAGCTACGCAAGATTTCAACGATTATCGGTAATCCACCGATCAAGCCTGATACGGCATTGCCTACCCCCAATGCCTGTAGGTCACGATTCAAATCAGAATAGCGCTTATATGGGTCCAGCTTGTCCACTGCCGAGGCAACCAATAGCGTTTCCAAGCTACCGACTAAGGTAATGGCAACGACAGCTTCCCAAAACGCGATACTGCCCATTTTGGAAAAGTCTGGAAAAAATATGTTGTCTAGCAGGCTATTTGGAATTTCAACCAAAAACCCCGGGCCAAGAACCAAGTCCTTAGGTAGAATAAAGTCCTGCTCAACTTTAAGATGATCCAAGTCAAAAAATACCCCTAATGCCATGCCAACCACGATGACTAAGATGGGCGCAGGGATTTTCTTTAGCCATGGGTGATTGATTTTTGGCCAAAAGATCAGAATGCCGAGGCTGGCTAGGCCAATAAAGGCGATTTGTGGAATAAAATAAGCCAACTCATGGGGAATTTGGGCAATGCCGGGCAGGACAGGCCCAGGAAGCGGTTGTACCCCAACCATCAGCGGAATTTGTTTAGCTATGATGATAATGCCGATGGCGGCCAACATTCCGTGGATCACGGTGGAAGGGAAAAAAGCGGAAAGCCTGCCCGCCTTATAGGACCCCAAAGCGATTTGTAACAACCCGGAGATCAAGATGGCAGCCAACGTGCATCGGTAACCTACCATGGCATTGCCTTGACCCAAGCTTTGGACTGCGGTGAGAATCACCACTATTAGACCCGCAGCGGGTCCGGTGACGGTGACGTGAGTGCCGTTGATGCGAGATACCAGCAAACCACCAATAATGGCGGATATAACCCCTGACATTGCAGGAAAGCCAGAAGCATTGGCGACCCCTAAACATAGGGGCAAGGCGATCAAAAAAACTAAGAAACCTGAAACGATGTCAAATCGCCAGTTTTCAGTTAGGCCGTCAAGACCGGTTTTCGGCATGGATGGTGGTAGTGTATTCATCGTTTTTCAAATAGGTGTTGTGTGAGGGCTTGTCAATGGCAAATCATACGCTCGCCTCATACATAATATGCCGTTTTTTGGTTCCGGTGGAATACAATAATGGATAAACAGGAGTTTTAGCCTTTGCGAATCTTTCTCGCCCCAATGGAGGGCTTACTCGACTTCGTGTTGCGCGACATTTTGACTCGCGCGGGAGGAGTTGATCTATGCGTGACCGAATTCGTGCGTGTGTCGGGTTCACTCCTGCCCAACAGGAGCTTTCAACGCATCGCCCCAGAGTTGCTCATGGGTAGCATGACACAATCGGGTGTACCGGTCAGAGTTCAATTGTTGGGTTCCGATCCGCATTTTATGTCGGCTAATGCACTTAGGCTTGCCCAACTGGAACCCGCAGGGATTGACCTCAATTTTGGCTGTCCGGCGAAAACGGTCAATCGTCATCAAGGCGGTGCAATTCTTTTGCGTGAGCCTAATAGAATCCACGCCCTAGTCAAGTCGGTAAGCAAAGCGATTTCCCCACAAATCCCTCTTTCTGCAAAAATGCGTTTGGGGTATGAGGATAAGAGTTTAGCGATTGATTGCGCACTTGCCATGCAGGAAGGTGGCGCACAAGAATTGGTGGTCCATGCACGAACCAAGATGGAAGGCTATCGCCCCCCGGCACATTGGGAATGGGTCGGTCGCATTCAAGCAGAATTGAATATTCCAGTCATTGCCAATGGTGAGATTTGGACGGTTGATGATTATCAGCGCTGTGTCGAAATCAGCGGCGTGAGGGATGTCATGCTCGGGCGAGGCATATTGGCCAATCCTGCCTTGGCAAGGATGATCAAGCAAGGTGAGGAGGGGGCTTTGTCATGGGCTGGATTGCAACCTTTGTTGCATGGGTTTTGGGAGTTGGTGATCCGGCGGACTCAACCGAAAACTCAATGTGGTCGCATGAAACAATGGTTAAATTATCTGCGCTGCGCTTACCCAGAGGCAGAAACCGCATTTCAGTCTTTGCGCTGTGTCACCTTGCCGGAAGAGCTAGAAATCAAGCTGTTTGGCAATCAATAAGGTAAAATACACACTTTTTCCATTTTCTGGAGTTCATAAAAGGGCATGACCGTGATAAAGTTTATCAAATTACTTGGTTTCTAAAGCCCATGCAGATAGATACGCTGATCAATGCAAAATGGATAATCCCGGTGGAACCTCATGCGAGAGTGTATGAAAACCACTCAATTGCCATCAAAAGTGGCAAGATAGTCGATATTATTCCCACTGCTAGGGCATTGGTTGAATTCCAGCCAGCCCATGTTGAGGAAATGCCCAGTCATGCCTTGATTCCAGGATTAATCAATACGCACACTCATGCCGCGATGTCATTAATGCGTGGCAATGCGGACGATTTGCCTCTCATGGAATGGTTGGAAGATCATATTTGGCCGTTGGAGCGCCGCTTTGCCGGGGAGATTTTCGTTCGGGACGGGACTGATCTGGCCTTGGCTGAAATGATACGAGGCGGGGTCACTTGTTTCAATGATATGTATTTTTACCCTGAAATCACCGCTCGACAAGTCATCCAATCGGGAATGCGGGCCGTGGTTGGCATGATATTGGTCGATTTTCCGACTAACTGGGCTAGTGGCCCAGATGAATACCTGTCCAAGGGTTTGGCACTCTTCGATGATTTGCATAACGAACCCTTGGTCACAGCGGCTTTCGCGCCTCACGCCCCTTATACCGTATCCGACGAACCGTTGGTTAGGATTCATACGTTGGCTGAGGAGTTGGATTGTCCGATTCATATGCATTTACATGAGACGAATGACGAGGTTAGGCAAGGAAAGGCATCCCATGGCATGAGACCACTAAAACGACTAGGGCAGTTAAACCTTCTAAGTCCACGGTTTATTGCCGTCCACATGACCCAACTTGACGACGATGAGATTGGCTATTTCGCACAATTTGGCGGTAGCGTCGTTCACTGTCCTGAATCAAACCTAAAATTGGCGAGTGGCTTTTGTCCTGTCGCCAAGCTGTTGAATGCTGGCGTCAATGTGGCGTTGGGCACCGATGGCCCGGCCAGTAACAACGATCTTGACGTCTTAGGCGAAATGAAGACGGCAGCATTGCTGGCAAAAGGCGTGGCCAGTGATGCCCGTGTAGTGCCGGCAGCCACCGCACTTCGCATGGCGACCCTCAACGGTGCCAGGGCACTGGGGTTAGACCACGAAATTGGCTCGCTTGAGGCAGGAAAATCCGCTGATATTGCGGCACTTGATTTAGGCGATATCGAAACCCAACCCTTGTTCGATCCGATTTCCGACATCGTCTATGCTGCAAGCCGCCATCAGGTGACTGATGTGTGGGTTGCCGGTCGTCGCTTACTCAACCAACGCGAATTGACAACCTTAGACCGTGATGACATAGCCGCTAGGGCAGTCGCTTGGCGTGACCGGTTGAATTCTAAAAATTAAGTATGACAAAGGCTTTTTATATGACAAGCACCGATAACGTCCATCAACACGAAATTCATAAGTTTGGTTCGCAGGCTCAACGCTGGTGGGACCCAGACGGCGAATTCAAGACTTTGCACAGAGTGAATCCTTTGCGGCTCCAGTTTATCCATGCGTTTACCGAATTTGAAGGGAAAAGCTTCGTGGATGTGGGATGCGGTGGTGGTATCCTCTCTGAAGGACTGGCTCGGATGGGGGCTGATGTTTTAGGTGTGGATCTCAGCGAAGATTTACTGGACATAGCCGATTTGCATGGTTTGGAGTCGGGGACGAGGGTGAAGTATCGGAAAATCAGCGCGGAAGCTTTGGCTGATGAACAACCCGCTTCGTTTGACGTGGTGACCTGCATGGAAATGCTGGAGCATGTGCCTAACCCTGTGTCCGTGGTGCGAGCATGCGCCAAAATGGTCAAGCCGGGAGGCAAAGTGTTTTTTTCGACCCTCAACCGGCATCCAAAAGCCTATTTGCTCGCGATTTTTGCCGCCGAGACTGTACTACGGATGATTCCGAAGGGTACACACGATTACAACACATTTATCAAACCTTCTGAACTTGGCCGATGGGCGAGGGAGGCAGGCTTGGATTTATTGGGAATGGAAGGCGTGACTTATCATCCGCTAACCCAACAATTTAATTTAGGCCGGGACATTGATGTCAACTATCTGGCAGCCTTTTCGCGCACCAAGGATTGAAGCAAATGACAAGGCAATCCTATCTGCGCGGTGTCTTATTTGATCTGGATGGCACCTTATTGGATACCGCACCTGATTTAATCAATGCATGTAACATGGCAGCAGTGGAGGCTGGTCTTAAACCCCAAGCAGTGGAAAACTTGAAACCGATGATTTCAGGTGGTGCTAGAGCTATGTTGCGACTGACATTAAAAGCCAATTCGAGCGAAATTGATTTGCAAAGCCTGGAAGATCGAATGCTCACAATTTATCAGGAAAACATTGCGGTTCACACTTGTTTTTTTGAAGGCATGGATAAGGTGCTGGATGAATTGGAATGTCGTGGTTTAAATTGGGGGATCGTGACCAACAAGTTAAGTCAATTCACCGATCCTCTTTTGCAGAACTTAGACCTCTATTCGCGGCCTGGTTGCATTATCAGTGGCGACACCCTGCCCGAGATGAAACCTCACCCGATGCCTATGCTGGAAGCTTGCCGACGTATCGGTAAATTACCTAATGAATGTGTATATATTGGTGATGCCCGACGTGACATTGAAGCGGGCAATAACGCAGGCATGGCAACCCTTGCCGCCCTATATGGATATATTCCGGAAGATGACCCGCCGCAGGATTGGGGGTCCGACGGCTTATTAAACCAGCCAATGGATTTGCTGGCATGGATTGATGGCATAGGGGAGATTGCCTCAAGGTGAGTAACCGTCGTTGATGCAAGGCTTGTACAATTCCATGCAGTAAAAAAATTGTGTTTGCCGACATGAAGCAAACTCCATTTTCCGGTCAACAGTTGGATTTTTATGAATACAGACAAACAATTGCCCCTAGAAGGCCGAGTGATTCTGATTAGCGGAGCTGGCGGAGGACTTGGGTCGGAAGCGGCAAAAGCCTGCGCAGAAGCGGGCGCATGTGTGGTTTTACTGGATAAATCGGTCCAACAGATGGAAAAGCTCCATGATGAGATGGTGGCAGCCGGGCTAATTCAGCCAGCCATTTATCCGTTGGACTTGGAAAAGGCCACGGAAACAGACTATGCCGAGTTAGCGGAGATTTTGGATAAACAGTTTGGCCTTTTGCATGGGTTATTGCACAGTGCCTCCGACATCGGGGCATTAGGCCCGCTTGCCGATATTCAGGCGAACCAATGGGATCGTTCACTGCGGGTTAATCTGTCTGCGGCTCATAGTTTGACAAGGGCGCTTCTCCCATTGCTTGATCGAACTGGGGATGCATCGGTCATATTCACCAGCAACTCATCGGCCCGCCTAGGCAACGCTTACTGGGGCGCATACGGGGTAGCCACCATTGCCTTGGAAGGTTTGGCGCACATGTGGGCGGAGGAGTTGTCGAGCAGGCGGCGTGTCCGGGTCAACGTATTGGTGCCGGGTCCTTTGAACTCGCCCTCACGCCGAAAAACCCATCCCGGTGAATTGCCAACCGAGAACCCGTCCCCAAGCATATTAGCTTCACGTTATGTCGATCTGCTTGGACCCACAAGTCGTGAAGTTCATGGGCAAATCATTGAAGGACCCTGTTGAAATGTAAACCTGTGGCAGCGGTTTTTTTCCGTGATGAATTAACCTTTCGCGCTTGTACAGCGCCCCAACTTAGCACATTGTTTTGAATAGCATCAGGAGATCCACACATGTATGGTCGTGAAAGCATAGTCTTGCAACGAGAAGTGAATGTCGTCCAAATTCCCGATGGGACACCAGCCACTTTGCCCAAAGGTCATGTAGTCACCTTGTTCCAGTCATTGGGGGGCAATTTCACCGTCACCAACGAGCGTGGTCATATGGTTCGCGTTTGCGGGGAAGATGCTGATGCCTTGGGCAAGGAACCGCCTTCCATGAGCCACTTGGAAACGGGCGAAGAGGCCGAAGCCGTGGAGAAAAACGCTTGGGAGGTGATGAAAACCGTGTTCGACCCGGAGATTCCGGTCAACATCGTCGATCTTGGTTTGGTCTACTTGTGTCAAGTGACACCCGTTTCCGAGGGAGGCAATTCTGTCAATATCATCATGACGCTAACCGCCCCCGGTTGCGGAATGGGCCCCATCCTTCAACAAGACGTAGAGGCTGGCATCAGAGGATTGCCAGGCGTGAAGAAAGTGAATGTGGAGGTCGTGTTCGACCCTCCATGGTCTAGAGACATGATGTCAGAAGTGGCTAAATTGCAATTGGGGATGCTTTAATGGAATTGCAAACACGGGACCAAGTCGATAATCTGCCTTTTTAACTCACGAATTTTCTGAGTAAGCCAACTTGCTTGCCAAGAAACTATCAACCGAGGATAACCATGAACCCATTGGCGTGTCGAGGACAAAAAGCCCAATGACGACTCCAATGAAATTGGCTAACATGTCATAGGCATCGAAACTTCTCAAGCCTGTCCATCCCTGCACAAATTCAAGCCCTATCCCCAAACAGGCTAAAAACAGCGGCCATCGCCAATGGCGAACATGGCTCATGCCGAACCAGTACATCAAAGTCCCATAAGCTAACATATGCTGCCCCTTATCCCACCCAAAAATAGAGGGTAATTGCGGTGGTTTTGGGGTTAGGGACAACCATAAGACTATCATCACCAAAATCCATCCGATGGCTTGCCAAAATATCTCATATTTCAGATTAGTGGAACAGGTAAGCGTCGTTGGATGTGGCATGGATTTTCCAGAGTTAACAATGTTATTTTAAATTTAAGCTAGACGAGAACTAAGACTGTTCCCACGCTTTCTGCAATCATCATGATTGAACAATGCCGACAATAGACACTCCACCCAGGCCAAGGCAAATATCCAACAATGCCTCCCACGCATCGCCCGATTCCATGCCTTTTATCATCCTGTCAGCCTTGGCGCATAATAGTAAAGCTTTATGAGCTTGTGCACGGGTCAACCTCTGAGCCGCACTGGTCAGGCTGGTTTTGCGCTTGTCCCAAACCCTTTCTTTTTGCTTGGCAATAGCAGACTCCGCGCCTTCGCCATTTTCCATGAGGTGCTTTATGCCACACAATAGCCTAGCGTCCCGCGCCAAAGCCCAAAGCACCACGGCGCTAGCGATTCCTTCGCCTCGCAAACCCGAGAGTATCCTATACGCACGAGTGACATGGCCTTGCAATGCAGCTTCTGCAAGGTCGTAAACATCGTACCGGGCGCTATCGGCCACTGACTTTCGAATCAAATCGTCGCTGATTCTGCCCGATCCGTAAAGAATGTGCAATTTTTCTATTTCTTGGGCGGCTGCGAGTAGATTGCCTTCCACTCTTGCAGCTAGAATGGATATTCCAGACCGGTCGGCAAGCATTTTTTTTGAGCTTAACCGCTTGTCCAGCCAAGCGATCAAGGCTTGCCCCGAGAGTGGCCAAACTTGAACGAAAACCCCGATTTTTTCCAAGGCCAAGAACCAAGCAGTTTTCTGTTCAGCAGCAGACATTTTGGGAAGGGTAACGATGAGTATCGCGTCGTCGGGCAGGCGTTTGGCATACTTCTCAAGAACAGATGCGCCTGTTTTGTCCGGTTTTGCCGGTAATCGGACATCCAATATTCTCGGTTCGCCAAATAATGACATGGAACCACGGGCTTCCAGCAAACGGTCCCAATCAAAGTTATTGTCCACGTAGAACAATTCCCGATTGACGTATCCCCGTCCGACTGCGGCTTGGCGAACTTTATCCAGCGCTTCGTTCAATTGCAGCGGTTCATCACCTGAGAGTATGAAAGCAGGCGCAAGCGATTTATTCAGCGTATTGGGTAATTGATCCAGAGACAGTTTCACGATTTATGTTCAGGTGCTGGTGTTGCGGGTGTCGGCGCGGGCACAGAGTCTGACTCAGGTTTCATTTTTAGTTGGTTCACCACTCTGCGTAACAAGGATTGTGCCGCCTCATTGGTAAGCGCTTCCGTAATTTGTCCTTCTTCGGCTATTTGTGCCAAAGGCAGGGATTGGTCGTTAAAATAATCGCGTTTGACCTCAAACTCCCTACGCGATTGAATGATTTCGCCTTTTGGTGTACGCACATCGTAAACAATGCGGTAGCTCAAATCGAAACCTGTGGCGAGACCAATTCTACTGAGGGTGATGGGTTGGCGTTGAAAGGAAGCACGGTAAATATACACAATTCCAGTACTCTGCGCCGGATTGCTTACCACGCTGCCGCCTACACTATTCAGTGTGCTTCCAAAAACCCCGGCAAAAGCACCTGTGGATCCGGGTCCTTGAAGAAATAGCCGTTGTGCAAAAGAATTGTCCCCTCCGCTACCTCGCAGATGGAAACCACATCCTGCAAGCAGGACTGCCAAGGCTGCCAGTGCCGTAAATTTGGAAAACCGATTAACCAAAAACATGCTTCTCACACGACTATGTTGACGAGTTTGCCTGGCACCAAGATGATCTTTTTGGGGTTCTTGCCTTCGATAAATTTCCCCACCGTTTCATCCTGCAATGCGGTTGCCTCAATGGCGTCTTTTCCAGCCGATGCCGGCACGGTAATTTTGCTGCGAAGCTTGCCATTCACTTGTACCACCAGTTCGATTGAATCCTGAGCCAAGGCAGATTCGTCTTCAACCGGCCAGCCGGCTTCAAGGATGTCAATACCCGGTACCAAATTCTGCCACAGTGCATGACAAATATGAGGGGCAATGGGGTATAGCAAGCGGGCCAATATTGAATAACCCTCAAAAGCCACCGCTGCGGCACTGAGTTGAAATGACGCCAATCTTTCCGGTTGGTCTTTTAACATGACGGCACCATCCCAAAAGCTTTTGTCGTCATTTAAAGCGTTTAAAATCTTCATCGCACCGGAGACTACAGTGTTGAATTGATGTTTGGCAAAATCGAAATTGGCCTGTTTAAGGCTAACATGGATAATCCTGCGAACCTCACGGTGGCTGTCCTCCAATGGGAAGTTAGCCCAATCTTGTACATGCAAATCTTTGCGGTTTGGATAATGTGCAAATGCGCCGTTGATATGTGTCGATGCCCGCCCCCAAAGTCGCTTCAAAAAACGAAAAGCCCCTTCCACACCGGTGTCGGACCACTCCAATGATTGGTCAGGCGGAGCGGCGAACATCATAAACAACCTTGCCGTATCCGCCCCGTATAAGTCGATCAGAGACTGAGGATCGACACCATTGTTCTTTGATTTGGACATTTTTTCCGTGCCGCCGATGATGACAGGCTGACCGTCGGCTTTCAATGTCGCACCCACCGGCCTACCCCGGTCATCGGTGCTAACATCGACATCCGCCGGATTAAAATAATGCTTTTTACCATCGCTACTTTCCCGGAGAAACGTCGGTGCAACCACCATGCCTTGCGTCAACAGATTGATAAACGGCTCGTTGCCGGGGGTCAAGCCCTCGTCCCGCATCAATTTGTGGAAGAAACGCGCATACAGCAAATGTAAGATGGCATGTTCGATGCCGCCGATATATTGATCCACCGGCAGCCAGTACTGGGCGCGGTTGTCTAACATCGAAGTCGAAGAATCCGGGCAGGCATAACGGGCGTAATACCACGAAGACTCGACAAAGGTGTCGAAAGTATCAGTTTCGCGCTCCGCTGCCGCGCCACATTCCGGGCAAGTGGTTTGATACCAGTGCGGCATTTTTTTCAATGGCGAACCAATGTCGATAGTGACATCTTCCGGCAACACAACCGGCAATTGGTCTTCCGGCACGGGCACATCGCCACAGGTGGGGCAATAAATGATGGGAACCGGGCAACCCCAGTAACGCTGGCGGGAAATGCCCCAATCACGCAGGCGGAACTGGGTGCGTTTTTGGCCTAAGCCTTTTTCTTGCAAATCAGCGGAGATGGCATCGAAGGCTTCTTGGAAGTCCTTTCCATCGTAATCGCCCGATTTAACGCAAATCCCATGCTCAGCAAATCTTTCATCCCATTCCAACCAAACTAAGGACTCTCCCTCTACCCCCAGAGTAGGTGCTTCATCTGGCGATTCGTAGGCCACAGACTCAGAAAAGGTCATTGCTGAAATCTCTTTGCCACGCCAACTTTCTGGAACGATTACAGGTTTTATTGGTAGCCTATATTTATTGGCGAATGCGAAATCCCGCTCATCATGTGCCGGCACCGCCATCACCGCGCCTTCACCATAACCCCACAGCACATAATTCGCCACCCAAACCGGCAGCTTCTCGCCGTTTAACGGATGGATTACAAAGCGTCCAATCGGCATTCCTTTCTTTTCCATGGTCGCCATGTCCGCTTCCGACGTGCCGCCTTGTTTGCATTCTTCAATGAATGCCGCCACTTCGGGGTTATCGAGCGCCGCCGCCAATGCCAAAGGATGTTCAGCCGCCACCGCCACATAGGTTGCACCCATCAGCGTATCCGGGCGGGTGGTGTAGACTTTTAGGGCATCGCCCTCACCCCAACCCCTCTCCCGTGGGGAGAGGGGCTTTTGGCTCCCCTCTCCCGCCATGGGGAGAGGGGCAAGGGGTGAGGGTTCAATCGGAAAATGCACTTCACAGCCGTAACTCTTGCCTATCCAATTGCGCTGCATAGTCTTGACTTGCTCGGGCCAGCCAGGCAGATTGTCCAACTCGCTCAGCAATTCCTCGGCATAGGCGGTGATGCGCATGAAATACATCGGGATGTCGCGCTTTTCCACCAATGCGCCGGAACGCCAGCCGCGGCCGTCGATGACTTGCTCGTTCGCCAATACCGTGTTGTCAACCGGGTCCCAATTCACCGGGGCGGTTTTCTTGTAAATCAGCCCTTTTTTGAACAGCCGGGTGAACAGCCATTGCTCCCAACGGTAATAATCCGGGCGGCAGGTTGCCAATTCCCTGTCCCAATCAATCGCCAAGCCCAGTGCCTTAAGCTGGTTGCGCATGTAATCGGCATTGGCATACGTCCATGCTGCCGGGGCGACGTTGTTTTGCATCGCCGCGTTTTCCGCCGGCAGTCCAAAGGCATCCCAACCCATCGGTTGCAACACATTCTTACCCTTCATGCGCTGGAATCGGCTGATGACATCACCGATGGTGTAATTTCGCACATGCCCCATGTGCAAACGGCCACTTGGGTACGGGAACATGGACAGGCAATAAAATTTTTCGCGGGTGGAATTTTCCACCGCCTTGAACACTTGCCCATCAGACCAAGCTTGTTGGGCCTCTTTTTCAATTTGTTGTGGCTGGTAAATGTCTTCCATTGATGGCGAGTACGCTAGTCGGTAAATAAAGTGTCTAGCATACCGCAGCCAACGGGAAATCGAAAGCTTGAGGATGGAAGCAGAGAGGTTAACGGCAGAATAAGTTAGTCTGATAGACAGCAATTAAGGCGGAACCTGTCCATAGGCTACGCCTTAATGTGGGGCAACTAATGCGCTGAAGTTCAGTCAAATTCTCTTGATCGACTTCGTTGCATTCAAAACGACATTTTAAAGCTTGTGATAAACCTCTGACCCGGTTTTCACAAATTCTTCGGCCATTTCCTCCATGCCTTTTTCCAGCGCCTCTTCGGCACTGAGGTGATGGGCTTTGGCATAGTCGCGGACATCTTGGGTGATGCGCATCGAACAGAAATGCGGGCCGCACATCGAACAGAAATGCGCTTGCTTCGCGCCTTCCTGCGGCAAGGTTTCGTCGTGGAATTCCAGTGCCTTTTCCGGGTCAAGTGACAGGTTGAATTGATCCTGCCAACGGAACTCGAAGCGGGCTTTGGACAGCGCATTGTCACGCGATTGCGCACCGGGGTGGCCTTTGGCCAAATCGGCGGCATGGGCGGCGATTTTGTAGGCAATGATGCCGTCGCGCACGTCTTGCTTGTTTGGCAACCCTAAATGTTCTTTAGGCGTGACGTAGCAAAGCATTGCCGTGCCATACCAGCCGATCATCGCCGCGCCGATGGCGGAGGTGATGTGATCGTAGCCGGGGGCAATGTCGGTCGTCAGCGGTCCCAAGGTGTAGAACGGCGCTTCATCGCAATGCTTCAACTGCTCGTCCATGTTGGCCTTGATCATGTGAATCGGCACATGTCCGGGTCCTTCGATCATCGTTTGCACGTCATGTTTCCAAGCGATTTTGGTGAGTTCGCCCAAGGTGCGCAGTTCGGCAAACTGGGCCTCGTCGTTGGCATCGGCAATCGAACCGGGACGCAAGCCGTCGCCAAGCGAGAAAGCCACGTCATAGGCTTTCATGATTTCGCAAGTTTCCTCGAAATGGGTGTAAAGGAAGCTTTCCTTGTGATGGGCCAAGCACCATTTCGCCATGATCGAACCGCCGCGTGAGACAATGCCGGTGACGCGCTTGGCACTCAACGGAATATGGGCCAAACGCACGCCTGCATGGATGGTGAAATAATCCACGCCTTGTTCGGCTTGTTCGATCAGCGTGTCGCGGAAAATTTCCCAAGTCAGTTCTTCGGCCTTGCCGTTGACCTTTTCCAAGGCTTGGTAAATTGGCACAGTGCCAATAGGAACCGGCGAATTGCGGATGATCCATTCGCGGGTTTCATGAATGTTCTTGCCGGTGGACAAATCCATCACCGTGTCGCCACCCCAGCGGATCGACCACAACATTTTTTCGACTTCCTCTTCAATCGAAGACGTGACTGCCGAGTTGCCGAGGTTGCAGTTGATCTTCACCAAGAAATTCCGCCCGATAATCATCGGCTCGGATTCGGGGTGATTAATATTATTGGGGATGATGGCCCTGCCCCGTGCCACTTCGTCGCGGACAAATTCCGGGGTGATGATTTTTGGCGTGGCTGCGCCGAACGATTCGCCGGGATGCTGGAATTTATACATCTCGCTAAGTTCATCCAGCTTCTGGTTCTCACGGATGGCGATAAACTCCATTTCCGGGGTGATGATGCCTTTTTTGGCATAATGCATTTGTGAAACATTCGCCCCGGCCTTGGCGCGACGAGGATGGCGGATATGTTCAAACCGCATGTCAATTAACTTGGGATCATGCTGGCGTTCGTGCCCATAAGACGAACTTGGGCCGATTAGGCGCTCGGTGTCGCCACGCGCCTCAATCCACGCTTCGCGCAGGGCGGGAAGGCCAAGCCGCAAATCAATGGAAACTGCCGGGTCAGTGTATGGGCCGGAGGTGTCGTAGACATAAATGGGCGGATTTTTTTCCGCGCCAAAGCTGGCGGGCGTGTCCGATTGGGACACCTTGCGCAACGGCACTTGGATGTCTGGGCTGGAGCCTTGGACGTAGATTTTTTCCGAACCCGCAAAGGGTTGAATGGAAGCTTTCTTGGCGGTGACCGCCTCGTGGACTTGTTTTGGAACAGCGCTCATCGCTTTCTCCTGGAAAATCAAATTTGGAAAAAGGGGGCGCTTTGAGACAGTGCTTCGGCTTCGATAACAGAGTAAGATTCGAAACGGCTTTCCTACGCCGGGATTAACCGGAATCAGGTTCGAAGGGTGTCTCTCAGCCCGGCGCAACGCCCGAGCACCCCCAGCCTTGTAAATTTAGTAATTAAACTATAGCATCACGCTTGGTTTTGCAAGACAAAGGGCGCAGATAATTTTTTAAAGCGAAACTACAAGGCGGTATTACTGCAAACATGATAGGCAAATGAAGAGGTTGCTAGTTTCTACCAAGGTATTATCCGTCGTTTTTGGGAGTTGTTGCCGCCAATGTTTTTCCACAGCGTATGAACCAGCCACCAACGCCAGACGGTTTCAGGAACGGGGGGGAGTTCGTAGTTTGTCAAGGTGTCGTTGAAATTCAACGATGATTCGTATACGAGATGGCAGCGTGCCGCTTCCAGTGTGATTGGTTCGAAGATCAAGTCTTCAAGATTGGGTGAGACTACAATTCTCCCTTTGCGAAATTCTTCTTCAGTGGCCGATAGGGTTGCCTTCCCTTTTTTGACAGTTTGTTCGTCTATCAATGTGCCGTCTGGCCCAAACAGATAAAGATGGATATCTGCAAGCAGTGCATGGACTTTTTCAAATCTTGGGTGAATGGATACGGTCTTGAATTCAATTTTTTTTGATAAATTAGCGTTCATATTTTCCCCTTAATGAATCAATTTAGCGTATGAAGGGCAGAAAACGAGATTGCGACTGCTGTATGCTATTGCAATTCGCACAGACACATTAACAGCGAGTAAAATTAAATTCTGTGAACTATTCACCATTTTGCGAAGAAAAATGAACCGTTTCTCAGCGTATAAATACAACAATCCAACTTAATTTTCGTTTTATTCATCTTCATTTAAAAGTCAGCAGAAACGAACAATATAACGCGATCAAACATATGAGAGGGTTCTTGATAGGTTGGCAGACTAGGCGATGTATGTTTGGCTTAACCTTAGGGTTGAGCATGGCTTTGCTGAGCCTTTTACCTTATTTTTCACTGTTGGAAGAAAAGCTAGGTTTGGGACTGTTGTTTGCCATGCGGGGTAAATTGAATCCGCCTTCGGAAGTCGTTATTGTCAACATTGACCGTGAGTCAGCAAACCTACTTTCAGTGGCAGAAGACCCCAAGGAATGGCCTCGAAGACTTCATGCACAATTAATCAGGCGGTTAAAGGAACTGGGTGCTGAACTTATCGGTTTCAATATCTTCTTCGGCACACCCCAGCCTTTGGATGATGCTGAAATGGCCGATGCGATGAAGGATGCGAGAGTGGTTGTGCTGGCCAATTATCTGAGGTTAAAACATTTGCAAGGGGATGCCTATATTGAGTCGCTGGAAGAACCTCCCGAAATACTGGGGAAATCAGCCTTGGCGACGGTTCCGTTTTTACTGGCGCAAGGTGAGGAGACTGACCGTTTCTTGATCCGTTTCGGAGAAAATGCCGACCAACCAACGCTGCCATTGGTCATGTTGCGCCTTTTCGTTCTTAAGCAATACGGAAAGGAGTTGGAGGGCTTGCTGGTTGGAAATGGACATGAAGCTGAAATGTCAATAGGCTTGCCTATTCGTCCGTTATCTGAACATGCCCCTTACTTTGCAGCCTTAGATAAGAAATTCTATGCTCAATCGCAGCTTCTTAATCTGACCATACAGCGTTTGCACGAAATGCACTTGTCGCCTACGCTACACGATTCGATGATGTCTTTGATCGAAACCTTATACGGTGAAAATACTCAGTTCTTTAATCATTACGGCGAGGCAGGAACGATTTCACGCATCCCCTACCATAGGCTGTTGTTGTCAAAAGAAGGGGATGAAAAGCCAGATTTACATGGAAAGTTAGTCTTGGTTGGGTTTGACGAAGATTTCCAGTCAGACAAATCAGGCAATATTTTCTTTTCTCCCTTTTCATCGGTGAGTTCACTGGAGCTTGTGGCAACTTCCATAGGCAATTTACTAAATCATGACCAAATTCACCCAGTGTTGGGGCGATGGGGTCAATTTGCTTGGTTGCTTTTCTGGGGTAGTTTGCTTGGCTGGTTTTCCATGAAGAAATTGAAGCTTGGTTTAGCCTCGATCATGCTACTTTCAATCGCCTACTTATTCACCGCTCGCTGGTTATTCATTGATTTTTCACTTTGGCTTCCATTAATTTTGCCGATTTTTTGGATTTTCCCGTTGGCGATGTTTGGTTGCCTTGTTGACAACTATGTGATGAGATCGCGCGAAAACCGCAAAATACATTCTGTAATCAGTCGATTCATACCCGATGAAGCAACCAATCGCACCCTTGGTTCAGATGAGGATCACTGGGAAAGCAAGGTGTCTTTCGGTGTTTGCCTTGCCACTGATGCTGGGCAATACACGTCGTTGGCGGAAACTATGAAGCCAATGGAACTCGGTGAGCTAATGAATGATTATTATAGTGCCTTGTTTCCCGCTGTCAGGCAAAATGGAGGATGGGTTTCCGATGTGATAGGTGATGCCATGATGGCAATTTGGACGGTTCCCGTTTCAAAAATTGACATACGCCATGGTGCGATGTGTGCCGCTTTGGACATATTGCGTGCCGTTGACATATTCCAAAGCCAACGAAACGTCAGCCTTCCTATCCGCATGGGCTTGCACTGCGGTGAAATGCGAGTGGGTTTCGTCGGTGGAAAGGAAAATGGAGCCTATCGGGCAGTTGGCGATACGGTCAACACTTCCGCTCGCTTGGAAGGTTTAAACAAACTATTGGGAACCCGTATCCTTGTTTCCATGCCGCTAATTGACGGATTGCAAGGTTTCCTGACACGGCCAATGGGAAGCTTTATGCTGGCAGGCAAAGCCCATCCCGTTTATGTGCATGAACTGATATCGCCGCTGGGTGAGTCCGAGGAATGGTTACGCGAGATGATTCTACACTTTTCAGAAGCATTGACATTATTTCAAATGGGTGACTGGGATGCTGCTGCCGATGCCTTTGAGTCCTTGTCGCAAGAATATCCTGAAGATGGTCCAACCCAGTTTTATGCGAGGACTGCACGTGCCAATGCGGACAACCCACTGGCGACCCCTGATATGGTCGCAATCAAGGTTAGCAAGTCGCCTCCTGGGGCGCTTGCCTCCAATGAACGCATTGGCTAACCCATTTATTTTCAATTGATAGCTATGAATCAACCGTCTAAGGATTCAGTTCCTTTTTTTAACACGCTTTACTTTCAGGTCATTATTGGCGTAATTTGCGGAGTTGCTGTGGGTCTACTATGGCCTGAATTTGGCGCGAAACTAAAGCCATTGGGCGATGGTTTCATCAAGTTAGTCAAAATGCTTATTGCCCCAATTATTTTTCTTACAGTAACTTTGGGAATAGCTCACACCGGCGACATGCGCAAGGTGGGAAGGGTGGGTTTGAAAGCCTTGCTGTATTTTGAGGTCGTCTCGTCTTTCGCACTGTTAATCGGGCTGATTGTTGTCAATGTTTGGCAACCAGGAGCGGGCATGAACGTTGATCCGAAGACCTTGGATGAAGGGGCTGTATCCAGTTATACCGTTGGTGCGAAAGCCATGGGCACTGTGGATTTTATCCTCAATATCATTCCGAACAGTGCAGTGGATGCTTTTGCCAAGGGCGAAATATTGCAAGTTTTGCTGTTCTCGGTATTGTTCGGTTGGGCGTTAGGCGCTCAAGGCGAGCAGGGTAGGGCGGTATATGAACTACTAGAGCGGTTGTCAGCCGTCTTGTTTGGAATGATTGACATGATCATGCGCCTGGCCCCATTAGGCGCATTCGGTGCCATGGGTTTCACGATCGGCAAATATGGTGCGGGGGCATTGTTGTCTTTGGGTAAATTGATGGCCGGGGTTTATATCACCTGTGCAGTGTTTATCATCGTGGTGTTGGGATTGATTGCCCGTTTCAGCGGATTTAGCCTGTGGAAGCTAATCAAGCACATCAAAGACGAACTTTGGGTGGTGCTGTCCACCTCGTCCTCGGAAGCGGCGTTGCCCGGCATGTTGGTCAAGTTGGAAAGCTTTGGCTGCGCCAAGCCTGTGGTCGGTTTGGTGATTCCTACCGGATATTCGTTCAACTTGGACGGCACATCAATCTATTTGACGATGGCGGCGGTGTTCATTGCCCAAGCCACCAATATTGATTTGAGCCTCACCCAACAAATGACTTTATTGGTCGTGCTGTTGTTGACATCCAAGGGAGCTGCGGCGGTGACGGGCGGTGGATTCATTACTTTGGCGGCAACATTATCTTCAATGGACGTTTTGCCCGTGGCGGGATTGGCCTTGTTGCTGGGTGTGGACCGGTTTATGTCTGAGGCCCGTGCCATCACCAACCTGATTGGCAACGCCGTGGCGACCGTAGTCATCGCCAAATGGGAAGGGGCATTTCAGGATATGGAAGACTAGGGCGTTGTGAACGGGAGTTTGAATCTACCAAGCAGGTTGCCAACATCTGCCGGTTTGTTGGCGCACAAACCCTCTGCCAGGCCAGCGCAAGGCGTAGTAAACAGATTCCGCATTGGGGAAATAAACCTTCGACTTAAGTGACTTCAAGCAGCGGGAACGCATTCTTAAATCCTCCTCTAGTCCGGGCCGGTGGAGGTAAGGGTAGCCGGAGTCACTCTCGCCGTTATCGTTATTGCGTCTCCAACGATGGCTCCACCATCTTGAATTGCTCAGTCTCCGGCTATCTTCTTTTGGCGGCGAAGGGTTAACCGCCAGCCTAAGCAAATGGCTACCCATTCCGATTTGCTGGCATCCTATGGCAAAAAAATCGGCTACGGATGGTTTGAGACATCCCAATGCATTTCCCAGCCTTTCGTGGGTATGAAATCCAGGTAAGACAGCAAAATAGGGGGAGCAGAGGTAGAAACACAAAGCATCGGAGATCGCAGCACCATAATATCCCCGTGTCGTCAGATAAAATGATCGCTGGTTGGAGATTTCTATGACGAGGTCGCAAGCAAATTCGCAACCGTAGTGCTTTTGCATGGCTAAGGCCAAACCAGGGTGAATGTAGACTGGAACGCTGCCACCTTGCTGATGGGGCAGAAAATAACGGAATTGAAACTTGGTTAAAAGCCCTTTTCGTTGAAGACGGGCAAGCAGGGCAACCTTATGCCTGCTTTCATGTGGTAGTGGGCGGTTCCCGTAGACCCTTCGATATTGCCTCGCCCATTGATGATCTTTGAATGTTTTCCGACTTGGCGACATAGGCGCTCTCTCTATCGGTCCTTAAGTTCGAATGAATAATAGTCGGTTCGCGCTTGAACTCATTTAACTGTCGAAAATTGACTGACGCACCTGATTTAGTAGTGGAAATGGAATGACCCTGTTTGAAAATTTAATCCGCCGGATAAGGAATTGATTCCGTTCGTAGTGCGCTTGCCTTACCACGAACGGAATCAGTAAATTCAGAACTTTTTCAGACACATTTCATTTTGCCGCCGGAATTGAGGCATTTTTTGCCAGGAGGGCAAACAATTGGACCGCATTGGACCGCGTTCGCGTACAATTTGGCAGACACTCCAGAAGGTTCCGAGGAAAATGAGTATCCGATGGCTACGGCTGATAAAACTACGACAGTGACTAAAGATCCAAGCAATTGTTTTTTGAATTTAAAAGAATCTGCTGAATTTGACATGTGAAGGGTCTCCTCTGGGTTTATAAAACACAAGACAAAAGCCGAAATGGTCTAATGTTGCTTGTTCGGTTAAAAAGATAGAGTAATATAAGCATAGAAAGTCCTAGTAGGCAAGAAGAGGGGGCTTCCACCGCCTTGAATAAGTGTTGCATCACGGTTGTCTGCGGAAAAGTAATTGAACTTCTGGTCCAGCAGATTCCTTGCCTCAAAGCGCACTATGCCATAACGCTTCGGAAACCGATAACCGATCCCCACATCAAACAGGACAAATTGACTCCTAGCCGTCTCCGATCCGGTTATTATGGTTTGGTTGGTTTCGGGGTTCCGATCAAAGAACGATTGGTCGTAGCGTTGGTTGACATAAGTCGCACGACCGCCTATGAAAATACCCGAGTCGTAGAAGTAGTTGATGGATGTTGGAAAATAATGTGTCTGCGTTTGAACAGGCAGAGACGTAAAATCATCGAATTGATATTCCGAACTGATGGCGAGTGATGTGAGTGGGGTCCAGTTCAAATACGCCCTGTAGAAACCTTCCCTTGATGGTTGCCTAAAAAAATATAAATCCCCTGAATCGGAAAAAGCAGTGGCAGGTGTTGAAATCTCCCTGTAGGAAGCTTCGATGCCGGCAAAAAGCTTCCGTGAGAATTTCTGATCCAAGCCAATACCGTAGCGTGTGGAAGTTGCGCCGCCGAAATCGTCAAAAAATTGGTTGAAACCGGCGATTTGAGTGGGTTCCAACGTTTGGTTGGCGACCAATGGACGCCGCATCGCAGAAAAAGCCGCCATCCGCACTAAAGTTTCCGGGGTGATTTGCCAGCGCATTCCAAACTTAGGGTTTACACGGGTTAGGTTGGGCAGTTCTTTGTCCTCCGTGCTATCCACGCTAAAGCCCAGTGTCCACGAAACATTGGCAGGAAAGCTCGTGTGGGAATAAATATAACCGTTGGCGTGGCGCGAAAAGGTTGGTACGGTATAGTTTACATAATCTGTTAGGTTAATAAAGTCGGTACTTAATTGACTAAGGTCAGGACTCGAGTGAGTAAAGTCGCCATTCTGAGTGAAATAACCTTGCCCTATGATCCAGTCAGTCAAATCCCCATGGTAAAGGTATTGCGTCTCCTCAATGTATGATTGGTTGGTGTCTTGGTCAAAATCACGACTGAAAGTATTTTCCTTATAGGAAAGAAATGTCAGTGAAGCAATCAAATGCGACCGGCTGGAAAATTCGTAATGCCCCCCTAGGCGAAGGCTATCAAGGTTGAGGCTCTTGCGGAAATTTGGATTAAAATTATTTAAGTCATAGTTAAAATACAAGTCTCCATAATCTATATCCCTGTGCCGTGCTTCAAACATTACATTTAGGCTAGGCGTGATACTGGCTTGAAAGTAAGCATTGTAAATGTTCTGCTTTAAATTATTGTTAGGCCGAAATCCATCCGTCTGATAGCGCATTTGCCCAATGCTATAGGAAATCGGCCCTTGGATTCCAGAATGAGTCACTTCATCGCCATAGGTGTTTAAGCTTCCTGCCAATCCAGAGGCTTGCAGGGCAAACCCGTTGCGGGTGAAGAGAGGATTGAATTCATTAAAAGAGGATGCCTGTGGACCGGCTTCCCTCAAAATAGCGAGATTATTCTCGGCAAGATGCGGTTGGACGGGAAGTATGCTTAAGGGTTGCAAGAGTTGCGAGACGAGTAATTCGCTGGTCCGGGCAATTTCATGGCGCGGCAAGGAAGAATAGGAATCAGCCAACAACCGATGCCCGGAGAAGTCGGTAGGGTCGGTTTCCACCGAAGTCCAACCCTCCACAAGCGCACGTTTCTCAAACCCTACATCCCGGTAAATTCTCGCCAAACTAGCGC
The DNA here is from genome assembly GCA_903911305.1 of uncultured Methylococcaceae bacterium. GTDB lineage: Bacteria > Pseudomonadota > Gammaproteobacteria > Methylococcales > Methylococcaceae > Methylumidiphilus. The sequence goes on along the minus strand of CAIWDB010000616.1, from coordinate 3,134 downwards.
TACGGGCTGCAAGATCACTATCCAGCAACTGCTTGGATCGGTAAACAGCGCGGTTATTATTTAGTTCTATCGCCTTTTCCATTTCATGCAAGGCCTCAACTGGGCGATTTTCAGTTTGTTTTTTGATCGCTTCGTAAAACCAAGGTGTAGGATCATTGGGGTCAAGTTCCTTGGCGTTGGCATATTCCGTCGCGGCGACTTTGCTGTTCTTCTGTTCGTAATACGCTTTGCCCAAATAACTCCGGGTCAATGAATCGGCAGGGTCAAGGTTGGCGGCAATTTCAAAATCGGTAGTGCCAGCTTCTAATTCGCCCAAACGAATTTTGGCAAGGCCAAGACCAAAGCGGGGTAGAGGGTCTGAATTGTCTAGGTCAATTGCCTTGCGGAAACTTTCCAATGCAGCCTTGGCATCCATCGCATTCAGTTCGGCATAGCCTTGAACCGCCCAAGCCCGGGATAGCCGAGGATTTATGCGCGTGGCTTCGGCGGCTGCCTCCCTCGCTTCGCCACGTCGGCCAAGGGAAGCGAGCAATTCGGCCTCGCGGGCGCGGGCCAAACCGTTTTCGGGGTCAAGTTTGACCGCTTGCCCGGCGGCTTGCAGTGCTTCATCCAATTGGAAATCGGCTTGTTTGGCGTAGGCTAAGGCAGTCCAACCAACAGGGGATTGCGGTTGTCGTTGAGTGGATTGTTGCGCCAATGACATGGCTTGTTTTTTGTCGTTATGGGCCAACGCAATGATAGATCGAAGTGCAAGAACCTCGCCTATTCGCGGATCGGAATTGTTTATGCCGTCTAACAAAGGTTTAGCGTCTTCCACTCGCCCTATGCTAATCAGTAAACTCGCATGAAGGAGAGTATCCTTGTCTGGGTTCGATTCCAATATTGTCAATGCACCTAGACTGTCACCTTCAAGATAATGGGACAGCACTTGTTTCATGACAGGGTCGGATGTTCTTTTCTGAAGGCTTTGCAAATCAATCACAGGAGGGTAGTAAAGCGCCCATTGCACTTCATTTATCGGAGTGATCAACAGTTTGCGGACGGGTGCCGAGCCCGCTTTGGCTACTGCTGCCTGGCCATTCGTCAGGCTGACGCTTCCCTTTGCGTTAGATGCTTCTACCGTCCCTTCCAGCACGGATACTTGGCCTTGTTCTTCGTCGGCTGAAACCAAGAATTCTGTCCCTCGGATGGCTGCGTTGACATAACGAGTGCGGACATCCAAAGAACTGAAAGTCCTGCTGCGCACATAGATGATTCCCTTGATCAAATCCAACCACGAGGGTGCTTTGGATTTAAGCCCGGAAAACACGATAGTGGTTTGTTGGTTTAAAGAAATGACGGTTTTGTTATTCAACTCAAGGGTGGCGCGGCTCTGAGTGCGGGTGCGAATTCTATCGCCAGGGCAAAAGTCCTGTTCCGGGGATACGGGTTTCCATTCCTCCGGCCCAAATTCCTGCACGTCCAACCCGCCTTGCAGCGACATCAGCCGCGCAGCCCTCTGGTCGCAATTGGCCTTGGCACTTTGGGGGACAAAAAGCCCAATACACAAGGCCAATAAAATCAAAGGGCAACAAAAATAAAATGAACCTCGGTGCATTTGCCATCTCTTCGGTTGTCAAGCCAATGTTTATCGAAATGTTAGAGTTTATGCTCGCCGAATATTTCAGATTGAAAGCCAAGCTAGTAGTCTTGAGTTTCGATAATATAAAAAACGTTCTTTGAATAGGATTGTGCTTCTGTTTTTCTTTAAGTACAAGCAAAAAAATCTTTCATACTGAAATTTTTCGATTTCATTACAAATATTAAAGTTACCCACAAACACCGGATTCACACCGTCGTTGATAGTGCCAACGGGCAAACCGGGCATAACCCCATCGCATTAAAGGCAATAGATGCAGCGTTCGGCAAAGGCTTGCCAGCCAGTGAAAATAAGGCAAGGCTTGCCACAGCACGACAAAACCGTCCGCGCCTTTGTGAATGTTGCCAGTATCATCCAACACATGGAATTCCGCCATGGCGTCTTCGCGTTTGATCCCCACTTGATTTAGTATTTCATTTTCTTGGGTAATATCAACCCACTGTATTGGAATTAAAGGGGGCAATTTTTGATAATGGGCAATTTCGCGGCTGCACATGGGGCATCCCCCGTCAAATAAAACCCTAAGACTGGTTGTGTTCATTTTCACCTCATTAGTTGAAACTCTTTGCAGTGTTTGAACTCAAATCGACGATTGAGTTCGCTAGGAAACATTGGACATGAAAATATACACCCTAACCCGTAAGCAAGTGTTACCCATCACCTTGGAACAAGCTTGGCCGTTTTTCTCCACGCCCGCCAACTTGGAGCAAATCACCCCGGCGTTTCTCAACTTCCAGATTACCTCGGAAGTCCCCGAGGAAATTTACCCCGGTTTAATCATCACTTATCAAATTGCCGCCGTGGCTGGCATTCCGATGACGTGGGTGACGGAGATCAAGCATGTCATTCGCCTACATCAGTTCGTGGACGAGCAGCGCCTCGGCCCGTACCGCTTTTGGCATCATCTGCACCGATTCCGCGAAGTGGAAGGCGGGGTTGAAATGGAGGATATAGTCCATTATGTCATGCCTTGGGGTATCTTCGGGCGTTTGGTCCATGCGCTGTTCATCCAGTCAAGGTTGAAACGGATATTTGATTTCAGGCGGGAGTATTTACAGGGGTATTTTTCGGTGTAGTAAACTAGAGGGAATAACATAGGGTTTGGCTGATTCGATTGGACGGTTCCACTAAATTTGTCAGGATTTGCGCCAGGTTTTCCAAGACTTCCACCACACTGACTCCAAGCTGTTGATGGCAATCCAAGCTTAATTGTAGAGAAAAAATGTTCGTAGTCCCGGCTTTAGCCGGTCTTCTGCGTTATTTTCCGCCTGAAGGCGGTACTACAAACCTATTGAGTTGGCTTCTAAAATCTCAAAATGAGGTGCTGCCATGAGTACGAAAAAGTATCCACCGACTAAAGCTTTTTGGGATAATGACTGATAGTGATTTGCCAATGATGGTGACGGTTTTGCAACAACCCCCTCGACATTCCCCAAGCACCGGCCCGGTGGTGTTTCTGAGTTATTCCCGCGCCGACCGCGCTCTTGCGGATCGG
>CAIWDB010000615.1 GCA_903911305.1 uncultured Methylococcaceae bacterium | reverse complement strand
TGTCGATTTGATGGGGCCTTTCGGCTTCATTCAGCGCAGCCCTTCAACCAGCAAAGCCTTCACCAGTCCTATCATCGGCAGTCGGGTCGTGGTCGATTTCACCCCCAGTTGGTTTATGCTGGCGGACGTGAACATTGGCGGATTCGGTGCGCAGTCGGTGGAATTCACTGGCGGTTTGATGGGCATGGTTGGCTACCGCACGACTTTTTTCGACCACCCTGCGGCGGTGGAAATCGGCTATAAAGCCATCCGCTACCAAGTTGACAAGGACGGCCCTGCTGCCGCCAAGGCGACTTTGAACGGGCCGTTTATTGGCTTGACCGGGCAGTGGTGATGCTAACAAGGAGTGGCAAAGCTTGCTTTGCCAGTCAAGGCAAGCCTTGACACTCCAATATCATTTTTTAGGCGTGTTGCCGGTTTTGTGATGAACCAGATTTTCCTCAGTTACAACAGCGAAGACCGACCCGCCGTTGAAAAATTGGCGGACAAGCTAAAAGCCGCAGGCTTGGACATCTGGTTTGACCAATGGCATCTGCTGCCCGGTGCAGCTTGGCAACCCGAACTGGAAAAAAATTTGCAAGATTCCCAAACCTGTTTGGTTTGCATCGGACCCAAAGGCATAGGCCAGTGGCAGGAGATGGAAAGGCAAGTCGCGATAGATCGCGCGGTCAAAGATAAGCAATTCCGCGTCATTCCGGTATTGTTGCCCAAAACGGAGCGTGGCAAGCGTGGTGACGTGCCATTGTTTCTGCAAACCGTCACATGGATTGAGTTTAGGGAATCCGTGGATGAGGATGCCGTATTCCAGCGTTTGCTGTCGGGCATTCATCGACACGTCATCGAAACCCGGCCCAAGCTGCTCAATCCCGTCGGTGGCCCTTATCTTGGCTTGAAAACCTTCCATCGTGCCGATGCGCCGTTTTTCTTTGGTCGCGAAGCATTGACCGAATGGCTGGTCAGCGATGTGCGGCGGATGATTCGCTCCACCACCGAGCCGCGATTCTTGGCTATCGTCGGCGCGTCGGGCAGCGGCAAGTCCTCGGTGGCGCGGGCAGGTTTGCTGTATGCGTTAAAGGAACAGGGCGCGATTGAAGGCAGCGAAAGCTGGTCGTGTATTGTCATCGACCATCTGGGCCATGACCCCATTGAAGCTTTGGCGACTCAGGGTTGTGAAGCCTTGGGTTTTGCGCCCAACAATCCCAAAGCCTTAAACGACGATTTTATCCGCCCCATTGCGACCGACCCGGCGCAACAAAATCTGTTGCATCTGCAAGCAGAAACCGTATTGGCGAACAAACCCAGTCATTTGCTGATTTTGATCGACCAATTCGAGGAAATCCTGACCGAATGCCAAGACGCGACGCTGCGGCAACGCTTCGTTGAATTGCTGTTATATGCCGCTCGCGCTCCACGATGCCGGGTAATCGTCGTCATCACTTTACGCGCTGATTTCATTGGCAAATGTGCCGCCATCCCCGGTTTGGATGCTGCCATTTCGCAAAACATGGAATTGGTTGGCCCGATGACCGACGAGGAATTGGCAGCCGCCATCGTCAAACCCGCTGAATTATGCGGCGTGAAGATTGCCGAGAGCTTGGTGGGCACCTTAATCAAGGAAGTCCGCAAGCAACCCGGCAGCTTACCCTTGTTGGAACATGTGCTGAAAGAACTCTGGCGGGTCAAACAGCAGGAAACGGAGATTACCGATAGCGATTATACCCTAGGCATTGGCAGCATAGACGGTGCATTATCGAAACGGGCCGATGAGCTATTGCAGGAATCAGGCGACGACAAGCAACAAAAGCAAATCTTGGCATTGCTGACCCGCTTGGTGCATATTTCCGACCCCGCCTCGCCAGACACCGACACCCGCGCCCGTTACTCGATAGGCGAGGCGGATTATCAGCGGTTAAAACCCTTCGTCGATGCCCATTTATTGGTGACCAGTGCGCCGTTTGCCGTTAATCAAACCGATTCGACACCCGAAAACCATCCAGCCCGTATCATTGAAGTCGCCCATGAAGCCTTGATACGAGAATGGCCCAAGCTGCAAGAAGTCTTGCAACACAAGCGGGAGTTGCTGTTTTGGAGGCAATCCATCAATCCACGTTATGAAGCGTGGAAAGATTGGACTGACGATCACGCCAAGCCATCAACGGCAAAACCAGCGGATATTTATTTGGAAGCCAGCGACTTGAAAGCCGGGCTGGCATGGCTGAAGCAGCAGCCGGACGAATTCGATAACGAACCCGCCGGCGAAAAGGCATTTATTTTAGCGAGTCACCGCCGCGCTCAGCGTCAACGACTTGTGTGGGCGGTCCCAGCTTCTGTTGTCTTGATGATTATGGCTTTTTTAGTTTGGATCAACATCCAAAACTACACCTTCGCAGTCGGACGTGATTATCTGCTGGCCCAAATCGGCATTTATTATTTTTTACAGCCAGAAATGGTGCAAGTCCCGCCACAAAACATGTTAGACGAAATCGGGCCTAGTCTACTCAGCTTCAAGATGGGTTCAACGGATAACAAAGCATCACAGCCCGTGCATGAAGTGCGCTTTGCCAAACCTTTTATGATCGGCAAATACGAAGTAACCTTTGATGAGTATGATGTTTTCGTGTTGCTGCTTAATCAACAACACGGTGACTGTCCCAATAATCCCGATATTCCGCAAAGCAAACGACATATAGTTGATCGACCTAGCGATGAAGCCTGGGGCAGGGGCAAGCGACCCGCCATCAATGTGACTTGGAAGGATGCGGTTTGTTACGCGGCTTGGTTGAAGGAGAAGACTGGCAAAAACTATCGTTTACCTAGCGAAGCCGAATGGGAATATGCGGCACGGGGCAATACCCAAACGGCTTATTGGTGGGGGGATGATCCTCGGCAAGATGGCAGAGTCTGGGCTAATTGCAAGGGATGCGGAAGCCAATGGGATGGCAAGCAAACTGCCCCGGTGGGTTCGTTTCCCGCCAATCCGTTTGGCTTGCATGACACGGCAGGCAATGTTGATGAATGGGTGTTGGATTGTGGGCATGATGACTATCAAGGCGCACCCAGCGAAGGTAGTGTAAGGAATGGGGGAGCAGCATGTGACCGGCGGGTGATCCGTGGGGGTTCTTGGATCAACAAACCGGACAGCCTCCAATCGGCCTACCGTTCCGGGCTCCCCATTATCTTTCGGAACATCTACATCGGCTTCCGTCTTGCCCAAGACGATTAAGCTTTGTGCTTTTCCCTTTGCTGTTTTCGCCCCAAAGTTGTAGGCCGGAATAAGCCCGCTTGCGGGCGTTTCCGGCAAACGGACTGAATGCCGGAAACGGTCGTCGCACGACCTTATTCCGGCCTACATTTTTTTAATTGATTCAAACACCATGACCCAAACAACCGGCAACAATAATCCTGAAAAACCTGTCTCGGCTTCTGGGCCGGACGCTAAATCCAAGCGCCAATGGATTGTCACGGCATTGGTCTTGTTTTTCATTATTACTGCATTCGTCGGTTGGCAATGGTTCCAAGCCAAACCACCCGAGCACACCGCCGCCCACTCAACAGCCCACTATGTCGGCGCGGCGGCTTGCGGTGAATGCCACCAACCGGAATATCAGGCTTGGCAATCCTCGCATCATGCCAAAGCCATGCAAGAAGCCAATGCAAAAACTGTGTTAGGCGATTTCAATAATGCCAGCTTTGTTTACAACGGCATCACTACGCGGTTTTTCCAGCGCGACGGGCAGTATTTCGTCAATACCGACGGGCCA
>CAIWDB010000614.1 GCA_903911305.1 uncultured Methylococcaceae bacterium | reverse complement strand
GGTGTCCCTTTTAGACTTAAGGCATAATCCAAAATTTCGCTGGCATCGCTCGATTCGCTGGTTATTTTTGGAGTGGGTTTGGTTGCACAACTGCCAAGAATAAAAACAGCCAATAATGCCGCCATGCAGTATACAAACCCATTGTAAAACCGCTGGGTAGGATAGATTATGCGTGAAGTTTTCATACCGGCAATTCTTTATTTTGGTAATTCAAGGTGTTTTATAAGTGAAAAATTGTTCGTAGTCCCGGCTTTAGCCGGTCTTCTGCGGTCCTTCCACCTGAAGGCGGTACTACAAACCTGGGTCAAATTTTAATGTAATGATCCAATAATAACGCTGCAAAAATCCCAATCAAATAAACTAAGGAAATGGCGAAGGTTTTCCAAGCCACTCGTGGGCTGGCATCTTGCTTCAATAACCAAGCTTGATACATGAACAAACCGCCAAAGCCTACCGCCCCTACTAGATAAATCAAACCGCTCATGTGGGTGACATAAGGCAACAATCCCACCACAAACAGCAAAATGGTATATAAGAAAATATGCAATTGAGTGATGGGGATTCCGTCCGTCACCGGCAATACCGGGATTTTCTCGGCGACGATGCGATAATCGTCCAATCTGGCAATCGCCAAAGCCCAAAAGTGCGGCGGGGTCCACACGAATATGATGAGTGACAATAGCCATGCATGAGGGTCTATGCTGCCGGTAATGGCACACCAGCCTAGCACTGGCGGCGCGGCCCCCGTCACCCCGCCAATGACGATGTTTTGCGGCGTAGCGGGTTTCAAATAAACAGTGTAAACAATGGCATAGCCAATTAAAGTGAAAAAAGTCAGCACCGTGGCCAAGAGGTTGGTGAACTTAATCATCACCAGCATGGACAAAATACCGAGCGTTACGGAAAAAATAATCGCTTGGCGCGGGGTGATTTCCCCCAACGGTAAAGGCCGACCGCTGGTCCGGCCCATTTCTGCGTCGATCTTGTATTCGATGATTTGATTGGCTGCCGCTGCCGAAGCCGCCGCCAAGGTAATCCCCAATATTGCCCAAAAGGCCAAGCCCCAGGGCGGGGTTCCCGGCACGGAAAGAAAAATCCCGACAATCGTCGCATATACAATCTCCCGTAACACTCTAGGCTTGCATAAACTCCAATAGGCTCGCCAGTTTATGGACTGGTTGGGTAAGTTAGTGTTTTGGGTAGTCATCGTTTAGGCTTGCGTTTCGTTTACAATAGTTTGCAATGGATCATTCGATCCTCTGCGGCTTTAAATCAAAATCCAAGGAGAAACAAAATCATGGCGTTATCACGCATCATCGGTTGCCTTTTGTTGGTCGCACCGTTGTCATTGTACGCGGCAAGCCCCAAGGTGTCCGAGTATAAACTGGGCAACGGGCTGAAATTGCTCGTGCAAGAAGACCATCGCGCACCAGTCGCCGTCACCCAAGTATGGTACAAGGTCGGGGCGAGTTACGAACACGGCGGTATCACCGGCATTTCACACATGCTAGAGCATATGATGTTCAAAGGCACGAAAAAGCATTTACCGGGTGAATTCTCCCGCATTATCTCAGCAAATGGGGGTAGTGAAAACGCTTTTACGGGCGATGATTACACCGCCTATTTCCAGACGCTGGAAAAATCACGTTTGCCGGTCAGTTTTGAACTGGAAGCTGACCGCATGAGGAACCTTAAACTGTTGCCGGAAGAGTTCGCCAAAGAGCAACAAGTGGTGTTGGAAGAGCGTCGTTTGCGGACTGACGACCAACCCCGCGCCAAATTGAGCGAGCAGTTCAATGCCGTGGCGTTTTCCAACAGCCCTTATCGCAACCCTGTCATCGGCTGGCCCGATGATGTGTCCAAATTAACGGTAGGCGATTTGTCCGACTGGTATCAACGCTGGTATGCACCGAATAATGCCACCGTGGTAGTGGTGGGCGATGTGAATCCCAATGATGTGCTTAAGTTGGCGCAAAAGCATTTTGGGCCGCTCAAGCCCAGTCAATTGCCAGTCATCAAACCACAAGCTGAAATCGAGCAAGTGGGTATCCGACATATCACCGTAAAGGCTCCCGCCAAACTTCCCTATGTTACATTGGGTTACAAAGCCCCCGTGCTAAATGGTGCAACCGAAGAATGGGAACCCTATGCCTTGGAAGTGGCAGCCGGCGTTTTGGATGGCGGCAACAGTGCCCGCTTGGAAAGCCGACTCGTGCGTGGTCAGCAAATTGCCGCGTCAGTGGGGGCTGGGTATGATCTTTATTCTCGAATGCCTTCGCTGTTCATGATTGAAGGCACCCCAGTACAAGCCAAAACCCCAGTCGAATTGGAAAAAGCCCTGCTGGAAGAAGTCCGCTTGTTGCGCGACGAACTGGTGACCGCTGAGGAATTGGATCGGGTGAAGGCCCAAGTATTGGCGAATAAAGTATTTGAGCGGGATTCTATTTTTAATCAAGCCATGCAACTAGGCATGGCGGAAACCGTGGGCTTAGGCTGGCAAAAGGTGGATGAATTCGTGGACAAGATCAATGCGGTGACCCCGCAACAGGTTCAACAGGTGGCAAAGAAATACCTCATTGAAGACCGGCTGAGTATTGGTTACCTAGACCCGCAACCCATACCGGAAGGGCAAATAGCCCCAGAAGACCGCGTACCGGCAGGAGGCGACCATGTACGCTAACAAATTGAATGGCTTGTTGTTTGCCCTGCTGGCCTTGTGGGCGATAGGCTCACAGGC
>CAIWDB010000613.1 GCA_903911305.1 uncultured Methylococcaceae bacterium | reverse complement strand
GCCATGTTGCGCAGCCATGGCATCACCCGCGACCCGGCACAGATGACCCATGCACCGGACGGGCCTTGGTATTATCAGCAAATAGATCTAGGTTTCAACTACCGAATGACGGACATACAGGCCGCGCTAGGCATCAGCCAGATGGAACGCTTGGATGAGTACGTCACCCGCCGCCACGCATTGGCACAGCGGTATGATGAATTGCTGGCCGATTTGCCAGTGACCACGCCTTGGCAGCATCCCGATGGCTATTCTGGTTTGCACCTTTATGTGATCCGTCTCCATTTGAATAAAATCAACGCGACTCACCGTCAAGTGTTTGAAGCATTGCGGGAACAAGGCATAGGGGTCAATTTGCATTATATACCTATTTATCAGCAACCCTATTATCAGGCGATGGGCTTTCAACAAGGTTATTGCCCTGATGCAGAACAGTATTATGCAGAAGCCATTAGTTTGCCGTTATATCCGAAATTGACTCAAAACGCTCAAGTTACAGTAATTTCAGCATTAGCAAAACATCTTCAATGAAAGTCGTGTTGATATTACAGGCACGGATGAATTCTGTTCGCTTGCCCGGCAAAGTTCTCATGCCAGCAGTCGGCAAGCCGATGTTGGCGCATATGATCGACAGATTGCGCAAGGTTCGAAATGCTGATGAATTGGTGATTGCAACATCAATTAATCCACGAGACGATGTCATCGTTGCATTCTGTGATTCTTATCATTTATCGGTGTTCCGAGGTGATGAAGATGATGTGCTTGCCCGCTATAAAGGTGCGGCGGATCAATTTCAAGCGGATGTGATTGTGCGCTTGACGGCGGATTGCCCTTTGATTGACCCGGCAGTGATAGATCAGGTGATTGCTTGCTACCTGGAAAATCCAGAATCTCGATTGTATGTCAGCAACACGCTAGAACGTACATTTCCACGTGGCATGGATACTGAAGTATTCTCACGTACTCTATTAAATGAGGCGAATCGTCAAGCCACCTCAAAACAGGATAGGGAACATGTGACACCTTACATGATCCGCAACGACTATTCCGATATTACGCAACGCAACATTGCATGCTGGAATAATCTGAGTGCATACCGTTTCACGCTCGATTACCCAAAAGACTACGCACAAATATCCGCCTTGCTGGATGGCAATTTGCCAGATTTTTCACTGAAAGCCTTGATGAATCGTGCTATTGAACTTAACTTGGCTCATCATGACAGTAAAGAAAATTCGGATGTTCAATTAACGGACGCTATACAAGGAACTAATAAGAGTGACTATCTGATGTCACGTTTCGGTTTGGGAACAGCCCAATTTGGCATGCACTATGGTCGTTTCAATCGTGATGGCGTACCTTCAAAACAAGTTGTTTGCAACATACTTGAAAGGGCAGCAAGTAGGGGTATGTCAGTGATCGATACCGCTCATTTATATGGTGAATCAGAAGCTGTGCTAGGCCATTGCCCGGAAGCACTACGAGCATTTTCCATTATCACCAAAACGCCTGCTTTTCCAGGCGAAACCATCCGCAGGGAGGATGCCCAATTGTTGCATGATGCCTTTCAAAACTCGCTGAACTTGATGGGGCAACCAGCCATTGGCGGTTTGCTGGTGCATCATGCCCCCAATCTACTAGTCGATGGCGGGGAGCGTTTGTATCAAGCAATGCTGCGACTTAAGGAAGATGGCTTGGTCAAGCATATTGGTGTCTCGGCTTATTCCGGTGAGATTGTTGAACAAATACACGAACAATTTCCGCTCGACTTTGTGCAATTGCCCATAAACCTGTTTGACCGGAGGCTTCTTGAAAGTGGTTCACTTGCAAGGATTGTAAAGGCGGGCATCAAGGTTCATGCCCGGTCTGCATTTCTACAAGGTCTCATGTTGGTAGACGCGGAGACGCTGCCTTCCCGCTTTCAGTCTGCCCAAGGGATATTGAAGTCTTTCCAATTAGCCTGTAAATCGTCTGGATTCCGTCCTGCCCATGCGGCACTTCACTACCTGTTGGGGATTGCTGAAATTGACAAGATCATCATTGGCATCGATTCGTTAAATCAATTTGAAGATATTTTTTCGGACTTTCCCGGAAAAATTGAAATGAATTATGCTGAGTTTGGAATCGATGATGTAAACATCCTCAATCCTGTTCAATGGGTCAATTAATTGCCATGAAAACCGTTGCCATCGTCCAAGCCCGCATGGGTTCCACCCGTCTACCCAACAAAGTCATGAAATTGATTGGCGGGGTTCCGATGATCGAACTGCTGCTATCGCGCCTATCGCTGGCAACAGAGGTTAATCAAATTATTGTTGCCACTTCCGTCGATGGGCGTAATCAGCCATTGGTTGATCAAGCCCGAAGACTGGGCTTCGAGTGCATACAAGGCAGTGAAAACGACGTATTGGATCGTTATCTACAAGCAGCAAAAGTTGCAAAGGCCGATGTCGTCATTCGCATCACCGGGGATTGCCCATTGGTTGACCCTGCATTGGTCGATGAAGCGATTCGCCAATTTAAGGCTGCGGGCGTTGATTATCTAAGCAATACCTCACCGCCTAGTTATCCTGATGGTTTGGATATCGAGGTGTTTACGTTGGCCGCGCTTGAACGCGCCGCAACAGAAACAGACAAGGCTTATGACCGTGAGCATGTCACGCCTTATCTGCGTACAGCCGGTCAATTTCGTCAAGCCACGATGCAGAATGAAGAAGACCTTTCCGCCCTGCGTTGGACGGTCGATGAACCCACCGACTTTGCAGTCATCTCCAATATCTTCGTCCATTTCGCGGCTGACATTCATTTCACTTGGCAGCAAGTGTTGGAGTTGCAACGCAGCCAACCAGAATTGTTTGCTGCCAATCAACAATTGCTTCGCAACGAAGGAGCCACCATGGGTACGGGACAAAAACTCTGGAAACGCGCCAAACGGGTCATACCCGGCGGCAATATGTTGTTGTCAAAGCGGGCCGAAATGTTCCTGCCCGAGCAATGGCCTGCCTATTTCAGCAAGGCTAAGGGTTGCAAAGTCTGGGATTTGGACGGAAACGAATATATTGACATGTCCATCATGGGCATAGGCACGAACATACTCGGATATGGTCACCCGGAAGTAGATGCCTCCGTCCAGCAAACCGTAGTAGCCGGCAACATGTCCACCCTCAACTGTCCCGAAGAAGTCTACCTCGCGGAAAAGTTGATCGAACTGCATCCATGGGCGGACATGGCAAGGTTTGCGCGTGCGGGGGGGGAAGCCAACGCCATTGCCATCCGCATTGCACGCGCTGCCACGGGCAAGGATAAAGTGGCCATTTGTGGCTATCATGGCTGGCACGATTGGTATCTGTCTGCCAACTTGGGCGATGATAAAAGCTTGGATGGTCATTTGTTGCCGGGTTTGGAACCTAACGGAGTGCCGCGTAATTTGCGTGGAACCGTGTTGCCCTTTAACTACAACCGCTACGCGGAACTTGAGGCACTGGTCAATACCCATGACATCGGCGTGATCAAAATGGAGGTGGTGCGCAACCAAGGCCCGGAGGACAACTTTTTGCACAAAGTCCGGCAGTTGGCGACCGAGCGCGGGATTGTCTTGATCTTTGACGAATGCACGTCTGGCTTTCGTGAAACCTTCGGCGGGCTGCATAAAAAATACGGAGTCGAACCCGACATGGCGATGTTCGGCAAAGCCTTGGGCAACGGTTATGCCATCACCGCCACCATCGGTCGGCGTGAAATCATGGAAGCCGCGCAATCCACCTTTATTAGCAGCACCTTCTGGACGGAGCGCATTGGCCCGACGGCGGCATTGAAAACCTTGGAAGTCATGGAACGGCTGCAATCATGGAATACCATCACCCAAACCGGCTTGGCAATCCGCCAGCGTTGGCAGCAACTAGCCGACCAACATGGCTTGAAGATTGACCATTGGGGTTTGCCGGCACTGACGGGTTTTACCATCCAAAGCCCAAATGCATTGACTTACAAAACTCTCATCACCCAAGAAATGCTCGCCAAGGGTTATTTGGCTGGCAATAGTGTTTATGTGTGTATCGAACATACGCCTGAAATCATTGACGGTTACTTTAATACATTAGACCCGGTATTTGGCTTGATTAAAGAATGCGAGGAAGGGCGGGACGTGATGGCCCTGCTCAAAGGCCCAGTGTGCCATGAGGGGTTTAAGCGGCTTAACTAAAAAAATGGTAATTTATGAAAATCACAGCAGCTAATAAAAATCAGAATCTTATGTTTAGCGAGAGTGAGGCGGATTGTTGGTATTCTAGGAATAAGCTGTCTTTTGAAAAGTCAGGGGTGACCAAGGGCGAACTTCCGCTTGAGATTGAGGGACTTTGCACTACGCTGGAACCATTCAAACAAGAACTCAATAAAGTGTTGGAGATTGGCTGTAGCAGTGGGAAAAAATTAGAAGCTATTTGTAATGTGCTTGGCGCGTCAGGTGAGGGGCTTGAGCCTTCTCAACTCGCTGTGGACGAAGGCAATCGGCGATTACTAGGCAAGGATATTCGATTGGTTTACGGAACTTCAAACCAACTTCCCTACGATTCCGGTTTGTTTGATGTGGTGTATTTTGGGTTTTGTTTGTATCTTGTTGATCGTCAGAGCTTATTAACAGCTTTGGCAGAAGCGGATCGAGTATTGAGACCGGGTGGTTTTCTCGCCATTACAGATTTTGATCCGGGGATGAAATGTAAAAGACCTTATATTCATAAAGAAGGCATTTTTTCATATAAACAAGACTATTCCAAATTTTATACGGAGAGTGGCTTGTATTATCTTGTCTCAAAACAATCATTCTCACACCGACAAACGTTTTTCGATTTAGATAGCGATGAGCGGGTGTCTTTATCCGTCTTATATAAAGAATTAGAACCCTATCCTCTGTGAAATGCTAAATTAACAAACTTGTAGGTCGGGCAACGTCTTTTCGTTGCCCGACAACACAATGCGCATAACATGGGGCAATGCCGGACAATGCTACCGGCGATCTTTTCGGTTATTGGAATGTTGAGGAACGCTGCGCTTATACCCAACCTACATCGACTGATCAACGGCCCAGTGTGCCACGCCGGGTTTTAGCGATTAATTTAATTGGCATAAATGAGACTAACCCCAACACAACACCAACAGATACTCCAAGCAACACGGCTAAACTTTGGAGCCAATGCAAATGTATGGTTGTTTGGTTCACGCGTAGATGATTCGCGACGTGGCGGGGATGTTGACCTTTATGTGGAGACAGATCAGGCTAGTACGCTCTTGCCGGCACTGCGATGCAAAATCGAACTCGAAGAAAGCTTGGATTTGCATGTTGATCTTGTTGTAAAAGAGGATGGCAAAAACAAGCCGATTTATCAGATAGCAAAAACACAAGGTATACAATTATGACCGGGCATTTGCACTTAATAATCAGGCAACTCACGCATTTGCAACGGATGAGCGAATACCTTGCCCATTCTGTTCAGCGATGCCAGCAAATCTTTCCTATATCGAATTGGCGCTCATTGAGTTTAGAACAGCACGAAATACTGGCAGCTTTTCGGGTTAGATTCAGTGAGTTTCAGGAGCATCTTGGCAAAACTATGAGGGCAATTGCCATTGAGGAAGAAGTCCAAGTGGATCGCTTCGGTTCCGTACTTGCCTTTATGGAAAAACTCGGTGTGCTTGAGTCTGCGGAGCGTTGGAAAATAATTCGTGAATTAAGGAATGCCGTGAATCATGAGTATGAAGAAGATGCTGACCGGCTCACGCAATTTTTCATGGAAATGATCAAGGCCACTCCAGAATTGTTCGTCTATCACCAAAAGTTATTGAGTTTTTGCCGCGATGCTTATGGCATCAAGCCGGAATGATGAACATCGCCTTCCGTACCGATGCATCGCTACAAATTGGCACCGGTCATGTCATGCGTTGCCTGACCCTAGCCGACGAACTGCGCCAGCGCGGGGCGAAGATCAGCTTTATTTGCCGCGAACTCCCCGGCAACTTGATCGGTTTGATTGAACACAAGGGTTACAGTGTTCTGCGACTACCCCCACCGGCTGGCAATGCTGATGCAATGTGTTACCCTCCCCTTTCTTGCAATGGGGGGCTAGGGGGGATTTCATCGGATTTGATGGTACGCCAAAACGTCAACCTCTCCCATAATCCCCGTTTGTCCAACGGGGAAGCCGTTAATTCAACGTCCAAAGAACTCGCCCACGCCGCATGGTTGGGAACGGATTGGATAACCGATGCCGAACAAACCAGTGCTGCACTCGGTGATACTATAGCCGAATGGTTGATCGTTGACCATTACGCCCTTGATGCCCGTTGGGAGTCTGCGCTCAAGTCGCAATATCATAAATTGATGGTGATTGACGATTTGGCTGATCGCATACATGATTGCGATATATTTCTGGATCAGAACATGACTGAAGGCATGGAGGCTCGTTATCTGGGCAAGGTGCCGACAAATTGCACTTGTCTGATTGGCCCGCAATATTCACTGCTGCGACCGGAGTTCAACGCGCTTCGTGCGTCCAGTTTAGCCCGTCGAAAATCGCCTGCTTTGGAACGCTTATTGATTTGCATGGGAGGCAGCGATGCCGAAAATGAAACTGGCAAGGTCATTGCCGGAATCAAATTATCAAAAAGACGCTGGAAACACATTGATGTTGTCGTTGGGCAGGCGTATCCTTATATTGCACAATTAAAAGAAAGTCTTGCCAGTCTTTCATCTGCAAGCTTGCATATTCAAACATCCAATATGGCAGAATTGATGGCTGCTGCTGATTGGGCAGTAACGGCGGGCGGTAGCATGACGTGGGAAAAATGTGTGCTTGGCTTGCCCAGTCTGGTCGTGATTTTGGGCGAGAATCAAAGCCCCATCGCAACCAAGATGCATGAACTCGGTGCGCAAAAAACCTTGGGCATTGCTTCTAATCTCACACCAGCCGATTATGCGAAACATCTGGATGAAATTCAAACCCATGAATTACAGGCAATGATTGATCGCGCCAGTGCCATCTGCGATGGAACCGGCACCGAAAAAGTTCTGAACCTTCTTACAGATCATTTATGAATTTACCCACCCGACCATTTACCATTGCCGGGCACAGCATTGGGCCTAATGACCCGCCTTATTGCATTGCAGAAGTCGGCATCAACCATAATGGCGATATTACTCTTGCCAAGCGTATGATCGAAGTGGCGAAAGAAGCCGGAGCCGATGCCGTCAAGTTTCAAACCTTCAAGGCCGAAGAGTTTTGTGGTGATCCAGCGCAGATGTTCACCTATCAATCGCAAGGCCAAACTGTCACCGAATCCATGTTGGCGATGTTCCAACGCTATGAGTTCGCTCCCGGGCAATGGCGCGAGATTAGGGGGCATTGTGACGCTGTGGGCATTACTTTCTTTTCCACGCCGCAAAATCGCCCCGACCTCGACCTGTTGTTGTCTATCGGCGTACCAGCCATCAAGATAGGCTCTGATGATTTCACAAACCTTCCATTACTGCGCGATTATGCAAAAGAAAATCTGCCGCTGATTCTTTCTTGCGGCATGAGCGATCTGGCCGAAGTACATCAGGCACTGGAAACAGTCGGTTGGTTTAATGGTAAATTAGTAGCCCTGTTGCTTTGCACATCGCAATATCCAACGCCCCCACAAGATGTAAACATTCGTAAACTGACAACATTACAGCAGGCATTTCCGGGTCTATTGGTCGGCTTCTCCGACCATACGCAAGGGCCACTCGCGGCAAGTTTGGCTGTGGCCTTGGGTGCGCGGATTTTTGAAAAACACTTTACACTGGATCACGATTTGCCCGGACCGGATCATTGGTTCGCGGAGAAACCAAGTGGTTTAAGGGAATGGATATACAATATTCGAACAGCCGATCTTATTCAAGGTAGTCCATATTTTATGCCAACTAGTGATGAACTAAAAAATAAGAAAGAATTCCAACGGGTGATTGTGGCTGCAATCGATATTAAAACGCATGATGAATATTCCGAAATTAATTTAACAACCAAAAGAGTTTCTGGGGGTAATGGGTTGCCACCTTTATTATACTGGAGACTACTTGGAAAAAAATCTAATTACAATATAAAGAAAGGGAGTCCAATTATTCTATGAAACCTCGAATTTGTATACTTATAAATAATTATGAAGAAATCGAAGCACTAAATATAATAGAGCAGTATTTGCCATCTCATAAATATGCAGTGACTATTGCTTGTGATTTTCCAAGTGACTATGTAAGTTACAATATTATAGCACCACTAAATTACAAAAAAATTATCAAGGAAGTTGATAAGGCACATAACATAATTATTTTTCATGCAGCAGATTTGCCCAATGGAAAAGGCTGGGCACCAATTTATTACGTTATAACAGAAAAAAAAGAACAATATGTAGTAACCGGTATAAAGGCATCAAAAGATGTTGATTCTGGTGACATTGTTATCAAAGCGAGATTTGAAATTTTAGCGAACTACACAGCAACTTTTTTAAGACTAGTTGATTATCATCTATTTTTTTTGCTTATAGCAAAACTTCTTGAAGTATGGCCTACAGGTAATTTATCATCTATAAAACAAGAAGGGAGTGGAAATTATAGAAAACGTCGCTATCCATCGGATAATGAAATTGATGTATCACTTCCATTTATTAATTTGATACCGCATTTGCGAGCAGTAGAACAGCAGCATCCCGCTTATTTTAAGCATGAGGGGGAAAAATATTTTGTTTCAGTTTATCCTGAAAATAAACCAATATTTCCAAAAAAGGTATTCATAGAATATAGCGCAATTGACAGAAATGAGATTTGGGAGGGATGGGCTTGATTTTTTCCGCCCATCAACCAGCTTATCTTCCATGGCTGGGCTATGTTGAAAAAATTTCTAGGGCTGATGTTTTTGTTTTTCTGGATACCGTTCAGTTTGAGAAAAACAGTTTCATCAACCGAAACAAAATCAAAACGGCACAAGGATCGCGGTGGCTGACCATTCCGGTCAAAATGAAAGGTCATATCAATGCCACATTATATGATATGTTGGTTGATGAAACACAAGCTTGGCGTGATAAACATCTTAAATCAATCGAAATGAATTATCGCAAAACCCCTCACTTCGAGGAATGCTTTCCCAAGCTTGTAGCGCTATACTCTATTCCTGAATCCAATTTAGCTGAATTGTGCTGGCATCAGCTTCAATTTTGGCTGGCAGAATTTGACATCAAAACTTCTGTCGTTCGCTCCTCCACGTTGCCCATTACCAGCAAAAAATCGGAACTCGTCTTGGATTTATGCAAACACTTTGGCGCAGATCATTATATGTCTGGTGTGCTAGGGAAAGATTACTTAGATGAAAGCGCATTCTCTGCTGCCGGAATACAAATCGAGTATCAAAACTTTCAACATCCGATTTATCCGCAATTGTGGGGTGATTTTGAGCCATATATGTGCATCATCGATTATTGGATGAATTGCGGTCCAGCTTCAAATAATTTTTTTAAAGGGGAGAGCCATGGGATTTAGTTCTGAATGGGAACAACGTTACGCTGAAAATACTCATCTATCCGTCTGGGCTTGGTCTGATGTGGTCAGCTTGGTCCATCGACATTGCAAACCGATCATTGCAGCGGGGGGGGGGCGAGTGCTTGAACTTGGTTGTGGAGCGGGAGCCAATATTCCTTTATTCCTCGCCCTTGGCATGGACTATTATGCCATTGAAGGCAGTCTAACCATTGTCAAACAACTGCATCAGCGTTATCCTGGTCAGGTTGACAAAATCTTGGTCGGAGATTATACCTTTGAGCACCCGTTTGAATCTAGTTTTGATTTGGTGCTAGACCGTGCGTCGTTGACACATAATAACACGATATCAATAACCAAAGCTTTGCAAATCGCATTTGATAAACTTAAGTCTGGCGGAATATTTATAGGATCGGATTGGTTCTCAAAAAATCATGTTGATTTTTCAGGTGGTGAGGCAAGCGATGACGAATTTACCCGGTCAAATTACACTAAAGGTCAATTCGCAGGGGTCGGAAAAGTGCATTTTTCCGATGAAGCCCATCTCCGAGATTTGTTTGCAAATTTCGAAATTTTATTCTTAGAAGAAAAACTGATGCGGAGATATGAACCACGCGACCATCATCAATTTGCTTCGTGGAATATTGTCGCTAGGAAGGCTTAATGGCTAAAACTATCCTTGTCGTAGCGGCGCACCCCGATGATGAAGTCTTGGGTTGCGGCGGCACTATCGCCCGTCATGTGGCTGAAGGCGATGCCATATATCTGATTTTCATGGCTGATGGGGTCGGTTCACGCAACGGAGAACTAGAGCATGAATTGGAAAAGCGCAAGCTTGCCAAAAATAGTGCATTGCAAATAATGGGTGTGAGTTCCTCCCACTCGTTGGATTTCCCAGACAATCGTATGGACAGCATCCCACTGTTGGACATTGTCCAATCATTGGAAAGTTTGATCGGTGAAATTCAACCTTCAATCATTTATACCCATCATCATGGCGACTTGAATGTGGATCATCGGATTACCCATCAGGCGGTTTTGACTGCTTGTCGTCCTCAACCTGGCAATACGATCCGAGAAATATTGAGCTTTGAAGTCATGTCAAGCACCGAATGGTACGGGGCAGCACAAGTGGCCTTTGTACCGAACGTTTTTGTGGATATCAGCGAACATTGGCTGAAAAAATTAAAAGCCCTGGAAGCTTATGATCTTGAAATGCGTCCATCACCCCACTCCAGAAGTATCGAACATCTGGATGCATTGGCACGACATCGAGGAATGTGTGTAGGAATGGAACGAGCGGAAGGCTTTGAATTGATACGAAAATTGAGATAAAACAAAACGTCGTATAATTGCATTTACTAAAATGCTTAGATTGTTGTCTTTCTTCGGCTTTAAATGATACCGGTTATTTTTTTGTCAAACGCGGTAAGGCGGAATTTATAGGGCGAAGTAAGCCGGAATAAGCCTATACTGAGCGTAGGAAAATGGTTCGAATGGGGACCGTTTCCGGCGCAACCGGCTGTTTCGCCGGAAACGCCTATAAACGGGCTTTTTTCGGCCTATGCTATTGATCGTTCCCACGCTGGAACACTCATCGTCATGCACAAGTTCTGCTAGGCCAAAAATGCCATCATACCGGCATGGATGCCGGTATCTAGGCCATGGACGGTAACTTGGTGGTTATATATATGCCCGATTTGGCTATCATCCTAGTGAAGTAGGCTGGAATAAGGTCGTGAAACGACCGTTTCCGGCATATCTCGGGCATGGTTTGCCGGAAACGCCCGTGTACGGGCTTATTCCGGCCTACGCTATTGATTTCCCAAACTCCGATGACCCTTGTTATACTGACCGCATGGACCACGACCACAGCTACAAACTCTTGTTTTCCCATCCTGAAATGGTCGCCGACCTGTTGCGCGGCTTCGTCCATGATGATTGGGTAAAGGATTTGGACTTC
>CAIWDB010000612.1 GCA_903911305.1 uncultured Methylococcaceae bacterium | reverse complement strand
ATGGAGGTGTCGCGGGCATGGCCCGCTCCTACGCCTTCATGATGCGCTCGTAGGTTTCCTGCCCCGCCCGGTAACACCCGCAAGCGGCGGCTTCCAGGCCAACCCGGTCGAGAATCGTGATGTCCCCACGATGGTAGCAAATAAGCTTTTGTTGCTGTAGCGAATTTGCCGCCTTGGTAATGCCAACCCGCCGCACCCCTAGCATGAAAGCCAAGAAAAGATGGGTGACATGGAAGCAATCGGAATGCGCCCTATCCTGCGACATCAGCAACCAACGGGCAAGACGCGCCTCCACCACATGGTAGCGGTTGCAGGCGGCGGTTTGCGCAAGTTGGGTGATCGACACATAGAGATAATGCTTCATTTCTTGTTGCAATGCGGGGCTTTGTGCAAGTTCATCGAGAAAGGCCGCTTTCGTAATCCGCAACGCCGGGCCTGCACCCTGTACCACGGCATTAAATGGTGCGGCATCAACCCCCAGTATGAGGGTGACTCCGAGCATCCCTTCAGTACCGACCAACCCCACTTCCAGCTTCGCGCCGTCATCAATTGGCATCACCAAGGAAACGAAGCTTCCGGTGGGAAAGTAAACATAAGAAATGATTTCACCGGCGAGGTAAAGCGTCTCGGCAATAACGAGTTCGACCTGTTCGCATTGATCCAGCAAGCGGACGCGATCCTTGTTGGGCAAGGCAGTCAACAGGCGGTTGCTGGCGAGTACGGTTAAAGTGGATGGCACGACGACTCACCTGCGATGTTTAGGGGAAACGAGTAGGGCAGCATTAGGATGGTGTTCGACGGGAATCCCAAAGCCAGTGCTTGCCAAGGAAGGCGACCTCTCTGGCAAAATGACATACTACGGCAGACATTGATTGCCGTCTGTACGATAACGCACTTATTCTCGGTTGACTGCCAAATCACGGGCCACGCCAGAAATGTCTGGGAGTAAACGGTCGAATTCCGTCTTGACCACCTGATAGCACTCGCACACCCGCGCTTCCAATCCCGGACGGTCCAGCACCTTGATGTGACCGCGGCGGTAATCAATCAACCCCGCCTTTTGTAATTTCCCGGCAGCCTCGGTGACGCCTTCGCGGCGCACGCCTAGCATATTGGCAATCAGTACCTGGGTCATGGTCAACTCATCTGCGGAGAGCCGGTCCAAGCTTAGCAGCAGCCAACGGCAAAGTTGCTGGTCCACGGAGTGATGCCGGTTACAAACCGCCGTTTGCGCCATCTGGGTAATCAGCGCTTGAGTGTAGCGTAGCAACAGGCGCATCAACACTCCGTAGCGGTCAAACTCATGTTGCATCAATGCTCCCCGCAACCGGTAGGCATGTCCGGCGCTCTGCACGACGGCCCGGTTTGGCATGGTCTGCCCGCCCATGAACAGCGCGACACCGACAATGCCCTCATTCCCAACCACGGCGATTTCGGCTGATGCGCCATTCTCCATCACGTAAAGCAGCGAAATGATGCAATTCGTGGGGAAATACACGTAATTTAGTTTACCCCCAGATTCGTAAAGGACATTGCCCAGTGGCATGGTGGTCAGTTCCAAGTGTGGCAACAAACGCTCGAATTCGATGCTGGGTAGGGCGTTGAGCAGATGGTTTTGCCGGGGGTTATGGGGTTCAGTCATAAGCACTGTTCAGTCGTAGGTCAACTCGGAATATTGTTCAATTGGAGTGGATTCAGCTTAACAGTATTCATGGCTGATGTATGTACGATACAGCACATAAGTATTTAGCATTCAACTTGCCCGTGGATGACTGGTTAGTCAATTTGACTTCCGGGCATGGGCGGCAAAGCGGCAGTCTCTACGGTTTGCGAACCGCCGAATCAATCCAAATCCCTGCCCTGCCAGCAATAACGGTTTTATGTACGTTACCGTACAGACTGCGGAAGATATTGCGCTTATGCTGTTTTCCAGCGTCATCAACGTCCAATGGGGACGACGCGAACATACCCATCCATCAACCTCCAAGGGAACATTATGAATACCAAAGACGAATACATCGATAGCCTTGCATCGGAACTGAAAGAATGGGGCGCTCAGATTGACCTCTTTGAAGTCAAGGCGGAAAACGCCAAGGCATTTGCGAAGCTCAGGTACGCCGGGGAACTCAATGCACTTCACACCCAACAACATCTGGCCGTTGCAAAAATGAAAGAATTGGAGGAATCCAGCGGCGATGCATGGGAGACCGTCAAAGTGACGGCAGACGTGGTATGGAATGACCTCAGAACTGGCTTGGCAACTGCCGTTGCCTCATTCAAGTAAATCTAAAGTTTTTGCCCAGTAGTCAATGCTGTTGCGACCAGATACCGCCTTTGGCCGGTTTTGAAACTCGACAGTCATCGCCTTTGCGCCGCTAAACCGACTACACAGGATGGACTCATGCATATCCAGCTCATACCCACACTGGCATTGGCAATAGGGATGTTAGCTTTAATAATGCCCGCCACACTTCAAACCCCAGTGCGCGTTTCATTTCCCCAGGATGGTCGTGACCAAAGCGAAAAGTTCAAAGTCAACAATTTGCCGATTGGCGGGAATGCCAACAGAGTGGGTGGGATGTATGGCTTCCGATACCGTGGTTTTTAAATTTACGATTATTCATTTTGGAATAACCCATGCAAACAAAAAACGAGTGTAAACCGATGAATCTTTCAGATAGTGCTTTTGTTCTCTATATGTCCGCGATTCTCGGGCTAACCGGTTGCCAACCAGAGGGAACAGCGGAAAAGGCGAGTCAGAAGATTGATCAATCGGCAAAAAATGCAGGGAAAAATATGGAAAATAGCCTCACAATTAAAAATGCCAAATAGTAGGTGACGCATGGCGAAGCGGCAAGAACAAAGGCGACATGTCAGAGTTGACCATCCGGGTGAAGAAACCCCTATCCGGTTCGAGCTGTTCAGCACCGAGCGACTCGAACTTCATGCGGTGAGTTTGGCTAAAGCGCAAAAAATCAGCGGTCGCAAGCAAGGGCGCAAGCTGATCCCGCGTGTGCGCGAAAATTACCAAACCTTGCTGGATGCCTATGAATCCGTCGCCCAAGCCGTTCGGGAGAAACATGCCATCACCCCGGCGGCGGAATGGCTGCTGGATAATTTTCATGTGATTGAGGAGCAAATAGGCGACATTCACACCGACTTGCCGGAAAGCTATTACCGGGAACTGCCCAAGCTGTCCGAAGGTGTGCTGGCGGGTTTCCCTCGTGTCTATGGCATTGCTTGGGCTTTGGTCGCTCACACCGATAGCCGTTTCGCCCCGGATTTGTTGACGCACTTCGTGCGGGCTTACCAAAGCGTCGAACCGCTGACTCTCGGCGAACTGTGGGCAATACCCATTACCTTGCGGTTGTTGCTGGTTGAAAACCTGCGCCGACTGGCCGTCCGCATCATGCGCTCCCAAACCGGGCGCAGTCTGGCGGACGAATTTGTCAATCAAATTGAACAAGCCGCCGACCTAACCGACAAACCCGAATCCCCCCCCTTTTTAGGGGAGCTGCCCGCCGTCCCGTTGCGCCAAGCGTATGCGGTGCAAATCCTGCAACGCTTGCACGACCCACATCCCGGTTCCTCATTCTCCCTTGATTTTCTGAATGACTGGCTGGGCGAGCAAGGTGTCAGCCTGGATGAAATCGTGCAACAAGAACATGCTGACCAGATTGCCGACAATCTGACTGTCCGTAACATCATCACTAGCATGCGTGCCATTTCCTCATTCGATTGGTCCCAGTTTGTCGAGGGCGTGAGCTTAGTGGACGAGTGCATGCGCACACATAACGGCTATGGGGCGATGGATTTCCTGACTCGCGACCGTTACCGCCATGCGATTGAAGACCTCGCCAAGCGCTGCCCCCTTTCGGAAGTGGAAATCGCCCGTCGGGTAATCGACAAAGTACGGCTCGCCAGTGAAAACAGCACGTCCGCCCAAGCAAGGCAGCTAGATCCTGGCCATTACTTGATCAATGCCGGCCGTTTGGCCTTCGAAGCCGAACTTGGCTTTCAGCCGTCGATCAAACAACGGCTTTTGCGTACCTATATCGCCCACGCGAGGCTCACTTATGTGGGCAGCCTCGGCCTATTGACGTTGCTGTTGCTGGTAATTCCTTTAGCCGCGGCGTTTGCCGCTGGACTCGGTTGGTTTCCGATTTTCCTATTCGCAGTGTTCGGGGTTTTTCCGGCCTCGGATATCGCCGTTGGCTGGGTGAACTGGCTCATTATCGCGGGGCTTCCTCCCCGCCATCTGCCTCGGTTAGAACTCAAAGAGGGTGTACCGAAGACTTTGAGTACCTTCGTCGTCGTGCCGACTTTATTTGTCAGCGAGGCTGGGGTTAGGGAACAGGTCGGGCAAATGGAAATTCGCTATCTGTCCAATCCCGGCGGTGAGGTCTATTTCGCACTGCTGTCCGATTGGGCGGACGCTGAACAGGAGACCATGCCGGACGACGAGCGATTGTTGAACATAGCCGATGAAGGAATAGCCGCACTCAATGCCAAATATGGAAGGCAACGCTTTTTCGTGTTCCAACGTAAGCGTCTATGGAACCCTGGCGAAGGCAAGTGGATGGGATGGGAGCGCAAGCGCGGCAAGCTGCACGAGTTCAACCGCCTATTGCGTGGCGCCACCAACACATCTTATGTGCCGATTGGCGGCAAACCCGCCACCACACCTGCCGGCATCTGTTATGTCATTACCTTGGATGCCGACACCAAATTACCCATGGGCGTAGTCTCTCAATTGGTGGGGGTGGCTGCCCACCCGTTAAACCAGCCGGTGTTCGACCCCTATACCCAGTGTGTCGTGGAAGGTTACGGCATCTTCCAGCCACGCGTGACGCCAACCCTGCCACTACGGCAGGAGCGTTCGCTGTTTCACCAGATTTTTGCCGGATCATCCGGCACGGATGCCTATTCCAGTACGGTGTCAGAACTGTACCAAGACCTTTTCTCCCTTGGCACATACAGCGGCAAGGGTCTGTATCATGTAGACACTTTCGAGGCGGCATTGACTGGGCGAGTGCCTGACAATACCCAACTCAGCCATGACTTGTTCGAAAGCATCTACGTGCGTTGCGCACTGGTGAGCGACATTGAGTTTTTTGAGGAATTCCCCTCGCACACCGAGGTCGCTGCATCGCGGCAACACCGTTGGGTACGCGGCGATTGGCAATTGTTGCCTTGGATCTGCGGGCCTAGTGGCAAAGGAATGCCAGTGTTAGGGCGATGGAAAATGCTCGATAATTTGCGCCGGTCACTGTCGGCCCCCGGTGCTTTTTTCCTGTTGGTCGCCGGTTGGTCCGTTCCCAATGCACCGCAGGCCGTACTGATTGGCTTCGTGCTGGCGGCGCTGGCCTTTCCAACGCTACTGGCGATCACCTGTGGGTTAACCCCCCCTCGTCGGGGCATTTCGCCAAGCACTCATATCCGGGCGACGGGTGAGAATGTATTGTGGGCCATTGGCAACAGTTTCGTGGCGCTGACCTTGCTTGCAGAACACGCTTGGCTCATGATGGATGCCATTATTTACACTTTGGTGCGTTTATTCATCACCCGACGCCAATTATTGAAATGGGTCACCGCCCTGCAAGCCAAGGCAGGGGCCACCCACGCGCTGAAAAACCTTGCCAAACCCTTGGGGCGCTCGTCCGCTGTCGTCGTCGGGGTCAGTGCCATGGTACTGCTATTCAATCCAATCGGAATCGAGGTCGCCGCGCCTTTCTTGCTGTTATGGTGGCTGGCCCCCATCATAGCCCGTAGCTTGAGCCTTCCGCCCAAGGTCGATTCGGCTGAATCCCTACTGCCCGAGGACAGTGTCCAATTGCGTTTGATCGGACGGCGGATTTGGCGCTTTTTCAGCGTCTTCGTGACGGCCGGGGAAAACTGGCTACCGCCGGACAATTTTCAGGAAGACCCGCAACCGGTCATTGCCCAACGCAGTTCGCCGACTAATTTTGGCCTATACCTATTATCGGTTGTAGCCGCACGGGATTTTGGCTGGCTTGGGCTGACGGACATGGCTGACCGACTTGAACACACCTTGGCCACTTTGACCTCGCTACCGCGTCTGCACGGTCATTTTTACAACTGGTATGACACTCGCGACCTGCACATACTGGAACCCCGTTATGTCTCGACGGTGGACAGTGGCAATCTGGCGGGACACCTACTGACACTGAGTCAAGCCTGCCTGGAAATGCTGGAGCAACCGATGGCCTTCCCCACTGCGCTGACTGGCTTGGCTGATGTTCATCAATTGCTCATGGACGCAATCGCCAACATCACCAATGACCGGCGCACACTGACGGTCACCCTGCAAGAACTGCGGCAAAAAGTTAGCTTCATTGGGGAATTGCTGGCAAGCCATCCGGCCAACCCAGATGAATGGAGCCATCTGTGGCTGGAGTTGAGTTCGTGCGCCAACACCCTGCTGGACTTGGCAAGCGCCCATGCCGCCGAACGTGGCGATACGGGTGACAGTGAAGTGCTGGCTTGTGCCAAGTTGCTGTGCGATGACATCCGATCGCACACCCAAGATGTGGATAAGCTAACCCCTTGGATTCATGTTGCCAGCCATATTGATGCCAGTCCGTCTTTGCGGAAACTGTTGAGCTTGGATGTTGGTTTAAACACTTTATCGGATGCTTACACGCAGGCATTGATCGAACTCGATGCATTGCCGGACATGCCTTGGACAGCGGACGACAGGAATGCGTTGGCGATGACGCTTGAACTGGGTGCGAAGCAAGCTGATGCGCTCACTCGGCGGCTTGAGGACATGGCTGCACAGATAGACACCTTGTTCCATGACATGGATTTTAGCTTTCTCTATGACCCCGAGCGCCACCTGTTCGCACTCGGCTATCGCGTGGCGGAGGGTGACCTCGACCCTAGCTATTACGACATGCTTGCCTCCGAGGCGCGGCTCGCCAGTTTCGTCGCCATTGCCAAACGTGATGTGCCGAGCAAACACTGGTTCCACTTGGGCCGAAGGGTGGTACGCGCCGCCCGTGGCACTGTGTTGTTGTCGTGGTCGGGTTCGATGTTCGAATATCTGATGCCTTCCTTGGTGACGTTCACCCGCCGGTATAGCCTGCTGGATCAGACCTGTCGCTTGGTGGTCAAGCGACAGATCCAATATGGCAAGGAACGCAGTGTGCCGTGGGGCGTTTCAGAGTCGGCGTTCAATGCCCGCGACCTTTATTTCACTTATCAATATTCCGCTTTTGGCGTACCCGGATTGGGCTTGAAACGGGGGTTGGGCGAGGATTTGGTGATTGCCCCCTATGCAACCGCTTTGGCTGCCATGTATCTGCCCCATGCCGCCGTGGAAAACTTTGGGCTACTGGAGCGGGAGGGTGCATTGGGCCGTTTCGGATTTTACGAAGGGCTAGATTTCACCCCCATCCGGCTGGCGGAAGGCCAACGGGTCGCCATTGTCCGTTGTTACATGGCCCATCATCAGGGCATGTCACTGGTTGCCTTCGCCAATGTGGTGCATGACGGGGCAATGCGCCATCGTTTCCATCAAGCGCCACTGATTCAAGCCGCCGACTTATTGTTGCAGGAACGCATTCCCCATGGTGCGGACACCCGCGACTTGCCTTTCCTGCAAGCGCTCTCCGATGTCAAAGAATCGGTGCAACCACCCGTCAGACGCGTGCCGTCGCCCACGTCTTCAGCGCCTTCTTCGCATCTTCTATCCAACGGCCACTATGCCGTGATGCTCACCGCCGCCGGCTCAGGTTACAGTGTTTGGCAAAATCTGGCGGTGACGCGCTGGCGCGAAGACGTAACCCGTGACTGCTGGGGCAGTTATCTCTATCTACGCGATGTGTCCTCTGGGCAAGTTTGGTCAGCCGGGTATCAACCGACGGTGGAGGCACCCGACCAGTACGAAGCGGTATTTGTCGAAGACCGTGTCCGCATCACCCGCACCGACGGAAGCATGGCTTGTGTGCTGGAAATCGTCGTATCGCCTGAGGACGATGCGGAAATTCGCCGATTGAGCTTGACCAACAATGGTGTGCTTGCGCGGGAAATTGAAATTACCTCCTATGCAGAGATTGTGCTTGCCCCCTTGGCGGCGGACATCGCGCATCCCGCCTTTTCCAATCTGTTCGTACAGACGGAATTTATGCCCCATTTGCATGGCTTGATTGCGCATCGACGCCCTAGGGCTGACAGCGACGCAAAAATCTGGGCGGCCCATGTGCTGGCGGATCGACAAACTGGCAACGGACTCCAATACGAAACCGACCGGGCTCGCTTTGTCGGGCGGGGGCATAGCCTGCGTAATCCCATCGCGGTAATGGATGGCCGACCGCTCACTAACACAGTGGGGTCCGTCCTTGATCCGATATTTAGCCTGCGCATCCGGGTCCGCATCGCCGCAGGCGCAACCGAACATGTCACATTCACCACACTAGTCGCCAACTCCCGCCAAATGGTCGAGGAATTAGCCGACAAATACCGCAGCATAGTCGCGTTTGACCGCGTATCCGCCCTCGCTTGGACCCACGCCCATGTGCAATTGCATCATCTGCGCACCAAGCCAGACGAGGCTCAATTGTTCCAGTATTTGGCCAACCGCTTGCTGTATTCCGACCCTTCTTTACGGCCATCGGCTAGATTGATGCAGATGAATGCCTTAAATGTCACCGGACTGTGGCGGCATGGCATTTCAGGTGACCGGCCCATCGTGTTATTGCGTGTCTCCGAACCTGAAGACCTCACCCTTGCCGAACAAATTCTGCGTGCCCATGAGTATTGGCGCATGAAATGCCTCGCCGTCGATGTTGTTATTTTGAATGAAAGGAAATTGTCTTATATCGAGGATTTGCAGTCTTTGCTGGTCAGCATGGTGCGCGAGAATCAGGCGCTTTCGGCCCATCACGGACATGCAAACCATGGTACGATTTTTGTCATGCGGGCCGACCAGTTCTCGACAGAAGACCGGTTATTACTGCAAACAGCAGCACGTGCTGTGTTGGTCAGCAATCGGGGTACGTTGGCCGAGCAACTGTTGCGGCACCCAAGGCCAGATGCCGCTTTCGTTGTAGCTACGCCAAAACCGAGTTCCGTTGCCGATGCAACCCCGTTGGCGGTTCCTCCGCTTGAATTCTTCAATGGGCTGGGCGGGTTTGCCGAAGAGGGTCGCGAGTATGTCATCGTACACGACAAAGGCCAATGGACGCCGACCCCTTGGGTCAATGTCATCGCCAACCCGTCCTTCGGCTTTATGGTGTCCGAGTTGGGCAGCGGTTGCACGTGGTGTGGCAATAGCCGGGAAAACCAGTTGACGCCATGGTCAAACGATCCTATCAGCGACCCGCCGGGCGAAGTCATCTATATTCGTGATGACGAAACCAACGAGTTGTGGAATCCGACCGCGTTACCAATCCGGGTTGACGATGCCAGTTATGTGATCCGCCATGGGCAGGGCTATAGCTGCTTTGAGCATGATTCCCATGGAATTCACAGTAATCTGCTGCAATTCGTAGCCAAGGACGATCCGGTCAAAATCTCACGGTTGACGCTGACCAATAGAACCGGGCGAAGCCGAAAGCTTTCCGTGGTGGCTTATGTGGAGTGGGTATTGGGTGCCTCGCGCAGCGTGACCGCGCCTCACCTGATAACCGAGCTGGATGCAGAAACCGGGGCGATTTTTGCCTACAACCCTTGGAGCATGGAGTTCGGCCAACATATCGCTTTTGCCGATCTTGCGGGACATCAGACTGGGTGGACTTGCAATCGGGCCGATTTCATCGGTCGTAACGGGAGTCTGGATGCCCCAGTGGGTTTGCTTAACCACAAGCCGCTGAAAAATCGGGTCGGCGCGGGCCTAGACCCCTGCGCGGCGCTGGAAATGGCGATTGAAATCGAATCCGGCGGATGTGCCGAAATCGTCTTTCTACTGGGACAAGGGAATTCCCGCAGTCAAGCGGGCGAGTTGATCCGACGCTACCGGGCAACCGAGGTTGCAACCACATTTGCCAGCGTGAAACAGTCTTGGGAGCAGGTTCTCACCAAGGTTCAAGTAAAAACCCCAAACCGGGAACTCGATCTTCTATTAAATCGATGGTTGCTTTATCAAACCCTCAGTTGCCGCCTATGGGCTAGGGCTGGTTTTTACCAAGCAGGCGGGGCTTTCGGTTTTCGCGATCAACTTCAGGATGGCATGGCATTAACCGTGGCTAGGCCCGACTTGACCCGCGCCCACCTATTGCGCGCCGCCGCACGCCAGTTTGTCGAGGGCGATGTGCAGCATTGGTGGCATCCACCCACGGGTCGCGGGGTGCGCACCCGCTTTTCCGACGACAGGATCTGGCTACCCTATGCCGTCACGCATTATGTCAAAGTCAGTGGCGATGCCGACGTGCTTGATGAAGTCGTGCCTTTTTTAGAAGGGATTGCGTTGGGCGCGGAACAGGATGATGCTTATTTTGAACCAACCCAGTCATCACAACAGGCGACTTTGTTCGAGCATTGCGCCCGCGCCATTGATTTGAGCTTAGGCATAGGTTCGCACGGACTGCCGCTGATGGGGAGCGGCGATTGGAATGACGGCATGAACCGGGTGGGTAATCAAGGCAAGGGCGAAAGCGTGTGGTTGGCGTGGTTCATGCTGTCCACTCTGCCAGAATTCGCCAGTCTGGCGGAGGCACGAGGGGAACACGGACGGGCCACCCGCTGGCGACTGCATGACATCCAACTCAAATCTGCCGTGGAAACCGAGGGATGGGACGGCGCTTGGTATCGGCGCGCTTATTTTGATGACGGCACACCCTTGGGTTCCGCTTCCAACGCCGAGTGCCGCATTGATTCAATAGCCCAAAGCTGGGGAGTCCTATCTGGGGCTGCCAACGAAGAGCGGGCTAAGCGTGCGATACATTCGATGCGTGAATATCTCGTCCGCCAAGGTGACGACTTGGTGTTGCTATTCACCCCGCCATTCGACAAAACCGAGCATGACCCCGGTTATATCAAGAGCTATCCGCCGGGTGTGCGGGAGAACGGGGGCCAGTACACCCATGCCGCCATCTGGTCCGTCATCGCCTATGCCATGCTCGGCGAGGGCGACCAAGCGGCGGAGTTGCTGCGGATGTTAAACCCAATCAACCGCACCTCCACACGTACAGGCGTTTATGCCTACAAGGTCGAACCGTATGTCATAGCGGCAGACATTTATGCCGAGCCGCCCCATGTGCGGCGTGGCGGGTGGACGTGGTACACCGGCGCTGCCGGCTGGTTTTACCGGGCCGGCACGGAATGGATGTTGGGCCTACAGGTTAGCTCTGGGAAATTGGTGTTCGACCCTTGCATTCCTAAAGCATGGCCCGGCTACAGTATTGGGTATCAACACCACAGTACCCGCTACGAAATAACGGTTGAAAACCCGGATGGCGTGTCTAGGGGGGTTGCAATCATGGAACTGGACGGTGAACGCCAGTCAAACGGTAACGGCATCAGCTTGCAAGACGATGGGCAAGTACACCGGGTACGAGTAGTATTGGGGTGAAGCATTAGATGACATGAAACATGGCAACCACTGATTTACGGCAGATAATGAATGATGTGTCCTGTCAATAGTGGACAACTCCTGTTTCAAGCGGCCTTCTGCTGTTTGCGATAATTTTGTGCAAACACGGCAGGTGCCAGATTGCCTCAAGGTTATTGTTGCATCGTGCCGCGAGTGCCAGACCATTGTTTCGGACTTCATCGACGATAGGGTCATTCTTCATAGTCGTTATTTCCAAGTTCTTGGGCTTCGCAAGCTCGACCCTACGACCCTGGAACGGTTTGTTAAGCAGTAACTTCGACCTGTTGAGGGTTTCGGAGGCTGGGACTTTCAACGATCTGAAACCCCAAAGCCCGACAATGCGATTCAGCCGCTTGGGAGTAGGCGAGCAAATCATTTTGGTATTGCTCGGCGAGGCGTTCGCGAGTGGCATGGATTTCATCGACGATGGAATCGTGCCGTGGTTGAGTAGTATTCAAGGTAGAACCTCCATTAACTCGAAAGGTGTCACTAGTTCAGGTAACTTGTAGCCCTTGGCAGCACACAAACCACGCATGCTGACAACAGATGTTTCGATATAAATCCGGTAAATCATTAAGTTTCCTGATTAGCAAGATTTTTCAGCCGAACTGATAGACACGTCATACCGGCAGGGATTGCCGGTATCCAGATTGCAGAGCCTGCCCCGGCATGGAGCGCCGGGGGATGCTTT
>CAIWDB010000611.1 GCA_903911305.1 uncultured Methylococcaceae bacterium | reverse complement strand
CGATCCAGAATCTTCTTGCCGGCCAAAATAAAGCCAAGCATCAGGAAGCCACCCGGCGGTAAGGCCATCAACAGAAAGCCACGGTATTTTTCGATGATGACGGTTTCCATCCAAGCGAAGGATTCGCCTAATAAAAGTGATGCATTGGCAAACAAAGTGCCAGCACCCAACACTTCCCGTGTTGCCCCTAATACCACCAAGGCCAAAGTAAAACCCAAGCCCATCATCAACCCATCCATGGCGGCTTCAGGCACGGGTTGGCGCGAAGCATAGGCTTCGACCCGGCCTAAAATCGCGCAATTGGTGACGATCAATGGAATGAATAGCCCCAAGACCTTATGCATTTCATGTAACCAGGCATTCATGATCATGTCCACCAAGGTCACTACCATGGCAATCAGCACGACAAAAATGGGGATGCGGATTTCTGGCGGGATCAACAGCCGACCCTTGGAAACCATGGCATTGCAAACCACC
This sequence comes from uncultured Methylococcaceae bacterium, assembly GCA_903911305.1. Lineage (GTDB taxonomy): Bacteria > Pseudomonadota > Gammaproteobacteria > Methylococcales > Methylococcaceae > Methylumidiphilus. Next base: position 1,281 of record CAIWDB010000611.1, on the reverse strand, counting down.
ATGACTGCCGTGGTGGCAAGCCCCATCCCCAAGCCATTGACCGCCGTGCCAGTGACCGCCAGTAACGGACATAATGCGATACTTTGGCTGAAGACGATGTTATTGTCCCACAGCCCGTCGCGGGTGATTTTGCGGAATTCTTCGTTCATGATTTGGCCTCTAGGTTAAGGGGTTCAAACCGACTCGGTTTTTAAAACCGAGTCGGTTTTTCGTTCCGACGCTACTGCCATTAAGTTAAGACTTGGGTCTTGCCTACGCTTGGAGTGCAAGGCTTGCCTTGCTGGTATTTACCCACAGTTGGGAACCCTCGCAAGGCAAGCCTTGCACTCCGTCCGAGCTTAACTTAATGGCAGTGACGCTCCGACGCGGGAACCATAAAATGTTCGCCTATTGAAGTAACTCATCTCTATGCCGTTGGAAAAATTGCAAACCCGATTCCACCCCATGCACCACAGCACGGGGGGTGATAGTGGCCCCGGCGAACTGGTCGAAATCGCCACCGTCTTTTTTCACTTTGAAGCGTTCGGCGGGGGTGTTTTCCAGCGAGCGGTTGACGAAGGACTCGATCCAATCGGATTTGTTGCGTTCGATCTTATCACCTAGGCCTGGTGTTTCAGCATGGGCAACCACCCGAACACCCAACACCTCACCGTCCTTGTCCATGCCTATCATCAACACGATAGGCCCGGAATAGCCGCCGTTGGCAATGAATTTGAACGCCACGCCCGTCACGGCGCCATTTTGACGGGCGATATAGACCGGGGTTGTCAACGTACTGGATTTGCCCGGCTCAGTGATGGATTTCACATCGTCCACCAACACATTGTCATGTAAACTATTGGGAAGGATTTGTTCCAGTGTGACTTGAATATCTTCGTTACGCCGTGCTTCTATCGCGTTTTGAGTGGCGAAATGAGCGATGCCTAACAATAAACTGGACACCAAACCGGCGGCGGCAAGGATATAGGTTTGATAATCCAAGCGCTGTCGCAATGCATCAAGATCGTCGAATTGCCTGATAAGCTTCTCCCAATGCGTGACGGCAAATGCCCGTAACGGTTCCAAATTGACGCTGCTCATTCACGTCCCTCCGGCAACTCCAACGGCCTGCCCCTGCGATCCCGCCCGTAAATGCGCGGACGCACATAATGGTCGATGACTGGGGTGAGCGAATTCATCAATAATACGGCGAAAGCAACGCCTTCGGGGTAGCTGCCCCAGGTGCGAATGACGTAAACCAGCAAGCCACAGCCCGCGCCGAAAATCAGTTGCCCCACCGGG
>CAIWDB010000610.1 GCA_903911305.1 uncultured Methylococcaceae bacterium | reverse complement strand
TTGAGCATCATCGATTACCTGGCTTTTTACAACGGCAGGCGTTCGCATTCAAAACTGGGTTACCGAACACCTTTGGAATTTGAACAAGAATTTTACAGCAAGGCTGCCTAGAAAAGTGTCCGGTTTTACTTGACCATTACAATTATGCGGCGGCAGCATCTGGGCAATGATCTTGGCTTTGAATTCTTCAGGGTAGGTTGTCATCGATTTCCTCTTGATCGCCCCCACTATAGGCTAAAAATTCTCCTTGCGGGAGGCGACATCTATCCTGACACAGGGCTCTCGGTTAGCCCATTAGATAGGTTGGTTCCCTAAATCCGCGACGGTGGCATTCGCATCAACCAACCAGGTGCGCCCCCCTTCAATGTCCAAATTATACATGCCCTCAGGAGTTACCACTTGGCCGTAATTGCCTTGGCTACCCATGGTGACGATGACCCGATAAGTTTGACCAGCCGTTTCCAAGTGACCCGCCCATGTCACGTCGCCGTTGGGATGGTGGAACACCTTGTCATGGACGACTGCAAACTGCCCACAGGGTAGGGTTAGGTTGACTTTCTCGCCCAGTTGCATTTCTTTCATCCGTTCGGTCGGAAGCGCCACAGGGGTGACTGCGCTGGGGTTTAAGCCTTGGTATTTTTGCGGCAAGGCAAAGGCTGCGGTGTCATAGACCAGCAAATCATCGCTGGCGCTGGCAACAGGCTTAGAAGTGGCATTGGCAGCGGACCGCTCCTCGGCGTATTGGTTGCGGCCATACACGGACAATTGTTGTGGTTGGCCGTTCTTGCCCCAAACGGCGCTGTAGTTATAGCCTTCCAACAATTGACCAAGGGCGGCTTGCCAAGTGTCACTATGGACAGAACGTGAAATCAGGTCGGCTGACAGGTTTTGCGGAATTTTGACTTCGACACCGCTACGGGCTTTGATTTCCCGCATCACTTCGCACAGGGTCTTGTTCTTAATGTCCATCGAAATGACGCCACTTCCATTAACTGGCTTTTGCGCTTGACCATTGTCGGCAAAGGCAAAAACTGGGGTCAGCATCAACGCTGCGGTCAGTACGACAGAGGACAGACGAAGCCCGAAAGACTGCGGATTGCGGGAAAATAAATTGTTCACGATACACCTCTTAAATTCATCGAAACGAATCAAGAGGCCTAACAAGGAGGGGTAGTACGACTATGTATGCTGCTGCCCGGCAACCCATCCACCATATCCGGTCACCCCGGACTTAGGCTGTGGCTTTGCGTCCCATTCTTTCGAATGGTTTGCCCTTATCAGACCTTACTAAGTTCTATGTAAGCATTAAGGATTAACCTAAAATACTCACGTCATTTATAATGCACATTACATGCCATCCAACCAAAGCAATCGGCATCTGCCTCGACTGGTGGGCCACGTGATTGGTTTATTTTATGATGTTATTGATATAATTACGTTATTTTTGATTATTGAGGATATTGCCCGAAACCAAGCCGGTTTAATCAGCCTTCTTAAGTGGTTCAATGGGCCGGTTATCTTCTCAATATTGGGTGCTTTGGCTGTTCGGAGAGCGTGTGCCGAAGGCTTGAAAAGACGCCAAAGCCAATGACAGCAATGCTTCGGAGGATCGTCTGGCTCCTTTGTCAACCCCATAACGACAATGACATGGCATTAAATTATATTATAATTCAAATAGATAAAACTTAATGAATGAAAGCTGGCGTAGGTTTTGTCACTTTCACCCGACACTTTACGCCAACACTATTGAGTAACGCCCCCCCTTATAAACGTTGGGTATCGCCAATGCAGCGTCTTAAACATATCAAATGAGGAGTTTTAGTGAAATATTTGTACCTAGTTGCCGGCGCACGCCCCAATTTTATGAAGATAGCGCCGATTGTGCGTGCCTTGCGTGAACACGGCAGCTTGGGCTTTAAAATCATCCATACCGGCCAGCATTACGACGCAGAGATGAACGATGTGTTTTTTGAGGAGCTGGGCATCCCGCAGCCTGATGTTTTCATGGGGGCGGGGGGAGGCACCCACGCCCAGCAGACTGCCAAAATCATGCTCGGTTTCGAAGAGTTGTGCCTGTCCGAACGGCCTGGGCTAGTGCTGGTGGTGGGCGATGTCAATTCAACCTTGGCCTGCTCCATCGTGGCGAAGAAATTGAACATCCCCGTCGCGCATGTGGAGGCGGGATTGAGGAGCGGCGACAGGTCAATGCCCGAGGAAATCAACCGCATGGTGACAGATTCGATCTCCGACTTTTTTTTCGTGACCGAACCGAGCGGGGTGGACAATTTGCTGCGTGAGGGGAAACCCCTCGAACAAATCCATTACGTTGGGCATGTCATGGTCGATAATCTTCTGTACCAGCGCGACAAACTTGAAGCAATGGATGTCAGTGCCTTTGCATCGACCGTGCTTAAGGCTCGGCATGGCCGCTATGGGGTGGTGACGCTACACCGCCCGTCGAATGTGGACACGAAAGAGGCATTGGAAAACATCGCCAAGGCACTACGGGAAATTTCAGGGCAACTGCCGCTTATTTTCCCGGTACATCCGCGCACACGGGCCAACTTGGACAACTTCGGGATTGATCTGGGAGACCGGGTCATCCTGACCAGACCACTGTCCTACATGGAATTTTTGAACTTGTGGAAAGACGCCGAACTCGTACTGACAGACAGCGGCGGCTTGCAGGAAGAAACGACGGCACTGGGCGTCCCCTGCGTCACCCTCCGCGAAAACACGGAACGCCCGGTCACTGTCGAGGAAGGGACGAATGTGCTGGCAGGCACCGACCCGCGGCGCATTGCCGATGAAGCGGAACAGATCATTCGGGGCGGCGGAAAGCAAGGCCGCCGCCCCCATTTGTGGGACGGCGGGGCGGCGCGTCGGATTGTGGCAATCTTGGCAGATGCATTGGCACATGAATAATGCCCTATAAGGTACAATAGACATTGAAAATCTTAATTTTAGACTATTTGGATTATTAGAGGATTTGTATGCAAATTAGATCGCGGGCACCGCTGCGGCTAGGCTTTGCGGGAGGGGGGACAGACGTTTCCCCTTATTGCGACATTTACGGCGGGCTAGTGATGAACGCCACCATCGACATGTATGCTTACGCCAATCTTGCGACGAACGACGACAGGCTGGTGCGTTTCATAGCGAAGGACAAGCAACAGTCGGTCGAATACCCACTGGCTGACCGTATCGAGCTGGATGGCCAGCTCGACATTCACAAAGGTGTCTATAACCGGATTGTCCAACAGTTCAACAGCGGCGAACCCATTGCTTTGACACTGACCACCTTTTCGGATGCCCCGGCCGGCTCCGGGCTGGGTTCGTCATCGACACTGGTCGTGGCCATGGTTAAGGCGTTTGTGGAGTTATTGAACTTGCCGTTGGGAGAATACGATATTGCCCAATTGGCCTATCACATCGAGCGCGAGGATGTCGGGTTGAACGGTGGGAAGCAAGATCAGTACGCCGCCACGTTCGGTGGCTTCAATTTCATGGAGTTTAACGCCGACAATCATGTCATCGTCAATCCACTGCGCATTAAAAACTGGATTATTTCCGAACTTGAATCCTCCATCGTGCTGTTTTACACCGGTGTTTCGAGGGAATCCGCCGCCATTGTCGACCAACAATCAAAAAATGTGATCAACCATGACGAAGCGGCCATTCAGGCACTGCACGAAGTCAAGGCGGAGGCGGTCACGATGAAAGAATGCCTCCTGCGTGGCAATATCCCCGAATTGGGGGAATCCATGCGCAAGGGATGGGAGTCCAAAAAGCGCAGTGCCGACAAAATCAGCAACGACTTAATCGATTCCATTATTGATAGGGCTTTTGCAACCGGGGCATATTCGGGCAAAGTGTCCGGCGCGGGCGGCGGCGGCTTCATCATGTTTTTTGTCGAACCGACTCAAAGGCTGGATGTGATCCGCGCTTTGAGTGAATTCCGAGACGGGCAGGTTTTCGGCTGCCATTTCACTAAACACGGTACACAAGGGTGGAGGATAGGATGAAAAAGGTTGTGTTGCGTTAATTCCTTCGACCGCAGTTTGGCCGCCCTTACAGGCTTTTAGGCGGCCAATGAATAGAATTGTCCTGCGGCAGACAAACCTTGGCTTTCGCCAGCCACCATCTGGCCTTTCTTGATCATGTGCATG
>CAIWDB010000609.1 GCA_903911305.1 uncultured Methylococcaceae bacterium | reverse complement strand
ATTTTGCCTATCTCCGCGCCACGCGCATTCCTAAAGGCAGGGTCTATGAAAACATTCAAGATGCACAGGTCTGGTTGGCCTTGCAGTTGATCCATCTGGAAACCTTTCAGCCCTTCGCAACCGATAAGCCCGTGCAAACCGCCGAATTCGACCATGGGCTTATTGCCTACTGCACCAAGGTCAACGCTGACACCATAGCCGATATTGAACGTTTGGCGGCGGACCATGCCGAAGTGATTGTTTATTCTTGGCAACCGGCCTTGTTACGGCAAGAGTTGATGGATACGCGGTTTAGTTTTGCGCCTATTCCGCAATTCTTGATGGATCGTTTCGGCCTAGGAGCAGACTCATGAGCCTGTCCATACCGAAACGATACCAACGCGAAGCGGTAGACAAGACACTGGAAATTTTCCGCTATGCCAACGGGCAACTCAACCAAGTTTCCGATGAAGAAAGCCGCGCCAATGTCATTGCCCATAATGGCTGTGTGTTGCTGGAAGCACCCACCGGAGCGGGCAAGACCTTGATGGCGGGGATGATTGTCGAGGAATTCTCCCGTCCTGACAATGCCGACAAAGCCAAAATGGTTTGGTTTTGGTTTACACCTTTCGCCGGTTTGGTGGATCAGGCGAAGAACGCCATTAGAAAGCAATTTTCCGGGCTTAGGGTGCGCGACATTCAAGCCGACCGGAAAGCGACAGGGACGCGCCGTGGCGATTTGTTTGTCACCACATGGGGGTCAGTCGCCGCCAGCAACAAGCAAACGCGCAAGCTACACAGGAGCGGGGATGATGCCGTGGCTTTGGAGGAATTTATCCCGAGCTTGCGTGGCATGGGGTTCCGCATTGGCGTAGTCGTGGACGAAGCGCACCATGGCTTTACCAAGGCAAAAGAGGCCGTCAGTTTTTATTGTGGCTGTCTAAAGCCTGAATTCACGTTGTTGATTACCGCCACGCCCAATGATGCCGATGTGGAGCGATTCAAACAGGCGACCGGCATCCATGAATTGCACCGTACCACGGTTAGCCGACATGACGCGGTGGAAGCCGGGTTGATTAAACCGGGGATTAAGTCCGTGGCTTATCTTGCCAGCGATGACCAAAAGGCGCTGGTGGATTTTCCATTGACGGCACTCACCGATGCCTTAACCGTACACCGTGCCATCAAGCAAACCTTGGCAGACCAAGGCGTGAGCTTGATACCGTTGATGTTGGTGCAAGTGAGTTCATCCAATAACAGCATTGCAGAAGCCAAGCAAAAGCTGCGTTCCTTGAATGTGCCAGAGGATGCCATTGCCGTTTATACGGCGGACGAGCCAACCAATGATCTATTGGCAGTGGCAATGGATGAAACCAAGGAAGTGCTGATTTTCAAGATGGCGGTGGCATTGGGCTTTGATGCCCCCCGCGCTTTTACGCTGGTCTCCATGCGAGGAGCCAGAGACCCGGATTTTGGCATTCAAGTCGTCGGGCGCATCCTGCGGGTGCATCGGCATTTGCAAGGACGGGCGCAAGCCAAGACCTTACCCGAATTATTGAGTCATGGCTACGTCTTCTTGGCGGATTCCGAGCAACAAGCCGGATTGACCGGGGCCGCCGAGCGCATCAACGCCATTCGCACCGAGTTCTCGACGGTTTGCCCTTATACCATCGTGGTCAACATAGCCGGGGAGAATCAGGTTCAAGTGGCGCGAGACGGTCAACCCAATTTATTCCCATTGCCGTCAAATGTCGCTTTGTATCCGTTGTCGAGTATCGAAGCGGTGGACAATGCCATTGCAGAACCTCACATTCCACCATTGGGGGGGCAAACCGACTTACCGGGATTTTTGGCAGATTTCTTGATACCTCCCGTTGATACCGAATCCGCTAAGGGCAAGGCTGGAAACAAAACGAATGACACCAAGTCGATTCTGTCTGGCAACAAAACCTTTGCGATCAAACCTGATATTCCACTTATTTTCAAAACTGAGCGTTTGCCAGTTAATACGGAGGAATTGCTGGAATGTATCGGCAAGCGGGTAAAAATCGACGATAGCACTTTCATGGAAGGTTTGCGTGAGGCCGTCAATATTAAACGTCGTGAGGAAAGCCTATTTGATGGAGTCGTAGAACATTCGACCATTCTGGCACACTTGGAACGAGGGCATATCGCCCATAAAGCTCAGTTAGTTTTATTTGAGCCAAATGATGCCTTTCTTGACGCAAAGGCGTTAATCGCCACGCTGATGCAGCGTATGCGGAAGGAATGTGAAGCAAGGGGAATGGTGAAAACAGACGAGGAATTACGCTATGCCCTTGACTTGATTTCGGTGCGCCATCCCGGAATGGTGAGATGGGCAGCAAAGGAATGTGCGGCCACTCATAAGGAACTCCATGATACCGTGGCATTGCCTGAAAATTTGGAACTTCCCTTTTCCACGCCTACGGCCCGATTGAACATTTACGGCATCATGCCCCCAGATTTGAACCTAGACGAACAAGCCTTTGCCGAACTCTTGGACGCTGACTTGACCGATACGGTTGAGTGGTGGCATCGCAATGAACCAAACAAGCCTTGTTCTATCGGCCTTTATCTGCCAAACGGCAAGCAGTATTTCCCCGACTTCGTAATCAAGGTGAAAAAGCGCACACGCGGCAACGGCTTACTGTTGGCAGAAGTCAAAGGAGGGCATATCTTGAACGATAGCGGTACTTTGGACAAGGCCGTAGCTGAACACAAGCTTTACAAAGCCCCATTGATGATCGTGCGGGATCGGGTTGCTGGACGTTTCATGACGGTGAAGATGAATGAAAGGGGCGACAAGCTCTTACAGGATCAAGTGTTCTATGTTGAAAATTTGACCCAATACTGAACGATCTTCATAAAATATGACTTGGATAAACCCATCAGCCAAACAATTACCTTACGCCAAGGGAGCGTTGGCGCAAAACGGTATAGTCGCAGAAGCCCGCCCGCAGCACCAAGCCTCCCCCCCTATTTTCAGGCTTAAATGGCTCGCCAGCCATTTATGGAACCTCGAAAAACCCCGCACTTCGACATGCTCTCAAGAAACAGCTATTTTATGGCAATTAGAACAATGACTTGTAAATTGGCGAAAAGTCATCAAACAGCACCAGTAATAGCCGTTTCTTGGCAACGCCATGCCACGCGAAGCGGGGCTTACTTCGCTCAGTGCGAACGGTATTAAGCTAATCAGTAGGTTACGTTCGTGGTGAGCCTGTCGAACCATGAACGTAACCAGTTTTTCGAGGCTCCCTTATTTATCCGTCATTCCGCACCCCCTTTGTTAAAATCGTACATTTCCACGCGGATTGAACGATGCCGACCACCAACCTTCCTAGCGCTCCCGACGATAATCCCTACGCGAGTTACACGCTTGACCAT
>CAIWDB010000608.1 GCA_903911305.1 uncultured Methylococcaceae bacterium | reverse complement strand
GTCGGGCCGACGATCTGCTACGCCCATATGCAGGCAGTGGGCATGGTCAACGATCACGCAATCGACTGTTTTCGCTGGCAGGAGTTGGGTGGAGGCAAATAGGGCAGCAGCATCAACGCTTGCTTTGACTGGCGATGCGCTTTGACACCTCTTTAATCAGCCCGGCTAACTAAGAATAGATTTAGCTATGCAAGGAATGGAGAAATCTCTTACAATCATCTCTCACAGCAACGATAAACATTCTGTTCAGTGATCTTGTTCTTCAATTTCAAAGACCCGTGTGATTAGCCAAGCCATTAAACCACTGCGACATGAATTGGAAAAAAACCTTACTATTTGCCACACTCTTATTAACGAGTAGGTCGATTGCAGCCGTGCAGATAGACCCGGAACCTGTGGGTATACGCCAGATGGGCATGATCTACGAGCATGGCCGAGGCGTGAAGCAAGACATGAAGTTAGCCTATCGCCTGTATTGCAAGTCAGCCATGATGGGCGATGCGATATCCGCCTATAACATAGGCTTTATGTATTTCAATGGGCGCGGGGTGCCACGCCATCACGGATTGGCTGCCTATTGGTTTAGAAAAGCGGCAGACGCTGGGGATGACTTCTCAAAGCGCATGGCTTATCGGTTTCGCGATGTGGTGGCTGTTGAGGATTCGTCATGCCAAGCCGAGTTACCGCTGACTTCCAATCTTAAATTCACTGAGGCTCCTAACCCCAACCGGGACATAGTCGCTGGATGGGTGAATCAAATCGCGCCTGTGTATTCGATTGACCCGGCCTTGGTGATGGCAGTCATACAGGCTGAATCAGCTTACAACCCCGGTGCGCTTTCCCCCAAAAAGGCCCAAGGGCTAATGCAGTTGATCCCTGCGACCGCCAAACGCTTTGGTGTTAAGGACCCTTGGAACCCGATGGAAAACATTAAAGGAGGGGTTGCCTATTTAAGTTGGTTGTTGCGCCATTTTTCAGGTAATGTCGAATGGACCTTAGCCGCCTATAACGCCGGGGAAAATGCCGTGGAGCGTCACCAGGGTGTGCCGCCATACCAAGAAACCAAAGCCTACGTCAAAAAAATTCTGGCCCATTACCCTAAAACCACGCACCCTATTCCTCCGCTACCCGCAGATCGCCCGACCGATGCAGGATAAAAAGCAACAGGGCATCAAGCATTCTGCTTCATTCACCTTGTCATTATGCAAACCAATTTTGAAATGCCTGACAATATCATGAACCATCAAGTCCTCATCACCCTGACCGTGCCGCCCTCTGTGGAGGAAAGCATGGTGGATTGGCTACTGCAATTCAATGATCATTCTGGTTTCACCAGCCATCGGGCAAACGGACATTCTAGCCGACTAGATGGGCTTAACCTTGCCGAACAGGTCGCGGGCAGGAAAGAGCAAGTTCGCTTTCAAATGCACATTTCTAGCGACGATCTGCCACGTCTTTTGAACTCGCTGAGGGAAGCGTTCAATGGCGCGGGATTGCACTATTGGATAACTCCTCTGATTGATGCCGGACACATCTGACCGTAAAACACTCCATTGAAGAACCTAGCCCTACAAGACGGCGAACTATTTTATATAGCCAATTTCCTTCCGCCCAACAAGGCGCTGGAAAGTTTTGCCCGTTTAAGGACTGAATTGGACTGGCAGCAGGAAGTGGCCACTATTGTCGGTCGTCAGGTTCCTGTTCCGCGCATGGTATGCTGGTACGGCGACGAAGGCGCAGTCTACCAATATTCCGGGTTGACCCATTATCCGCAACCTTGGACAAACACACTGCTTGAACTTAAGCAATCCATTGAAAACACTTGTGGGCAACAGTTTAACAGCGTATTGGGCAATCTTTACCGGGATGGGCAAGATTCCATGGGTTGGCATTCCGATCAAGAACAAGTCTTGGGTACGAATCCTTTCATCGCTTCGTTGAGCGTGGGCGCGGAAAGGTTGTTTAAGATTCGACATAATAAAACGGGGGAAACCTTGGACATAAATCTTGCCAGCGGTAGCCTGTTGTTGATGGGTGGATGCCTGCAACATCACTGGCGGCATTGTGTTCCAAAAACCCGGCAACCGATTACAGCTCGCATCAACCTCACCTTCAGAAACATCATTCACCTGACACATCGCAATGCATAATCCCAACAAGTATTTTATGGTTCTACATCATGGGTAGCGACCAAGAACTTATTTGCCAAGTCGATGAAAACGACCAAATCATCGGGCCTTGCCTAAGGGGCGAAGCACATCAAATGGGTTTGCTTCATCGTTCCGTTCATATTCTGGTATTTAACTCCGATGGCGAACTATTTTTGCAAAAGCGTGCCCATACCAAAGATGTCAATCCTGGGCTTTGGGACACATCCGCCGCTGGCCATGTGGATTTTGGCGAGAGCTACGAGGATTCCGCACGCCGAGAGTTGAAGGAAGAATTAGGCATTGATTATCCTGAGCAATTCGAGCCTCTATTTAAAATGGAAGCCAGCGTTGATACCGGATGGGAATTCATTCAAGTGTACCAACTGACTTATGACGGAGTGTTGCAACCCGAACCTCATGAAATTATTGATGGGCGTTGGTTTGGTTTGACCGAATTGCAGACTTGGATTGCCCGTGGCGGCGAAGGGCTGACTCCTTCTTTTCAACTGCTATGGGCGAAATTTTGTAGCATTTGACTTAGGATATTTTTTTTGGGCTATTCAAGTTAGCCATAGTCTAGCGGACCTTGGCAGGGTAATTCGCAATCTCCCACGCCAACATAACTCGCTTGCGGATTTTTCCGCAGCCGTAGTTGCCGATGACACCCGTGTCACGGATTATCCGATGGCAAGGAATCAAGTAGGCCAAGGGATTCTGGCCTACCGCTGTCCCCACTGCACGGGCTGCTTTGGGTTTGCCGATGTTTGCGGCTAAATGCCCATAGCTGACGAGCGTTCCGGGTCTGATCTGCAATAAAGCCTGCCAAACTTGAATTTGAAATGGCTTACCTCGAACATAGGCCCGCAACGGTTGGGTTTGGCCTCTATGCTGAAAAATCACCCCAGCCAGCCGAACAGCATTGGCATCGTCACGTTGTAAAACGGCTTGCGGCCATTGCTCGCTTAAACCTGCCCATTCAGTCGCCCCGTCTTCAGAGTCGCCAAATGACAGATGGCAGATGCCACGCTGACCTTCCGCAATCAGGCATCGCCCAAATGGGCTATCGGCAAAGCCAGCGGCAATCGTCCAGTCAGTCGAGCTAGATTCTAATTGGCTAGATGGGACAGCTTCCAGCAAGACGGTAAGATTATTCAATCGGCAAGGATCGGAAGGCAGGATGCCCGAAGCGGCATCTAAAACCATTTTTCCTTCACGCAGAAGTTCCTTGGCATGAGCTAGGGTGAGGCAGTTTAAAATATCTTGGCATGGGACGCCCGCCCAATCGGCAAAGAGCTGGTGAAGCTCGGGTTGGCTCATACCGGCATATTTCGCCAAAGTTGCCAAATCTAGAGGTTCCAATTGGTGCTCACCCAGATAATGCATCACCTGTGCTATGCGGTCGTATTCGCTCATGGATACATGTTTGGATAAAATGCGTCTACAATTGCGCCTGAATCGCTGTAATGGCAATCGTGTTCACAATGTCCGGCACCAACGCCCCACGGCTCAAATCATTGACTGGCTTGTTCAAGCCTTGCAAAATCGGCCCGATGGCAACGGCATTGGCGGCGCGTTGAACCGCTTTGTATGCGTTGTTGCCTGCGTTCAAGTCTGGAAAAATGAATACCGTTGCATGACCGGCCACTTCGCTTTTCGGCAGCTTTAATTTGGCTACATCAATGTCGATAGCGGCATCATACTGCAATGGCCCTTCGATTTTCAGGTCAGGCCGGCGTTGCTGCGCCATTTGCGTGGCTTCGCGTACTTTGTCCACTTCCGGCCCTTGCCCAGATTCCCCCGTCGAGTAGGAAAGCATCGCCACCCGTGGCTCAATCCCGAAATTTTGTGCCGTCAGTGCAGAGTTGATGGCGATATCCGCCAATTGCCCGGCGGTTGGGTCGGGATTGATGGCACAATCCCCATAAACTAAGACCTTGTCTTCCAAGCACATGAAGAAAACACTGGATACGATGGATGTGCCGGGTTGAGTCTTGATGATTTGGAAAGCAGGACGAATGGTGTTAGCCGTGGTGTGGATTGCACCTGATACCATGCCATCTGCGTGACCGAGATGCGCCATCATCGTGCCGAAAAAGGACCAATCAGACATGGTTTCGTAGGCTATTTGTTTATTAATAATGCCTTTGTGTTTGCGCAAATCGTAATAGACTTCGGTAAACGGTTCCCTAAGTGACGAGGTGATTGGGTCTATGATGTTGGCCTTTTCCAGTGATAGCCCAAGCGAATTGATCTTGCGGCGGATGTCTTGTTCATTGCCGAGCAAGGTGATGTCGCAGACATCCCGGAAAATTGCGATTTCAGCAGCCCTCAATATACGTTCATCCATGCCTTCTGGAAGCACAATGTGTCTGCGCTTGCTCTGCGCCCGATGAATCAATTCGTATTGGAACATGAGCGGTGTCATATGTTCGGAAGGGGACAGCGCAACCCGCTCAACGATGGCTGGAAAATCAACCGATGCCTCCACCAACCCTAGTGCTGCGGCGATTTTGCGTTGATCCCTAGGGCCTATGGAGCATTCGACGGAATTGACGGCAATCGCCGTGGAAAACGTGTCTTTATCCACGGTAAACACCGGCAATGTTTTTTCTCCAAGACGTTCAACCAATTCTTGGATGTTAGCGGCGGGTTTGATATTGCCGGTCAAGATTAAGCCCGCGATATGGGGGTACAAACCGGAAAGATCGGCCGCTAAAACGCCCAGAATGATGTCTGACCTGTCACCGGGTGTTATAATGAGGCTACCTTCCTCAATGTGATCCAGGAAATTGGGCAGCCCCATTGCGGCTATTTTGACATTTCTAACCAAACCGTCTAACAGTTGCTCGTTCCCGCAGATTAAATTTGCCCCCAAAGACGTGATCACTTCGCCAATTGTCGGCTTTTGTAGGCGAGGATCCTCCGATATGGCATAAATAGGGAGGTCATCGTTGAATACTTGGCCTAATAAGAAAAGTAAGCTTTCCCTGTTGTTCGGATCAACATGGGTAATGACAACGGCCAAAATATCACACCGGTGATCGCGCAATAGGTTGACGATGACTTGGGTCGAATCCATTATTCTGGTGATGCTCCTGTCTTTGCCCTTTAACACCGGCAACATCGGGATGCCGAGATGGTTGGCCATCGCCATGTTGAATTCCAATTCCACTGACACGGCTGCATCGTTGTAATCTGTTCCCACGCAGACTACGAAATCGCATTGTGCTTCGAGAGTCTTGTATTTTTCCAAAATCAAGCTGTAAAGATCTTCTTGCCGATCTTCAATCAGCAAGTCGCTAGCGGTTTCAAACGAGCATCCATACATTGTTTCATGATGCTGAAGCATTTGGTAACGCGACAGGATCAGATTGATAAATGGATCGTTTTTCCTATCGTCATGGATGACAGGACGAAAAAAACCAATCCTACCGATTCGCCCAACCAAAAACTCCATCAACCCGAGAACCATAATCGTTTTGCCGCTATAAGGTTCCGCACTGGTGATATAAATCCCTTTGGTCATGAGCTGACTCCCTTCGCTACTTCAGCGACTTGCGATACCGCTCCAAACCATTGCGGCAAGGTTTCGTCGTTGACAACCACAGGCTCCACCTTCCAGATGGTTTTGCAATACTCGCGGATTGCATGATCAGAGGAAAATTTACCCATGCGGGCAACGTTTAGAATGGATTTTTTTGTCCATGTCTGCTGGTCTTGCCAAAGGGTGCTGATTTGATCTTGAGCATCCACATAGGCTTGGTAGTCGGCCAATACTAGAAACGGGTCATGGTTCAGCAGATTCTCAACCAACGGCCTGAATAGTTCTGTGTCACCATCCGCCAATGCACCAAATGCGATGAAATCCATGACCAACCTAAGATTTTCATTACGCTGGTAAAAGTCACGCGGTTTGTACCCGCGCAATTTCAAATCCATGACTTGCTGGACATTGAGTCCGAACAGAAAAAAATTCTCGGCACCGACTTCTTCTCGAATTTCAACGTTTGCGCCGTCCAATGTGCCTATGGTCAATGCGCCATTCAAAGAAAACTTCATGTTGCCAGTGCCTGATGCCTCTTTGCCAGCCGTGGAGATTTGTTCGGACAAATCGGCAGCCGGGTATATGTGCTGGGCGTTTTTCACATTGAAGTCGGGGAAATAGACCACTTTCAGGCGTCCACCCACATCCGGGTCATGGTTCACCACTTCGCCGACAGCATTGATCAGTTTGATGATCAATTTGGCCATGAAATATCCAGGTGCTGCCTTGCCACCAAAAATAAAAGTGCGCGGCGGGATGCTGGTTTTAGGGTCGCGCTTCAACCTCAGATAAAGGGTCAGGATGTGCAGAACGTTCAAATGCTGACGCTTGTATTCATGTAAGCGTTTGACCTGAATGTCAAACATTGATTCAGGATCAACCGATAACCCAGTGCGCTGCTTGATGAGTTTGGCAAGATTCTGTTTGGCATCGAATTTGACATCACGCCATTGTTGCTGGAAATCTTTGTCCGTTGCCAATGGCTCCAATTGCTGCAAGAGATTCAGGTCGTTAAGCCATCTCCCGTTAACATGTTCGCTTATCAGGTTCGCCAAGGGCGGATTGCTCAATGCCACGAATCGTCTGGGTGTGACTCCATTGGTTACGTTGACAAACATTCCCGGGTTCATTTCGGCAAAGTCGTGCATCACCGTCTGCTTAAGCAACTCGGAATGGAGTTTGGCAACGCCATTGACATGGTGGCTACCGATTGCCGCCAAGTGAGCCATGCGAACATAACGCTCCCCGCTTTCATCAATCAAAGAAAGACGGGCAAGGAGGTCGCCGTCTTTAGGAAATTTAGCGGCAACTAAGTCTAGGAAGCGGCGATTTATTTCGTAAATGATCTCCAAATGGCGAGGCAATATCTGCCCAAACAGCGATAACGTCCATTTTTCCAGCGCCTCTGGGAGCAATGTGTGATTGGTATAGGCAAAGGTGTTAGTGGTGATTTCCCAAGCCAGTTCCCAACTGAAATGGTATTTGTCCAGCAATAAGCGCATCAACTCGACCACTGCGATGGACGGGTGCGTATCATTGAGTTGGATTGCCCATTTTTGATGAAACTGCTCCAACTTGCGACCTAGCATTAGGTGAATATGAATCATGTCTTGCAAAGAGCAACTGGTAAAGAAATATTGCTGCTTTAACCGCAGTACTTTGCCTTGCATCACTTCATCATTGGGGTATAGTACCTTGGTGATGGTTTCCGAATTCATTTTGTCTTCAACCGCCCGGTAATAATCGCCGTGGTTAAAGGCCGAGAAATCGAAAGATTCAACCGCCCCTGCCTTCCACAGCCTAAGCCAGTTGCAATTGCCCACTTGGTAACCCAAGATGGGAGTATCGTAAGCGACCCCTTTGACAACGGTTTCCGGTATCCAGCGGAAACTCAAGTTGCCTTGGGCATCGGTTGTGGGTTCAGTATGTCCCCCGAAACCGACATCGTAGGTCATTTCAGGGCGAGGTATCTCCCAAGGATTGCCAAAACGCAGCCATTTATCGGTGATTTCCACCTGCCAGCCGTCCTGGATGATTTGGTCGAAGATGCCAAACTCGTAACGTATGCCATAGCCAATGGCGGGAATTTGCAGCGAGGCCATGGAATCCATGTAACATGAGGCCAGCCTTCCCAAGCCGCCATTACCCAATCCCGGTTCCTCTTCCTGTTCAAGCAACTCGTCCAAATCAATGCCCAATTCGTCCATCGCTGCACGGGTTGGGTCTGTAATGCCCAAACTCAGCATATTATTGGCTAGATGAGGGCCCGGTAGAAATTCAGCCGATAAATAGCCAACCACTCTCACGTCTTGTTGTTGATAGGTTTCCAAGGTATTGACACCTTTTTGCAAGACTCGATCCCGTACCGTCAGGGCCAAAGCGGTATATTGATCGTTTAATGTGGCAACCATTGGTGCGCGACCCATGCCGCAAAAGAGATTGTCAAGGAAGCATTGCTTGATATCCTCTTTCCGCAAACCCGTGCGAATGTCGGTGATTGGAGGAGTTTCGCAGGATAAATTGAGCGATGGTTTTTCATGATTTGGCATGGCTTAACCTCATTATAGACATAGTCCTTACGCACAGAATTCAGAGTGGGCTAATGGCTTTTCACCAAAATGGCCGATTCAGTTGGCTTGTTTTGGCGTAAACCGTAAGAGTAGCACTTCAGCAAGTCAATTTTATTCATTTACTCATGTATTTTGTGACTAATTGATGAAAATTTAAAGCAGATAGAGCATTTCGCACTTTCAGCCCGATTTTTGTTATAGTCAAAGCTTAAATTCCAATAAACACAACAACACAGAGGCAATCTTATGGAATCACAAGTCGTCAAAGGTTTAATTGCAGTACTCGCTGTCATGGTGGTAGGTTTCGTCATTATTGGAACCACCAAGGAAACCGAGCAGGAAAAGCGTTCCGGTGCGTTTTTGGCAACGTCTAGCCTGCTCAGCAGTTTGGCTTTGGACAAATGCACGGCTGCAGTCAAGCAGGAAATCGGCACAAACCCTTACTCCCCCAGCGAATCGGATTCTGATCGCACTGCGTTCGTCAAGTTGGTGTGGAACAACGTTGGAACCGCCAAACGCGCCGAATGCCGTTATGTGATGGACCAAGGCATTACTTTGCTACAAATTGATGACCATACTGTGATAAAGAAAGAAGCGGTGCAAACGTCCGGTGGATCAGCGCCGGCGGGCGTTCACCATCAATAAATTGATCGTGCCGAATGCTTAGGAATCTTAGGTGACATCATCCATAGAAGAATTAATCTCCCGCCTCAACTTGGAAACTGGCAAACTGAGTTGGGCCGAAGCTGAGCGATTTTTTGCCAAAGGGCTGATGGTCAACGTTGCCCCTGAATTGGACCTGATGGAAGTCGCCGCTGCGATGGCTCTGGACAACAAAACTGCTTTCACCCAGTGGATGGAGGCAGGGCTTGTCGCTCGCGCCGAGTCTGAAGATGCTGTCCGCTGGCATTCAAACCAAGCTGAGTTTTGGGCCGTTGTGGTCGCGCCTTGGGTCGTCGTTCAGGAGATAGGAACGGAAAATTAAACATGCGAATCACTGACACGATTACGCTCAATGCGGACGCAATCAGCCGTCGTCGTAGCAAGCGAGTTCGGGGCGTAATCCTTGCTGTTGCCGTGTTGGGAATTGTCATCGCATTTCCCATGCAAGCCTATCTGAGCATAGTTTTACCACTGATGTTGCCCACTTTGATGTTTGAGACGGGTGGCAGTCATCCAATTGTTTGGTTGTGGGGTATTTTAAGCACAATGGCAGTCATTGTTGCCATGTACCTACTGCTGATTGCTTTTTCGTCTAGGAAATCCGTGGTGCTTTACCTTCGGCGTTTCCGCTTGTCAGCCGTTTCTCAGGCTATGAGCGATGCCATCGAGTCAGGCATCGGGCGGCATTACCGCATTATGACCTTGGATGACTCGAACTTCGTTCCACTGGAAGTGCCACCGATGGAGCGGTGGATATCCCGTTACGGTTCTCTAGTGACCATCCTTGCCGCGGTAGCCGTGACATTTGCCGTCGTCTGGCTATCGGCTTCGATTTTTGATCGGTATGGGCTTAGCCTCGGTGGTGCGGGTATGGCGGGCGTGTTCATGCTCGGTGGCTTTCTCGCCTTTTTGCTGCCGACGGTTGGGCCTATGCTGGAATATTGGGTTTTATTCCTCGTTCCAGCGTTTTTAATCCAGCGCTGGCGGGTGAAAAAGCGTTCGCGGTTAGAGATAACCAAATCGGAAGATTTATCCGTCTGCATGGAATATTGTCAAACCTTGTCAGGTAGGATACGCGCCCCCGCTTTCATGGCTCCCCAAGCCACCGTAGTAAAGGTCGTCGATGCGCTTTGGCAAGACACCGTCACGGGCATCGCCGAAAGGTCTGATGCCATTTTCATTGATGTGTCCGTCCCCACCGTCCATGTGCTATGGGAAATCGAGACCGCGATTCAAGGCTTTCGCTCCAAAATCATCTATCTAGGGCAAAAGACACTGACAGAAGAGTGGATGTCCAAGCCTACGGATGAAAAGGATTCTGAAGCCAGCGCCAAAATTCGCGCCCTGCTAGAAGGCGCAACGGTGCTAAGCTACGAACCCATAAGCCGGGCCTCAAAACGAACATTTCGCAACAGTTTGCGCAATGCCTTGGATAACCTAGCCATAACGCCACCGCAACAGTTTGATGTTCCAGCCAGTTGGCAAGGCATACAGTGCAATGGTCGGACGCTGCTGCCCCCATTTTTCAAAGCCTTGGCTGCATACCTCATCTTGGGTATCGTTTGCATACCGATAAACTTGGTTCTCTGGAGTGTGGTTTGGAAATACATTCTGGCTGCATTTGCCCTGCAATGAACCTGATTAGCAAGTTGTTTCAGCCAAGACTTATAACGCCGTCATTTTGGCATGGATGCCAAAATCCATCGTCCAAGGAGGGCAAGCTATAATCAGCACTACATGGTTAATCAAGCACTTATATCATCTGATAGTTACCGTCCTTGGCACTGGATACCGGCATCCATGCCGGTATGACGAGATTCTTAACTTTAGCTGAAGAATCTTGCTAATCAGGACAATGAATGAATGAATGGAGGCTGTTGGTAGGGTTTAAACAAGACCCGTACTTAACGAAACGGGAGCGCACTTTCCCGTGGGAAGGAAGCTGCTATTTCAACCGGACTGGCTTTTTGCGCAACCGCTCCAAACTGGTGTAAATGCGGCTGGCGGCGGCACGGACTTCCGGGTTGACATCGCGCAGCTTCGCCTCGCCATAAACATAGGCTTCAAACGCCGTCCGCAACGGCCAGTAACGCTCGCCCACGCCCGACTCGTCAAACCATGCCAGCAACTTGCCGCCGTGACCGCGCTGTTCGGCCAGTTTTAAAACTCTCAACAGATCGTCAAAATGAGAGTTAAACATTTCATCGGCATTGCTGTTGATGGCTTCGGCAAAGGCGTTGATGCCATCGCCGATGTTGTCCAAGGTGAAAGCCCGGTAAGCCCGCAATAATGCGCCGCCGTGGGCAGGAAGTTTTTCAATGGCTTGTTGGTAATACTCCTCGGCTTCTTCGCGGCGGTTGGGTTGGTCGTATAATAGATAAGCGAGATTAGCTATTGCATAGCTATGGCTAGAATCAAGCGCCAAGCATTGCCGATACGCCTGTTCAGCTTCCTCGGGCCGTTCTAAGAAGTCTGCCAACAGATTGCCCAAATCGTTCCATGGATCAGCGTATTCAGAGTTTCGCTTAATTGCTTCACGATAAGCTTGTTCAGCCTCTTCGAAACGATATAAGTGATATTGCAACAACAGCCCTAAGGCACGATAAGAAATGGCATTATCAGTATCTTGCTTTATTGCCTCGCGGTAAGCAGACTCGGCTTCTTCATAACGCTGTAAATGGTTTTGCAGCAAATTTCCTAAGTTGTACCAAGAAGCGACATTTTCTGGGTCTCGCTCTATTGCCTGACGATAAGCTCTTTCAGCTTCTTCGTAACGGTTTAAATTGGCATTCAACAAATTGCCTAAGTTATTCCAAAGAGCAGAATTGTAGGGATTTAACTCAGCGGCTCTTAGGTAAGCCTCTTCAGAAGCATTGTAATTTCCTGCAAGTACAAGCAAACCTGCATAGTTGAACCAAATTAAATAACTAGCTCGATTGTCGGCACTCTCAACAAGACGAGTATTAATTTTCTCAATCACATTTTGCAAGTCATCAGCAAATAATGCACAAACTTCATCTTCCACTTCGCTATCGACCGCAAGCAATAAAATTCGAGGATCATCTCCTCGTTGAATTGCGGCAGCAATACCCAATATGTCGTGTAGATGATGAATTAGACCTTCACAGACAGCCGCGCGAAGTTTTGCTACAACTTCCGGCAATCCGGTTTGCTCGTTCCATTCAGATATTTCAGAGGCTAAGACCTTGATTAGTGTTTGAAATGCAGAATCAGGCATCTTAGTTAGTAGTTGTTGGACAAACCGCGACTTTTCTCTTTGTGAAAGCCTTAAACTCCCCCCCAACAACTCCCAAAACTCCTCCGCCGACGTGCCTTCCGGCCATTCCCTAGCATAGTTCAACACGGCTTTTTTCAGTTCCGCCATGGTGTGGGTTTCACCGTCTAGATCCTCCAAATCGATGAACTGTTTTATGGCAGTGCGGGTTTCCTCGGCATGACGTTCAAATTCGCTAGTGGCATGGTAGTCCAACAGACGTTGCAACACAGGCTCGTCAACGGCTTCGCGCATGGCCAAACTATACTGCCCGCCCGACAGCCCACTGCGATTGGGCCGACCCACCATGCCCCGCGCCATATCCCTTAATTGCTCCGGGCCATAGAAGCCGCGCAGGAATTCGCTAAGCCAGCGCAAGCGGTTGCGTTGGCGGCGTTGACCGTGGCGCATCAAATACCAGATATTGAACAAGCGCTCGCCGAGTTGGTAACCGGAGGAACCGGCGGTGGATAGGGCGGTTTTTTCAATCACGCCGTTCTTCTGCAACCGATCCAGTTGCGCGGCTATCGTGCCGGTTTCCAAGCCAGTGATTTCCTTGATGCGGGCAATGGCTACTGGGTTCCAATTCAAAGCCACCGCGTCCAGCACCACCCGTGCTTGCGGGGCGAGGTCTTCCACACGCGCTTTGTACAACACCGAGACTTGATCGAGCAGTCGTTCCAAGTCGCTCATCACATCTTCTTCCGGGTCGAGTTCCAGCAACAAGTACAACAAGACCAAGGTACGCGGGTTGCCGCCGGTGAAATCGTACAAGGTGTGGATACGGGCTTGGTCGCGGTCTAGCACCCGCCGTACTTTTTGCCCATCCTCCCCGCGCATGTTTGCCAATTGACGTAAGCAATCCATCAACTCGGGGAAGCTTAGTTTTTCCAGTACCGTGACCTGAAAGAAATCGTAAAACGCGGCTTCGATTTTCGCGGTGGCTTCCAAGGGGTTCACCGTCGCGCCATACACCACCGCGCCGCCGCGTTCTTGCAACACACGGCGAAATGCCCAGTCCTGTTTGGTCAGACCGTCGAGGATAATGTCGATATTGTCCAGTAACAGCAGAGGGCGTTTGTTCTCGCGCTTGCACCAGTCTTTGAATAGCCGACATGCCGCTTCGCCGTCGGCATCGGTAGTACGTTCCAAACTGGCGATGTCGCGATCCACGCCTTCGGCTTTTTCGGTTTGTCCGGCTCGTTCAAAACAGTCGCCTAGCGCATCCAAGCAGTTGTTCCAAAACGTGCGCAGATTGTGGACGTTGTATTGTTCTTCGCGGAAAGTCAGCGGCAGGAAACGGGCGGACAGTTCGGCATCTTGGGCCACGCCCAAGGCCAGTCGGCGCAGCAAGCTAGTTTTACCCATGCCGCGTTGACCAATAATCAACCGATGCTTGGCTAGACCATCCGGTTCGATTCGCCGCAAACCTTGCAACAGGGATTCAGCTAGAGATTGACGGGCGATGAAACCAGCCAGAAAATCCTCGTCGCTGAGGATGGCCGGGTTGTAAACGGCGAAGTTGAGTAAGTTGCCCATGGTTTCACCGTTGACCGACGACATAGCGCAGCCACCAGCGCCTTAGCAACTCCATGCGGAACCAGAACTGTTGACGCTCGGCATCGGCGCTTAGGTAGCCATCGGCTTCCAAGGTATCCAGCCAGCGGGCCAGATCGGCGGGGGCATCCCCCAACCTTGCTAACAAGCTGTCCCGGCTGACGGATTCCGGGCCATTGCTGGCAATCCAATCCAGCACTTGAAATAGCTTGGTGCGTTCCGGGTCGATGAAGTTTTTGGTCAGATGTTCACGCCACGCCGCCCAATAAGGTCGGCTTTCCAAAGCCAGCATGGCTTCCAAGGCTTGCTCGGCGAGGGCAATGTCCACTTTGCCTTGCTGTTTGCGGGCAAAGGCTTGGTCAGCCAACTTTTCCAGATAATAAGGCGACAGCCAGCCCAAGCCGTCAAGCAGGCATTCAACCGCAGCTTTCGCAAATTCGCAACCCGCATCTTTCGAAAGCAACTCAAGGTATTCGGCGGCAGTGTCACGTTGGAAGGGTTTGAGGCTGAAAATTTCCAAATCCAACAATGCGCCTTCCATATCCTCACGCCGCGACACCGCATCCAAGCCGATTGAACCCGTGTACAACCAGCGCAGCTTGCGGTATTTCTGACGGGCGTTGCGCAGCCAGTAAAGAAATGTCGAGGCGCGTTCCCTGCCGCCAGCTTTCAGCAATTCTCCGACGAAAATAGGTAACTCATCCACCATGATAATCCATTGCCGCTCGCTGTTTTCCGCTTCCAACACCGCCAATAAATGGCCGGCAAACTCGCGCCAGTCGGACTTCAGCAGGATTTGCCGCCAATCGTCGCTTTGGCTGGAGCCTGAGATGAGCTTTCTTAGCCGATCCGTCGCGGTTGCCATCAAACTGGCGCCAATTCCTAATTCCTCTTGTATCGCGCTGCACAATTCCTGAAAGAAATCCTTTTCTTCACGGTAGCCTTCCATATCAAACAAGATCGCCCGAAAGCCACGCTCTTCCGCGAGACTTGCAACTCTGTGCATCAACTCAGTTTTCCCGACCCGCCTAGGGGCCAACATCAACACATTCTTGTCGCGTTTGAAAAAATTGAACAGTTGCTCGGTTTCTTGTTCGCGGTCGAAAAACATAGCCGGCCTCGCGTCTTTTGCATTTATATACAGAAATGTATTTATACAATATTGTATATTTATGAATTTGTAAAGAACTCGCTTCCGTTAGAAGCCATAAAGAATTCTGTTCAAGCGCGAAGTATAGCTAACGTGCTATAAATTG
>CAIWDB010000607.1 GCA_903911305.1 uncultured Methylococcaceae bacterium | reverse complement strand
TTCAACCGCATGACCGGTAATCTTGACGTTTTCCTGGCGTATGGAAAGCGCCTCACCCCCCGCAATGCGCAATTGTTCCTTGACAATATCGAAGCCAGTGATCATTTCAGTGACCGGATGCTCCACCTGCACACGGGTGTTCATCTCAATGAAATAGAACTCGCCATCCTGATAAAGGAACTCGAAAGTCCCTGCCCCCAAATAGCCCAAATCTTTACACGCTTGTACACATCGTTTCCCCATGCGTTGACGTTTTTCTTCAGAGATGCCGGGCGCTGGGGCTTCCTCAATCACTTTTTGATGGCGACGCTGGGTTGAGCAATCACGTTCACCCAAATGGACGCAATTACCGTAGGAGTCGGCAATCAGCTGGAATTCAATATGACGCGGATTCTCCAAAAACTTTTCCATGTAGATCATATCGTTGTTGAATGCCGCTGCGGCCTCGCCCTTGGTCAAGGTAATGGAACTATGCAGCGCGGCTTCGCTATGCACTACTCTCATCCCCCTTCCGCCACCACCGCCAGCCGCTTTAATGATGATTGGAAAGCCAATACGCTTGGCAATGCGGAGATTTTCATCATAATTGTCCCCCAGTGGCCCGTCAGAACCCGGCAAACAAGGAATGCCAGCCTTTTTCATGGCTTCAATGGCCGACACTTTATCCCCCATCAATCGGATGGTCTCGGGTCTGGGACCGATAAAGATGAAACCGCTTTGATTTACCCTTTCTGCAAAGTCAGCATTTTCTGATAGGAAGCCGTAGCCTGGGTGAATAGCCACCGCGTCCGTGACTTCGGCTGCGCTAATGATGGCAGGGACATTGAGGTAGCTTTCCTTTGAGGAAGCAGGGCCAATGCAGACGTGCTCGTCGGCGAGGCGCACATGCATGAGGTCGCGGTCAGCTTCCGAATGGACAGCCACCGCCTTGATGCCGAGTTCACGGCAGGCGCGCAAAATGCGCAGGGCGATTTCACCCCGATTGGCAATAACGATTTTACCGAGCATGGATGGTTACCTGATTGGATGGGCAGGAAGACTATGGATAATCGAATAACACCTAAACCTTAGGCTTCGATCACAAACAGTGGTTGGTTGTACTCCACAGGTTGGGCGTTCTCCACCAAAATTTTGGAGATGACACCCTCCTTGTCGGCTTCGATCTGGTTAAGGATTTTCATTGCTTCAATGATGCATAAGGTGTCCCCCACCTTGACATGCGAGCCAAGCTCGACGAAAGACTTTGCGCCCGGTGTTGGCGAGCGGTAAAAAGTACCCACCATGGGCGAACGAACCATATGCCCTAATTCCTCGGGAGGCTGATGCGCGGCGGCGGGTGCGGGCGCAGCAGTTGGCGGTGCGTGCAACTGCATTGCAGTGGATGGCTGTGCAGAGTAACGGCTCAGGCGGACGGATTCCTCCCCCTCGTGGATTTCAATTTCGGCTATATCTGACTCCTCGATCAGTTCGATGAGTTTTTTTATTTTTCTAATGTCCATAGTTCAGCGACCCCTTTTTAATTTCAAGTTCGTGGATGGCAGCCTGCAACGCGAATTCGTAACCCATGGACCCGAATCCGCAGATGATGCCTTTGGCAATATCGGAAAAATATGAGTGTTTGCGAAACGACTCCCTAGCGTGGACATTAGACAAATGCACTTCAACAAATGGGATGTTGGTGGCTAGCAATGCATCACGCAAAGCAACACTGGTATGAGTGAATGCCCCCGGGTTAAACAGAATGTATTCTACACCTTGTGAAAACCCTAGGTGGATACGGTCAATTAGCGCATGTTCCGCGTTGCTTTGAAGGAAGTCAATGGAATAGCCCCTTTCGCTCGCACGGGATGCAAGGGTTTGTTCAATATCCCCCAAGGTTTGTCTTCCATAGATGTTCGGTTCTCGAACCCCCAATAGATTGAGGTTTGGCCCGTTAAGCACTAAAATGTTTGGCATTGTTTCTTATCGACAAATATCCAGTTTCCGAAGTGGCTTTAGAAATTCGCGCCTATTTTGACGAAAAAGCGGTGATTTGTCCACAAAATGCTTGATTAAGTCGATTTTTTCGCAAACTTTCCCGCTTTGTCAAGGCTCACAGCCTACTCCACTTGCACGAAGTAGTGTCCTAAAAATTCCTCAAAACTTATCGTATCGCTCGCTTCGGCGCGTTTTTGAGCAGCCAGCGACTCATCGGCTTCCAGTTGGAACTTAATGGCTTTTTCGCTTTCCAGGTGGCGCGAACGAAAATATTCCGCATGTTGCCGGGAAACTCTATGGGTATAGGACTGAAAGGATTCCTGGTTATTTCGCATTTCTTTTAAAACTCTGGCCGATGGCGTGTTTTCCGAATCATCCAATGCAGCCAGCAATAGTTGCAAACTGTCCAGATAGGGGGTTCCGTCCTCGCCACTGTCAAGAATGAGGGCCACAGTGCGCATGTCTTCGGCCACTTCCTTCGCCCATACACGCAGTTCCACGGCTTTGCCGCCCCTTATCAAGTGCAGTCCTGGGGTCCGTCCCCGACAAGCGACATCCAATGCGTTTCTTCCAATCTCTGCCTTTTCGACTGACTCCATGGGAGGGCTTTCCCGCAGCAGGCAGCAAAGCAGAAACAATTCAAGTAGGCACATTTCGCCCTGACCCAATCCTAGGGGATGGACGATACCCAAATCCATGGACCTCAGTTCGATGTAGCGTATGCCTCGCCGTTTGAGCGCTATCGTGGGGCTTTCGCAAGACCTAGCTATCTGCTTGGGTCGGATCGGGCTGTAATATTCATTGGAAATCTGCAAGATATTGGCGGTGAGTTGGCGATACTCCCCGCCCACCTTGACCCCAATTTTTTCATATTCGGGATAAGGGGTGTTGATCGCCGCCACTAAACTGGAAACGTAATCGTCTAGATTGTTCAAAGAGATGTCCAAACCCGACTGGCTATCGTTACGGTAGCCAATGTCGCTCATTCGCAGGGAAGTCGCATAAGGCTTGAACAAGGTTGCTTCGTCAAACTCTTCAAATTGGGTTGCCAAGCCTTCTCGCCCAGTCAAGAACGATTTAGAGAACGCGGGCGAAGCGCCAAACAAGTAAAGCACCAACCAACCGCAGCGTTGAACGTTGCGAATCATTCCAAAATACTGGTCGGCAATGAAGCTTCCAATAGCTGAGGAGTTTTCCAGCAAATGTTGCAAGCAGGGCCACAATGCCTCGTTGACAGAATAGTTGAAATGTATGCCGGCGATGGATTGCATGGGACGACCATAGCGCCAAGCTAACCCACGCCGATACACATGCTTCATTCTTCCGCTGTTGGACTCCCCAAAATAAGCGATGGGAATGCTCTCTTCTCCCTCAATCTCACAGGGCATGGATGCCGCCCACAAAGCCTCATCGCCGATATGCTGATAAACAAAACGGTGGATTGAATCAAGGAAGCCTAAGGTGTCTATTGTATTTGGGAAAGGCGGTGTGATCAGCTCTATCAAAGCTTCCGAATAATCGGTTGTGATATAAGGATGCTTTAGGGCCGAACCCAATCCCGTCGGATGGGAAGTTTGAGCGATATGTCCAAGTGGCGTGACTCTAAGGCTTTCTTTTTCCAGACCCTTTAGGCCACCTTTAAGGAGATTTTGACATCCGGCTGCTACGAGTAAGTTCAGTCGTGACTCGATTCTGGTATTCAAGGGAGGTCTTCGCGCTTGGTCTTTGAAAGTCTAGGGCGGTCGAAATTCCGGCCTATTCGGTTGCGTGAGGATTATAACAGATTGCAAAGCTTGACCGTCTCGATAAAAAAACCGAGACAGTCATGGATTTGCTCACCAGCTTAACAAAACCCACTGAGGTATTTTCATTGTATTGGCACCCCTCTGAATGTCACTGCTCCGGCCATCCATTTCACCGTCACCGTCTGTGTCCACCAGATAATAGGCAGGACCGATGACGGGTGTTATCTTGACCATGTAAAGCCTGTTATTGATACGATATTCTTCAATCGTATCCTTTTCCCTCCGTATGATCGTGACATCTGGCTGCATGGGTTGACCGCTTTCCACGGGTGGAGGGATGTCAGGTTGTTCGGGTATGGGGATCAGAGTAGGTTGAGGCTCATCGTCCACCGCCCATGTCGGAAAAGCCAAAACCAGCAAAATGAATGCGAAAAGGCGCGCCATAAAAATACCTAAAGTAAGCCTGAATTAAATGTTCGTTGTGCCATGATAGTACAAAAATTCGCCCGATTCTTGTTTACGTCTAAAAAAGCAACAACTAATTTACTGGCAAACGACCAATCTGGGCTCGCCATTTATGGATTCTTACGCCCAATTCCCGTATCTTTCTCCTATCCACTGATGTTACGCACAAACGCAAAGATGCTTATTTTCTAGCGAAACTCTCCAAGTACCAGACCGCTGCGTAACACAGTTATTCTGACAAAACTGACCAAGCGGAGCCAAACCATGTCGAAAATCGCCACGCTGCAACTCGACGACAAATCTTTTGAGATACCAGTCATCGTGGGAACCGAAGGCGAAAAAGCCTTGGACATCACCCGTCTGCGGGATCAAACCGGTCACATCACACTGGACTCTGGCTATGGCAATACCGGAGCCTGCATGTCCTCCATCACCTTCATTGACGGGGACGCTGGAATTTTGCGCTATCGGGGCATTGATATTGCCGAGTTGTGCGAAAAGTCCACGTTCATGGAGGTCTCTTACCTGCTGATTTACGGTCACTTGCCAACCGCTGAAGAATTTCTGCGTTTCAAGGAGAGGGTGCATCACCATTCCTTGATTCATGAGGACATGAAAAGTTTCTTCACATCCTATCCCGGTCATGCCCACCCCATGGCAATATTATCAGCCATGGTCTGTTCGCTTTCGGTCTACCACCCAAAATTATTGGAACCCGACCAGACTCATGAGGATCGTGACGAGACTGTCACCCGGTTACTATCCAAGTTGCGGGTGTTGGC
>CAIWDB010000606.1 GCA_903911305.1 uncultured Methylococcaceae bacterium | reverse complement strand
TTGCCCTTGTTGCAAAGTGGCACGCAAAGCCCTCGCACGCGCCAATCTTTCGCTAGTGGTCACCTTGACTGGCAGCAATACCGATTCCAAGCACATAATCGCCTCGCTGTTCAGGCTTCGCCTGTGTGACTCGGCAGAACGTTTTAATTCTTCGTACACAAGGTCAGGAATGTTCTTTAAAGTCAGCGTAGTCGGCATGAGTCTTTTCAACCAAAAGGAAACCATTATGGTTGTCATTGCTGGCGTAGTCAACAGACAGACGTTTCATGATTACAGCAGGTTTTGCTTTATGGCATACCTATTTTTCGAGGTTAAAAGCATTAGAATGGATTGTAATTGCATACAATTCGTGGCAAAATTTAACGCTGTCACTCCTAGCCAGTTAATTCATGAGGTCGAGTGGCACTTTAATCAAAATCAAGGTGGATTTAAGGCGCAATTGCGTTACTCTGTGTATTTTGACGAATGTTAAACCTTGAAAAACGGCGCAATACAGCTTACAGCTATTGAACCGTGTATGGGTTGTCAGCAAGGGATACTGACCAGATCAATGATTTTAAACAACCTTTGGACGGGCCACTGGTTAATCTCACGTTGCCACTGTAGCGGCGGGATGCTTTCAGGATGAACGCAATCAGACGGGTTTGCGGGGTTGACACAATGAGAAAAATGATGAAAATTTTCCAAGCATCCAAGCATCCAAGCATCCAAGCATCCAAGCATCCAAGCATCTTAAATCTGCGATAGTCTCTCTTTCCCTGCTGATGACAGCAGGCTTACTCTACGCCCCATCAAGCTCCGCTGCTCTTATTTCCAAACTTAACGGAACCGTCGTTTACGACACCGACTTTAACATCACATGGTTGGCTGATGCCAATTACGCCAAGACTTCAGGCTTTGACAGCGATGGGCTTATGCCTTGGAGTGTAGCCATGACTTGGGCAAATAATTTGGTCTATGCCGGCTATGATGACTGGCGATTGCCGACAACGCTTCAACCCGATGCCAGTTGCTCTACACAAAACCTCGGCAATTCATACGATATCAACTGCACGGGCAGCGAGATGGGGCATTTGTTCTACACGGGATTGGGCGGTACGGCCAATCAGTCAATTCTCACCACTCACAACGCTAATTTCAATTTCTTTACCAATATTCAACCCACTTTGTGGTACATGTCTGCGACGGATTTCGCGCCACAACCTACTTTTTCGGAGTGGTTATTTAAGATGAGTAACGGCGAACAAACTTGGTCAGCGAAGTCTGCAACTTATTTTGCTTGGCCCGTGCGCACTGGAGATGTCGGTCCCTCTGGCATTCCTGAACCGGGAATCCTCAGTTTATTACTATCAGGTTGCTTAGGCTGGTTTGCTGCGAAAGCACGGCGGCGATAGTTCAAAGGGCTAAAAAAGCTTGATCCGTGTTGATGGATTAAGTCCCGCAATACTACCTATCGTAAGTGTAAAGTCATTTGGCATAATCTGCGACATTGCCGCTAGTGTGCCTTATGACTTTGCAACAAATATTAGAATGATAGGTTTTAGTATCCTCACCGTTAGCCATAACAAACCCATATCAAATATTTAGGGCTACAAGGCCCATTGGAAATAATCATGAATAGTGAAAAATATAATTTTGAACTTCTTTGTGTTGACGCTAAAGAAATTAGCGAAATAACATCGGTTGACAAATTTACTGATTTAGTAAAGTCATACTGTGAGCAACTACAAAAAAACATAAGTTATGATCCACTACAACCAAATAAAACAGAAATTGATCCAAACAAGAAAACATTTTCAGATAATAAAGGTTTAAAAATATCTATTGCTCTTGTTGATACATCTAAATCGACAGACTTAGCACCTCAGAATGCATATATAATTAAGTTCTTCACAATGAAGCTTGGTGCAGAGTGGTGGAAGGATGCAACTGATACCAACACACAGACTACCGCAGATAGACATAAAGACAATGAGAGCTACTTTGGCTCCACAATAGAAAACGAAATTTATCATATTGGTTTCAAGCAATTAGAAAATATTATTTTTAACCAATATTCTAAATTTATTGAAAAGAATGAAATTATCAATGAAATATTTTTACTACCCCCTAGCCTAGAAGCATTAAACCGCCTACAAAAAGAATCTGGTAACTATATTCATTATTTCAAAGAGGCATTCAAAGATGCTGAATTTCAATCCAAATGGAGAAAGCTTGAAAAGATAAGACATAGAGTGGCACATAACACTTTTTTCGGCTTGTCAGATCAAAATAATACCTTAACCTACTGTTCAGACCTTCTTCAAATGATTGAAACTGCTGATAATAAAATTGATAATTTAGTATTAAGCAAAAATGAAATAAAAACATTCCAAAATGAAATCATTGAGCAGGATGCTTTCATCGGCAAATTAGATACTAAATATAATGTAGAAATCAATAATTGGCGGGATGAAGTGAAGCTTGCTCTAAAAGAATTAAACGGGCAAGCCGAACTTACTAAAATATATAACTACATTAAAGAAAACACTAAGAGAGAACTTCCTAAATCATGGATGCATATTATTAGGTACACGCTACAAACTAACTCGGCTGATACTAAATCATTTTCAGGTAATGATAATTGCTTCAAATGGATTGATAAAGGGATATGGGGGCTTCGAAATTATGGGAATCAAAATAATTCTGATAACAATAATTACCCCGAAGATCATCCAAATAACCCGGAGTAAAAACTTCCATATAGGCTACGACGGAAAATGAAGCGCATCAATCCCGAACGATGCGCTTCCTTTGTGACAATAAATTCTAAGAATTAACGCCGATTTTCCCAATCCCGCCTTCTCCTCACCCCAACCAACCCTCCCAATCCACTCAGCATCAGTAACAAGCTGGAAGGTTCCGGCACTATGCTCCATGCCAAACCGTAGTATTCCCCGGTGGCTCCTGAGAAGTTGAACACATCGCTGAGGTTGACAACCCCTATGCCAAAATAACCGGCATTGGGTAACAGAAAGGACAAATGTTCGACATCATTGTAGCGACTGGTCGATTCGGCGACGGTTTTTAGGATGGCATTTGTCAATGGGTCATATTCGAAAATGACCAGATCAAGGTCGGCAAAGTGTTTGTAAGCAACCCCGCTGAAACTCTCATTTGAGCCTGGATTGACATCGACATACCAATCCAAGGTGGCAGAAAATGGAGTGCCTCCTGCGATTTGATCGTTGATGAAATATAAATTCGCCCCCGCTAGATTGGACCAGCCATAATCCCAACCGACTGCCGCCACATTCCCCACATTACAGGTGCCACTGGTTTGACAACCCAAACCTTGAACATCAGTGGTCCCTGCCCTGCCGCCATGGGTGTGGTCGGCATACTGTTCATAGGTGGTGTTCAAATTCATCCGACCCGCACCTACGGCATAATCAAGCGATTGGGTCGTTGTCACTACGCCATTGATAGTTTGCTGACCATTGTTCCAGCCCGGTGTTTTGTCCGCTCCATTCAGCAAGACGGCTTTGAC
>CAIWDB010000605.1 GCA_903911305.1 uncultured Methylococcaceae bacterium | reverse complement strand
TCGTTATACACAAGTGATAGAAGCCCGTCATTCCGGCATGGACTGCCGGAATCCAGTCACAGGGAGGTGAGTCTGTGGGTTGGTCCGTAGCTTGAATCATACACTTACATAACGGCGCGTTACCGTCCATGGCACTGGATTCCTGCTTCCCGGCAGGAATGACGGCATTTTCGGCTAGTCGGGCCAAAAATGCCGGTCTATAGCAACCCGGAGGGTTGCTTGAACCCCTTCGGGGTTCTGCTGCTCCCGCAATGACTTGTGTATAACGATGAGATCTGGAGCTTGGGAACTAGCCAAACTGCGCGATTTTTTGTGGCCCCACTGGCTGTAAAATATATACAGTTCTTTATAGTCACTGATGTTACGCACAGACGCAGCAATTGCTTATTTTCTAGCGAAACGGAAGCGTCAAAGCCTAGTGCCGCAACCATGTTGTATTGACATCCTGAGTTTTACGGCTTTTGCGCCCCGGCGCTTGATGGAACGCCAAGCCCCAGCCTGGCCGAGCCGGCATGGAGCCAAGCTGGAGCTTGGCACTCCGTCATGCCCATAATGGCAAACCATAACGGTTGGTGCACTAGGCCGCTGCGTAATATCAGATAGTCAAAAACCAGCCCCATTTCCAATCAATCACCAAACCCCTTGCCGTCCAACGCCAAACCCGCTTTAATTTCCTCTCTTGCCACTGCATCCTAAGCACCTATGCCCGACCATCACAAAGAATCTCTGTTAGCCGACTGGAGGCAACGTGCGATTGCCTTCGAGCGGGAAATCAACCAAGTGGTGTTGGGCTTGGACCGCGCCGTGCGGCAGATCACTTTGGCTATCTTCGCCCGTGGGCATGTGATGCTGGAAGGCGATGTGGGCGTGGGCAAGACGACGTTGTTAAGGGCCGTGGCCCGTGGTTTGGGCGGGGCTTATGAACGCATTGAAGGCACTATCGACTTGATGCCGAATGACCTGGTGTATCACACCTTCATCAATGAACTCGGCAAGCCCCAAGTCGATCCCGGCCCTATTTTGAAACACGGCGAGGCACTGTCGGTGTTTTTCTTTAATGAAGTCAATCGCGCCCGCCCCCAAGTGCATTCCTTGCTGTTGCGGGTCATGGCTGAGCGCAGTGTCGCCGCGTTTAACAAGGAGTATGTTTTCCCTCATCTCTTGGTGTTTGCCGACAGAAACCGGGTGGAAAAAGAAGAAACCTTTGAGATTCCATCGGCGGCCCGTGACCGCTTTATGATGGAGTTGCATATTGAAACACCCGCCGACAATGACTTGAAACGCCAACTGATGTTCGATGCGAAATTCCACGATGTGGACCGGCTGATTGATTCCATTCGCCCCGGCATTTTGCCTTATGCGCAAATTGGCGACATTGGCCGGGCCATTCAGCATGAGGTTCAGGCAAGCCTGACTTTGCAAGACTATGCCTTGCACCTATGGCAGGCCACCCGCACACCGAAAGATTTTGGCATCACAGTGGACGGTGTGGACATGGAGCGTTTGATTCTGGCGGGCGCCAGTGCCAGGGGCATGAGTTTGATGATGCGGGCCGCTCGGGTCAATGCCTGGCTGGCGGGTCGGGGGTATCTGACACCCGAGGACATTCAGTCGGTGTTTCATGAAACCGTCGCCCACCGGGTATTTTTCACGCCCGTTTATGAAATGCGCCGAGAGTCTATCGTGGGCGAGTTGATGGGGCAGATTCTAAACAAGGTGGCGGCGCCTTGATGGTATTAACCGATGTTACGCAAGGATGCAATAGATACTTATTGTATGCACACAAGTCCCTCCCCCCTTGGTGGCTTACAAGTGTAGGTTTTTTCACCCTCCTTCCGCCGCGCAAATTGCCAGCGTTGGGCCATTGATTTCCGGCAAACTAGGCCATCCCTCCGGTCGTCCGGATTTGAGGGGCAGGAGTTGATGGTTAAGCAAGGCCGCGACGATCAAAGACCAGCCACGCTGGAAAATGCCGACC
>CAIWDB010000604.1 GCA_903911305.1 uncultured Methylococcaceae bacterium | reverse complement strand
TTTTGTTCTATTTGCTTTTGCAACATAGAAAAAGCGCAACATAAATAGAGTTTTGCTTCTTCAGATGTTCTAATTGATGAAAATATTTCTATTAGCAGTAATAAAGACTCTTTATCTTTTCCCTTTCTTACTGCATTACTGCTATTAAGATGCGTAAATCTCGCAGGTTTATTTAAAAAAGGTTCATTAGACCCCCCAAGTACATTGCTTAAAAAGTCTCGCTCAAAAGGGACTAGCACTTTATGGCATAAACTCCTCGCATCAAAAGCACCATCTAATGGCGCACCTGCTTGTAAGGCAATTGGATTTATTTGTTGACAAATTGCTTTTGCTAAAATTCCATTAACAAGTATATATTTGTATGTCTTATGTGATCCATCTAATATATTTTTAATACCTTCAGTTATGCTATCACTCTTCGTGCATTTGTTTCTAAAAGATGCTAAAAGAATTTGTTCGGCATATCTATAATCTATATTGATTGCCATATTATGCAACCAGCCTCAGTTGTGCAGGTTGCTTAATCAATATTTCCAATTCACTACTCTTAAGACAATCCTTAAGCATATTTGCGACAGCATAACCTAGATTACAAGGAACAGCGTTACCAATTTGTTTAAATATAGATGATTGAGAACCAGAAAATTTATACTCTATTGGAAATGATTGCAATATAGCAGCTTCTTGTAAGGTTAATCTTCTAAGTCTCTTTGGTGCATCTTGATAACGAAAAGGATCGGTTCCTTCAATAATGCTCTTATGATAGCTTTCTATCCAATTTTCTTGTCTATTATATAAAGCTTCTTCATCAATTATTGGGGTTTTATTTCCGCCCATAGTTGCTGGTAACGTTGAACAGAAGCCATCAATTTTTACTGGCCTTCCAAGTCCATTAAACAACATGCCAGCATAAGGTGATTTTCGCATAATCGGATTTGGAGCAATTGTAATTTTTGCATTACATGTATTTCTATTATTTCCTGTACCAGCCTTATCTAGTATACTTAGTGCTTCTCTTACCGTTGGGGATTTGCGTTTGTATGGCTCAATCATCCTACCTAAATCAGGTATAATATTTGAATTACCATTAAAACCAATAAAAAAAACTCTCTCTCTTGATTGAGGGA
This sequence comes from uncultured Methylococcaceae bacterium, assembly GCA_903911305.1. Classification (GTDB taxonomy): domain Bacteria; phylum Pseudomonadota; class Gammaproteobacteria; order Methylococcales; family Methylococcaceae; genus Methylumidiphilus. The sequence goes on along the minus strand of CAIWDB010000604.1, from coordinate 6,121 downwards.
CATTGAAATCTGAAGAGTTCAGTATAACAAAGTTAACCATATATCCCGCATTTCTGAATGCTATTATTAATTCATTTCTAATAGGTTCCCATCTTTTTATTTCAGCTAAGGCTTTTACATTTTCCATCAAAAATGCTCTTGGCTGACATTTTTTTACAATCTCAACAAAAGTCCATATATGTTGGCTTCTTGGATCGTCTGGATTCATTTTTCCAGCGACAGAAAAGCCTTGGCATGGTGGTCCACCAAAAATTAAATCTAATGTTTCATTTTCCCTGAATAGCGTATTTTTTATTTCATTAATATCGCCACAATAAATATGGTCACCAATATTAATTCTATAAGTTTCACATGAATCTCTGTCAATATCATTTGCCCATATTATTTCAAATCCATTTCTTTTAACTCCTATGTCAAGTCCCCCTGCACCTGAAAATAGTGATAATGCTTTCATAGTTTCTCCTGATAAATTTAAAGAAATAAAGTTAACCGTAAGTAATTTTGGATTTCTTGCAGCGTTTGATGTCCGCCGCATCGCCGCCGACCTTGGCTTGCACCGCCTCGACAATGGTTTCTTTATGCCTGTCGGATTGTGCGCCTTTTTCGTATTTCAGGCGGACAAACAAAATTTTTGAATTTGTAGGATTTGGAGTGGCAAAGCTTGCTTTGCCTGTCAAAGCGAGCCTTGACGCTCCAAGCTCAACGCCCTCGTCAGTGTCTTTGACCGGATTAGAGTAAACCAAGGCATCCAATTCATAATGTGCCTTGTCATTAGGCTTTAATTGGGCGCGGGTGGCTTTCAGCGATTCAGACTCGACGGTGAACACCAGTGGTTGCCCGTTTGCCAAGCGCACTGGAAAGTCGGTGAAGATGTCGCCCGATTTGATGTAATACATGTCCTCCGTGGCCCAATGAAACTCGGTGTCTTCGCCGGTTGATTGGATATAAAGCGCCCCGCCACGACCATAGCGCCGCTCGACGATAAAATCCCCATCCTGATAATGGCGGGCAAAGAATTGATAAAGCCGGTTAAGGACTTCGGCCCGGTCGGTGAGTATGCCCGTTGTGCCTTGCTTTTGCTCAATCAGCTTGCGGTATTCACTGACCAAGTGCATCGTGGCCGGTGCTTTTTCAAACACGTCCAAATGTGCGGCACGTTCCGCCGCCGTCATGCCGGGTTTGATTGAAAGTTGACCTTCCAATTCCTTGATGCGCCATTGGTCCCCCGCCTTGGTTTCTTCGGAAGCAATGGCAAAAGCCTCGTCCATCAATTCCGACAATCGCCCGCCTTTCAGCGACTTGCCGTCCTTTTCTGCAATCACTTCACCCAAGAAAGCCCGCACTTCGACGTTATGTTGGCGGATAATCCGGTACAGGCCGAAATCCAAGGCTTCCGCTTCATCCAGTTGGAACAACTCGGCCATCAATTCGACAAAACGGGTTTCGGCTGGTCTTTTGCTGGGCATCAGATTATCTGTCGGTTTAGTCTTCAGTGGATTTAGAAGAGAAATGTCACGAGAATTTCCAACGGACATAAAAAAACCTTGCATTTTCATGCAAGGCTTTATTATATGGTGGGTCGTGTGCGACTCGAACGCACGACCATCGCATTAAAAGTGCGGTGCTCTACCGACTGAGCTAACGACCCAAAACATTCGGTAATTATAATGGTAAATCAACGCGGGTTCAAGTCCACTTGACTTCATCCATTCCATCCCAATAATTTAACCGTCTTCCTGACAATTATTTCAACACTAGATGAGGCAAACATGAACCCACAAGAACGCGATCAATTGACCCTGTTTCTCAACCAACTCAAAGAGGCCCGTTTGGGCGGCAAGGATGACGAAGCGGATAAGCTGATCCGTGAGACGGCTGCCAAACAACCCGATGCCGCCTATCTGCTCGTGCAAAGGGCCATGTTGGTTGAACATGCGTTAAATGTCGCCAAGTCGCAGATTGCCGAACTGCAAGCCCAAGTGCAAACTGGGCAGGAGGGCGGTCGCGGGTCCAGTTTCCTAGGCGGGGGCAACCCTTGGGCGCAAAGCTTGGATCGTGGCTCGAATATAGGCAGAGTTCCGGGAGCGGACAATTACCAAATTCCCCGCGCTGCGGCTGGCGCGTATGCCGCACCGACACCGATGCCACAAGGTTCGTGGTTGGGCGGCGGGGGCGGCAGCCTCCTTGGCAATGTGGCAACCACGGCTGCGGGTGTCGTCGCCGGAAGTTTTTTATTCCAAGGGATTGAAGGCTTGTTGGGGCATCATCAATCGGGTTCTTCAATGTGGGGCGATCAAACTGGCGAACCTGTTGCCGAGCAAACCATTATTAACAATTATTACGACACACCCCCAGATAATGCAGTGGCGGATAACGATGATTGGGCTCAATCTAACGATTCTGGCAATTTAGTTGCAGATGATGACGATCAAGACTCTAGTTTTTTTGACAGCGGTGACGATTCAAGCTGGGTGTAATTAACAACTTAAAATGACTTAAAGAGGTTTGCCGATGAACTCTCCCGAACAACTAAGACCACCCTTACCCCCTTTTACCCGCGAAACCGCGACCCAGAAAGTCCGCATGGCGGAAGACGGCTGGAACGGACGCGACCCGCAGCGCGTCGCATTGGCTTACACCGTCGATAGCCAATGGCGTAATCGTGCCGAGTTTCCCCAAGGACGGGAAGAGATCATTCAGTTTCTAACCCGTAAGTGGGCTAGGGAGTTGGATTACCGGCTCATCAAAGAATTGTGGGCGTTTGACGGCAATCGCATTGCCGTTCGGTTTGCCTATGAATGGCATGATGATGCGGGTAACTGGTTTCGATCCTATGGCAATGAAAACTGGGAATTTGATGAAAACGGCCTGATGCGTGTGCGTTTTGCCAGTATTAACGATCTTCCGATCAAGGAATCGGATAGAAAATTCCACTGGCCGCAAGGTCGAAGGCCCGATGACCATCCCGGTTTGAGTGAATTGGGGCTATAAACTTAGACGATACCAGTATTGGCATGACTTATGTTTGATGTAAGATAGTCATCAAACCGCAATCCGGTTAGATTCCTGTGATATCGAACCTTTTAGAACGGGGAGTAAAGTCATGCCATTTGAAACCGACATCGGTAAACAGCCTTTAATTGTCGACATGAATGTCACCGAATACTTCAAGGAATCTTTAAACTCGGCTCTGTCGCATCAAAAGATAAAGGCGGAGGAAGACACAGTGCATTACGTCGTCAATCTGCTGGCTTGGTTTGTACGGGCAGATAACCTGTTCCCAGCCAAGCAGGCCGGTTTGGTTGGGCAACCCTTGGCCTTGACTTACGCCGATGCGGTGGAGGCGAAAACCCAAGAGGAGCGAGAAGCCGCTTTGCGCAGACTGGGCGATGTGGCGCTAGTGGTTGCCGGTTTGTTTGCCTCAAGCTTCAGCCGCAAATTGGTGGATATCGACTACTATATTGCCATGGGTGGCAGCGCTTATGGCATGTTGTCGGAACAATCATCCAGTTCGGTGCGTTCGCGCACTTTTAGGGCGATTTTTGGCGAGTTGTCAATTAAATTTCAAGCCTTTGTCGATGCCTTGGCTGAAGTCGGCGATAGTACGCCGCTAGGTTCGCAAACCGATGTGTTGCGGCTTTACGAGATTTGGATGAAGACTGGAAGCGCCTATGCGGCTGAGCGTTTACGCAAGCTTGGCATTGAACCTGCCAGAGCATCGGTCAGCGGGCGGTATAGTTAAATGTAAACTAATATTGGCAATTCTTTCCACGTTGGTCACGACCAGCCACTCTGCCAAGACTGATACTTTTTGCAGGGGGAGGTGCGGTTGAATTAGTTCCTCTCCCCAACGGGGGGAGGTTAGGAGGGCAATGCTGTTGAATTAACGCTTGAGTTTAATGCGTTCCGCTGGCTGAGCGGAGTCGAAGCCAGCTTGTTCGCTACGCCTTCTCCCCTCGACTTCGCTCGGGGAACGGATAGCGAACAGCTTAATTCAACAGCATTGCCCCGCAAGGGGGACTTGTGTAAATACCATTATAGGAAGGGTTCCAGTCGGCCGATTTCCATTTCCACGGCGGGTATGTCGTTTTCCGCAATGTGGTTCACCAAGTTGGCTATCATTGCGCGGGTGACATCCAGTTGGTTTTCGGCAAAATCGCGGTGGGTTTCATCCATCCAACCGCCCTCGCCGTGCAATTCATCCACCTTGCGCTGGTAATTGGCGGACACGCCGAGCAGCCGCTCTTGAAAATCGGCGAGGTATTGTTTCAGGTGTTGCAGCAGTTCGATTTGATAGGCATAAGAAGTCGCGTGGGACATGGCAGAGGCTCCGGGGTTTGCAGATGATGGGGTGGCAGGGGCAGACGATACGGTGACATGGGTGACGCGGACTTCATCCTCGAAGCCAGTCAGATAACCGCGCCGGTATTCACCATGGCGGTTCTCCGCGCCGGGCAGCAGTTGGTCGGGCTGAAACAAGCGTTTAACCGAGCGCATAGCCAGATGGTTGTCGCCCTCCTTGCCGTCCTCATGCCCGTGTTGGTTGCCTTTGGAAAAGTCTTTGGTCATGGTTTTTATCTCGTAATATTTGTGTTTGTAAATAATGGATTCAATGGATTTTGACTACCTGTAGGAGCGGCTCATGGCCGCGATGGGCAACCGGTAAAAAGCGGCGTTTATCGCGGGCATGGCCCGCTCCTACTACAATGCTATATGCTTTTAGCTTTTACAAGCCAAAATTCCGCTTTTTCAAAATCCATTGGAATACCCTTACCTTGCTTGAATCGATTGGCGATTTTCTCGCAAAACTGCTTAAGCAAAACTCTATTTAAATCTGGCTTTTCCTTGTAAATATCAATCCAGTAAGAAAAGAGTTTTATAAAATGCAAGGCTTTGTCTTGATTATTAGGTACGCCATTGCCATCAGCATATCTACTAATTAAATTGAATAAAATATAAAAACTATCAAAATCGGTATCCTTAGCGTTTAATGTTGAAAATATTTTATCAGCTTTGTGAGGGTCATTTTTGATACCAAGTCCATCCGCATAAATTTCACCCAAATAATATAAAGCCCCTATATAATCGTTTCTTATTTCTAAGCATTTCTCAAACCAAAACTTTGCTGACGGAAAGTTTTTCCTAATGCCCCATCCCCATAAATATCGACGTGCAAGTTCATATTGATAAGTTAGATTTTTGTCTGATTTTCTGCTTTCCGATTCAGCCGCCTTTATAAACCATAGTTCTGCTTTCTTTTCGTCTTCTGGGAAATTGTATGGCATTCCTTTAGCTCTATCATCATCACCAGCAAAATACCAGCCCAATTTATATTGATAATATTCTGAAAATTCAGCCGCTTTAGTTAGCCAATATATTCCTGTTTTGATGTTTTTTGGGACATCTACTCCAGTAATGTAAGCGATAAATTTATGAATCCAATATTCGTAGGAAAGCCGCCTTCCGTAATCGGGCTTCAAAAGTCCACCGTTAATGTATAATAACCCCAAATCATGTTGTGCTTCAGTATCACCATTTTCAGCAGCTTTTGTTAACCATTTTACAGATGCTTTAGGATTGAGAAATATATAACTATCCCAGTTTTTAAAATTCATTATATAGTCAATAATTGCAAAAGGATGGATGCAGTCACTGAGAGGCCAACCATGTGCATACAAAAAACCTAATTTCTTTTGAGAAATAAGATGCCCCGCATTTGCGGCATCTTCTAACCATTTCAACCCTAATTTAGTATTTTTTGATTTTCCAAAACTCTCACAGATATCACAATACCAGATCCCTAATTCATATTGTGCATCTGAATAATTTTTGTTAGCAGCTTTCTCTAGTATATTCAGTGCTTTATCAGTATCTGAAAAGTATCCAAAATCACGGTTCAGTATTTTTAAACCGAAAACATATTGGAATTTTGGATTACCTTGTAAAACAGATTTTTCCAACCAATATTCTGCTTTTTTATGGTCACATTGAACGCCATTACCCTCGAAATAAAGTATTCCAAGTTCAAATTGATGGCTGTCTTCTCCTTGTTCTGCTGCTTTTTCTAGCCAATAAGCCGCCTTTGTCCTGTCTTGCTCCACCCCCAGTGGCGTAGCGGAGT
>CAIWDB010000603.1 GCA_903911305.1 uncultured Methylococcaceae bacterium | reverse complement strand
TTTCGGTCTAATTGATCCACTCCTGTGTTGGATTCTCGTCCGTCGCCACCGGTAAATCCCGCGTCAGGTCGGCCTTCTGCTTAGGTTGCAAGCTTGGTTTCGGGTGCGATTGTAGGGGGTGCGAATACTTTTACAGTCTCCTGTCTGCGACAGGCGGTCAAAGCAAGCTTTGACGCTCCCGGTATAACATTAGGTGGCTGTTCGGCCTCAGACGGAATTCACACCTAACCCGGCCTACAATTCTCCCATGCATCCATTACTCATGACCGTCACTTGCTGTCAGGTTTAGTGATAAAATCCATAAACTGTTTTTCTTTAGGAGTTCACGCCATGAACACCATACCCGCACAAGAAATCAAACGCCTGGGCATCGCCGCCGTAGACAGCCTTCTCGTCAATGGGGCAGTCCATATCATTCAAAACGACGAACCTCAATACGTGGTGCTGTCCGAAAAACGCTATCAGGAATTGGTTGAAGCGCAGGAGGAAGCTTACGAGTCGAGAGTGCTGGCTTCGCTGGAAGACGTGAAAGCTGGCAGGGTCAAACGTGGAACTGCGGATGACCTACTGAAAGAATTGGGTTTGGACACATAGCCTATGTACAGCCTTGTCTGGACCCCGAATTTTACCCGTGCGGCGGAAAAATTCATCAAGCATCACCCAGAACTTAATAAGAAATTTGCCGAAGTTCTCCGCGCTTTGGAACAAGACCCTTTTCAACCCCATCTCAAATATCACCACCTCGCGGGCAAGTTAAAGGAAGTTCAAGCCGTCAGAATTACAAGCAGCTACCGAATACTCTTAACGCTTGTCGTCTCAGAACGGGAAATCCACCTGCTTGATGTCGGGAGTCATGATGATGTCTACCGTAAAGTCTAGGAACACCAGACGGCATGGCTAAACGACGCACCAAGCAACCCGAACTGTATTTTCAGCAGCATATTGCCGACTTCCTTGTCCGTGTGCATGGCTATGGCGTGTTGGAACAGTTCGACATCACCGACAACGAACACTTCATTGCGGAGGATCAGCTTTGGGCTTTCCTCAATGCCACACAATCTGAAACCCTTAATAAACTCGCTGACGATTACGGCACCGATGCTCGCGAAGAAGTGTTCAGGGCGCTACGCAAGGAATTAGGGCATACCCCACTATGGATGATCTTTCGCCACGGGCTTAACGTCCGAGGGTTGGAGTTCCGGCTTTATTACCCCAAACCACGCTCCAGCGAAAGTGCCGCCGCCACTAAATACGGCGAGAACCGCATTACGTTTCGCCCGCACTTTTATTTTGCCACCAATCACCAAGAGATTGATTTCGTTATGTTCCTCAATGGCTTGCCCATTGTCTTGTTCGAGGTGAAGCACGAAAAGAATCAAACCGTCCATGATGCCGTTGATCAATTCGTCAAACGTGACCATACCCATAAGATTTTCCAGCATCCGTTTCTTTACCTTGCCGCCGACACCAGCGATGCGATGGCGGCAACCGACCCGCGCCGAATCGACAACTTCCTCTGGCATAACAGCGGTTTGACCAACCAAGCGCAAACGGAGGGGGAATATCCGATCGAATTCCTGTATAGCGAAGTCTTGTCCAAGGAGAAGCTCCTAGAGTTACTGTCATTTTTTCTCGTCCGTGTACCCGCTTGTGAAGCAGTAGAAGACAAGCCAGCACGTCCCGCAGCGACTATATTGCCACGCTACCACCAAAGCCGGATGGTGCGCAAAGTGGGTGACGATGCCCTAAAGCATTTCGTCACTACAGGTAATATCGGGCGTAAATACCTCATCAACCATTCAGCCGGTAGCGGCAAGACGCTATCCATCTGCTGGCTGGCGGACTGGCTGCACAGCTTGTTCAAACCCGGTACGAATGAAAAACTGGCTGATGTCGTTTTCATCCTCACTGACCGCAAGTCATTGGATACCAACATTCGGGATGACATCGGGAAATTCACTCACCTGAAAGATGTGGTCGGATTGGCACGTAAAGCTGAAGACCTTCCACGATTCCTGAAACAGCGCAAGCCCATCATCGTAACAACCCAACAAAAGCTTGCGTGGGTATTGGACGAACTGGAAAAGAAGCCAGAACTTAAACATTTGCGGGTTGCATTCTTGATTGATGAAGCCCACAGGTCGCAAGAAGGCAGAATGGGGGTTGCTATTCGCCTACCGTTTCGCAACACCGAAGAACCCGATACCGAGGATGCCGACGGATCGGCAGATGAAGAAGAAAAAATCGCCCAAATCATCCGGGAGCACGATGGCAATCAGCTTTTCGTTGCGTTCACTGCCACACCCGCACCGGCCACGGTCGCGATGTTTGGTGCAGCTTTCGACACCTACAGCGAAGCGGAAGCGATAGCCGAGGGGTATATCCTAGACGTGGCAACCAGCATCATCGCTTACAAAACCCTCTATCACTTGCATTGTTCCTTCGTTCCCAAACCAGAAGAGGAAAAACTCTACCCCAAGGGCGTAGTGTCAAAAGCCCTAATGAATGTGGCTTATCAAGATGACGGACTCATCCAGTACAAGGCGGAGGTGATGCTCCGCCTCTTCGAGAAAGACATCAAACCGATCCTGGATGGACGCGCCAAAGCCATGATTGTCGCCACATCTAGGGTGGCTGGCTTGCGTTATTTCGACATTATCAAGGAAAAGATCAAGGAGCGCGGTGCAGATTACAAAGTGCTCTATGCCTTCACCGATTTTGTCCATCCCGAGACTAAGCTAGCCATCAGCGAACATGCCATCAACGGGCTTCAGGACGCCGAATTGATTGAGCAACGTTTCGAGGGTGATGATTATCGGTTAATGGTAGTCGCCAACAAATTTCAAACCGGCTTTGACCAACCACTACTGGTGGGGATGTTTCTCGATAAGGTGGTGGCCGACCGTAATGCAGTGCAAACCCTCTCACGGTTGAACCGCTGTTATGAAGGGAAGACTGGGGTTTTTGTGGTGGACTTCACGAATAATGCCACGGCTATCCTTAAGGCATTTTCAAAATATCGAAAAGGCTCACCTTTCGAACCTGAAGAGCCAGACCCAGAACTCGTCACGCGATTACATGATGAAAAAATAGCAATGGATGTGTTTGTGCAGAAGGATGCGAGTAAGTTTATGCTGTTGGCATCCACGGGTACGGATGCTGAGGTGCAATCAGTAGTGAATACTCTGCGCTTGAGATTCCAGGCTAAGATTCTGACTTTGGAAGACCGAAAGGCATACGTTTATTCTCTTGCCAAGTTGGTCAAGTACTACCATTTTCTCAACTGCTTTGTCTCTTACCCTGCAAAGATCAAAGAATTTGTCAGTTTTGCCGAGTATGTTGGGCCACAGCTTATCAAGCAAGGAAGTGTCTCAGAACTCATGCAGCAGATTCGCCAGACCGAAGTTATTAAAGCAGCCGTCGAGTATTTGGGCGAAAGAAGTGGACAGTATCAGGTAAAAACCAAGTCTGGCAATGCCAAGAAAGGCACAGGCCCACCACCCAAGCGGGTTACGGTGCAAGACATGATAGGCGAGATACGGAGCAGGTTTTCTATCAGCGACGAGGAAGCTCTCTATATCAAACAAGTCACCGAGGAAAAATCCGAAGACCTAGAAATTCGCAACATCGTCCAATCCCACAGCACGGATATCATCTATCTAGAGGGTGCATATCGAGGTCAGGTTAATGGTCATATTCGACACACCTACAATGATCTTGCGCGTTACGAAGAACTGGCCGACCCCAAGTACACCGATTTAGGTGGCATTTTCGATATCATGGCAATCACAGTCATTAAACACCATCAATCCATTGCCTCATAACAGTCGGTAGACTTAAATTTCTCTCGTAAAAATGGTAACCAATCTATGTTTATCAAGCTGCGGGAGGATATCAATGTACAGCCTTATACCATCGCCATCCCGCAAATTATCACGCCTCAGCTAATCTTTCTGAGCACCACAACAAGTTAAAAGCCAAGATAATTGCCGAATGAATCGGCAAATCTGGCTTCTTACCTCCTACCTCCTCTTGGCGTCCCGCTTGGCTTGGGGGGCGGACTTTGTTTCGCCCTCCGAGCCTCCTTTTTTCATCGACAAGGAGCGCGGATGGTTTTGGCGTGAGGTTGAACCAGAATCTACACTAGAACCGAAGAAAAAACTGGAAAAAGCCAAGCCCGACACCGAAGCCAAACATCTGCCGCCACCTATTCCTCCACAAAACCAACCAACACAGTCGGTAATATCTGAACCTTCGCCACTATCCGCCGACTGGTTCAGGAAGAACTT
>CAIWDB010000602.1 GCA_903911305.1 uncultured Methylococcaceae bacterium | reverse complement strand
GGCCCTTCGCCGCAATCATGCCATCCCTTTTCATCAATGGATGCCGTTTTCAAACTGCTAGACAGCAAGCCGCTCATGATTTCGTTGGTGAACAATTCCATGCCGCAGTTAGTGTGGTGGATCACAAACCATTCTTTCGTGCCAAGTAATTTGTAGGAAATGACCAAAGAACGGATGGCATCGTCGCTAGCACGACCGCCAGCATTACGAATGACGTGGGCATCACCTTCAGCCAAGCCAGCATATTTGGCCGGGTCGAGTCGCGCATCCATACAGGTGAGAATGGCGAAGCCACGCGCCGGGGGTAGCGCCAGTTCGCCTTTTACGCCAAAGTTGGCTACATAGTTGGCATTGGCATCAAGTACTTCGTTCAGAATCTTGCTCATTTCAGGTTTTCTCTAGTTGTTGTCGATAGGTTGTGACGGGCAGATTAAACGCCCGATTTAGAATATTCAGACAATGGCTAGTCCCTTAGGTTCTTCAGTTAAATGATTAATTTGGCTTCCGTCAAGTCTTGGTCGTCATCATTGAATCGTTCTCGACTTGTCTAGAATGGGTAATAATCACACTTGATATATACCTTTACATGACTTACCCTCATCGTTGATCGCGATTGCCGACAAGCTAAAATGTTTCAACTGGTAGAGGAGATTAGTCATCATGAATATAGTAATCAGATATCTGCTATTTGCTTCTGCGGCCCTCACACTGCTTTGCTCTTGCCAAACCGGAGCGCTAAAAGCAAGCGCATCTAACGAAACAGTCGGAGAACTATCATTGGTAATGCATGATTTAAGCTACGAGCCAGCAGCGCTGGATGTGTCTCGCAGTGGGCGCTATCGCATCACAGTTAAGAATGAGAGTGCTGTTCCACATGATGTTGAATTCGCCAACGGCATTCGTATTGATGTGGGTCCAAAACAGTCTACAACAAGCTTTATTGATGTCCCCGGCGAAGGACTGGCTTACCGCTGCTCATTACCAGGACACGAACAGGCCGGCATGAAAGGCTTCATCAGTGTCAACCGACAAACACCCGGAAGCTTGCGGGTTCACACGCATACTCCCGAATCAACGATCAAGCCAGAGCGTGTCAATCCCGAGGCCCCGCATAGATTACCCGGTAAGCTGCATAATATTGAACTGGTGGCGATAGAGTCCAATATGGCGGTGGCTAAAGATGCTGTTCAAAACCTGTGGACCTTTGGCGGGCATGTACCGGGTCCTGTGATTCGGGTTAAAGTAGGCGATAAAGTGCGAGTTCACCTGATTAATCCATCCACCAACAAACTGCCGCATTCTGTGGACTTTCATGCCAGTCAAGTGGCGTGGAACGACGAGATGACTAGCATCAATCCCGGCGAGGACAAAATTTACGAATGGAAGGCCGATTACGCCGGCGTGTGGATGTACCACTGCGGTTCCAATCCTGCTTTGCATCATATCGCCAGTGGTATGTATGGTATGGTCATTGTCGAGCCGGCGGGCGGGTTAAGCCCGGTTGACCATGAATTCGCCTTAGTGCAAAGCGAGTTCTATATCGGCGACCAAGGTAGCACAACCGATCTAAACAAGGCCGCTTCGGGACACCCCTCGCCAGATTATGTGGTGTTTAACGGGGTTGCCATGCAATATAAAGATGAACCGATCGCTGTGAAAACCGGCAAGAAAGTACGCATATTCGTGATGAACGCCGGTCCCAATGAAGACAGCGCTTTCCATATTGTGGGCACGATCTTCAACCGGGTCATTAAAGAGGGTATGGAACTGTCGCCTGGCAATAAGGGCCATTGGGGTTCCCAAGCGGTGGATTTGGCGCCATCGCAAGGGGCTATTGTAGAATTCACCACAAAGGAAGATGGACTGTATCCTATCGTGACCCATGCCTTCAATTTTGTTGGCAAAGGTGCATTAGGTTTGATAAAGGCTGGCGATGGCGATCCGATTCATTGACAAGTTGGACAGCCGCAGGGGAGACAACCCTGCGGCAACTGATGGGACGTGTTTTAGATAACGAGGAAATCCCTCATCATGCCCATGTCTTCATGTTCTAGGTTATGGCAATGATAGGTGAATAACCCAGTGAAATTGTCGAACGGTTTGGCAATTCTGACCCTTTCACCCGGCATCACCAACACCACGTCTTTCCAGCCGACATTGATGAATCCGTCTTTCACGGTGTCGTAGCCATCGCCTTCTTTCATGTCCAGGCTACGGCTGAGGATTTGGAACTGCTGACCGTGCAAATGGATAGGGTGAGCCATGGACATTGACATGCCACCCATGCCGCCTCCGCCCATTCCTCCCATACCACCGCCCATCATTCCCATGCCCATTCCGCCACCAGTGCTTTTATTGTCGCCGCCATGGTCCATACCGCCTGTGGCTGGAGCGGCTGGTTTGGCTCCACCACCGTGATCCATGCCCCCCATGCCTTCACCTGAAGGTTTGCCCGTAGCACCTTGATTCATCATGCCTCCCATCATGCCACCCCCCATCATACCCATACCCATGCCACCGCCTGCGCCATGGTTCATGCCTCCCATACCTCCGGCTGCATTGCCGCCTTGACCGTGATCCATTCCAGCCGCAGGCGTTGGTTTGGCCTCGCCGCCATGTTGCATACCCTCGTTGGGCTTCTGTCCTTCGGCTCCTTTGTCGCCCATGTCATGGGCATGGAATATATCGATCAACTGCAGGGTATTGACTTTGACCTTTTCAAATTCCTGCACATCATCCATCTTGAACGGACGACCATTCAATAACATGGACATCATGCCTTCGGAGATGCCAATGGGAATAGGCTTGTCAGGGTTCGCGGTGTCTTTGGCTTCAAATCGACGGAATGTGGACAATTTCTCCGGCAACTTTATGCTGTCGCTAGATTTGCGGGTGACGCGGAATTTGCAAATGGGATAGTCGGTTCCCAAAGGCAGCTTCATGCCGGGCATGTTCATCATACCCATGCCTCCACCGCCACCATGCTCCATGGCTTGGCTGGGTTTGCCTTCGCTAGCTTTCGCTTGTTCGCCGCCATGATTCATGCCGCCCATCATGCCCATGCCTCCACCGCCACCATGCTCCATGGTTTGGCTGGGTTTGTTTTCCCCTGCTTTCGCTTCCCCGCCATGACCCATCATCGCCATCATTCTGTCATGCATCGGCGGCAACACACCGTGGAACGGCAAGCTGCGGATGACCATTTCGGAGCCTATTTCCCTTCTGGAGAAATCCGCCCACACATCAAGGCGCTCGCCCGGACCCATCATCACATAGGGTTTGTTCAGTGGAGCCTCAAGCAATCCACCGTCAACCCCTAGCACCGTGATGGGTGAGCCGTCATCCCAAGCCAGTTTGTAAATGCGGGCATTGGAACCGTTGGCGATACGCAAACGATAGGCACGGCTGGCAACCTCAAATTCATTATTCGGTTTGCCATTGATTAAAATACGGTCGCCATGGAAACCCATCATCCGTTCCATGTTATGGGTGACAAAAACCAATTGGTTGTCGGCATCAAAACTCCGGTCTTGAATGGCAATGGGGATTTCAAATTCGCCAGCAGGCAAACCCAATTTCTTTTCTTCTTCATCCTCGACAATAATCATGCCTGACAAACCAGAGTAGACTTGTTTGCCTGTCATTTCGTGGGTATGGGGATGATAGAAATAAGTGCCGGCACGATTTAACACTTCAAATTCATACACCCAAGTCTCGCCTTTGGCTATGGCGTACATGGGATGACCATCGGCAAGATGGGGGACATGCATGCCGTGCCAGTGAGTGATGCACGTGTCATCTAATTCATTACGGAAATGGATGCGCACTTTTTGGCCCTTCTGCAAACGCAGTACAGGGCCGAGATAACTGCCGGGTATGTCGGTGAAGGTATTGGCAGGGCCTTTAATGACCGTGCCATAATATTTTTGCACATTGGTCAATGTGCCGGGCAAAACGCCAATCGAAGCTGGCTTTGCCACTAACTCAAGTTCCACGTCAGGGTGAAAATTGGCGGTAGCCACCGCCAAGGGTTTCTTTCCCATGGCCTGCACCCAATGGGGAAATCCATACAGGCCTGCCAGGGTTAAACCCGAGTATTGCAGGAATTGTCTACGGGGTATATTGGTGAAGCTAGTCATGATCACGTCCTCTCTTTTATGTCGTTGTTATAGGTTATATGTTGGTCACAAAGTCAAAATACCCGATGGGTGCCTAGGAATGCACCCTGCGGTAAAATAATCCTCCGAGTGGGTTAAAATAAAGTGATTGGGTTTTCTTGCACACTAGTGAAGCAAGCTTTGCGACTCGAATAAATTCATGTTTGTAGGCCGATTTTCACAATAGTCACTTATTAATGATTGGCCGAGAACAACTCGTCAATTTCGACGTTGAAACCCGGCAAGCTTGCTGACACTGCATGGCTACCCATTAGGAATATTCCATGTGTCTCAAATTCTTGGGCTTGCCTAGGCAATGTAAACACTGTCACGGACTTTTCTGTTGGATCGACCAACCAGTATTCGGGAATTCCTGCCCTAGCGTATTCTTGGTGCTTGGTGATTTTGTCTCGGTTAGGGTCGTCCTGGCTGATCACTTCCATCACCAAATCCGCCCCGTTCCAATAGTTTGAATGTCGGCGATCCGCATGTTCACGCCGCATGAATAATAAATCCGGTTCACGCATTTTTCCTTCCCAAAGCTTAACTGGCAGAGGGGCTACTAATACTTTGCCTAAATCATATCGTCGAACATAAGCCACTAGCAGTTCGTATAAAAATAGAACCATTGTTTGATGCAACTCGCTCGGCATAGCTAAAACCTCAATTGTCCCTTGATCGAACTCTGCCAAGCGTGTACCGGGCAGATTCAAATATTCCCCCTCGCTCCAAGTGCCCTGGGCGGGGTATAGACGGGAAACATCCCCGGCGGGTTCAGGAAAAGCGCGTACTGTATTCATAGGCATTGTCCTCCAAACACAGATTATGAGCCTTTCCGGTTAATCAGGAAATACACAACAGGCACGACCAGTAAGGAAAATGCGGTGGAGGCAAAAATGCCAAAGATAAAACTCCATGCCAGCCCTGAAAAAATGGGATCCAAGGTTATGACGAAAGACCCAAACATGGCAGCACCCGCAGTGAGGAAGATGGGCCGCAAACGGGTTGCGCCGGCTTCAACCAAGGCTTCGATTAATTCCACGCCTTGTTCCCTTAGGCGTTCAATGAAGTCAATCAGGATGATGGAATTGCGCACTACAATCCCCGCCAAGGCAATCATGCCGATCATGCCGGTGGCGGTGAATAGGATGGGGTTGGCGTAACCGGCGACTGGGCTGGTGAACAGGTTCAACACCCAGAAGCCAGGCATGATGCCAATGATGGTTAAAGGAATTGCCACCATGATGACCAACGGCATGCCCAGTGATCCGGTCTGCGCGACCAATAACACATAAATCATCAATAGGGCAGCGCCGAAAGCCAAACCCAGATCGCGGAACACATCGACGGTGATTTTCCATTCACCCTCGCCGGCCAAATCCACCGAGTAACCGGCTGGCAGCGGCTTGGCCTTTTCAATATCCCACCAATCGAACACAACTTCCACCGGGCTAACGCCCACCGTGTCAGAGGTTACATAGTTCAGCCGCTTTAGGTTCTTGTGGTAAATCGTGAGATCAGTTTGAGTTTCGGAAAAAGCGCCCAATTCGGCCAATGGAACCAAAGAGCCATTATTTGCCTTTACCCGTAGACCCAGCAAATCGGCCATATTGGAGCGATCCTGACGAGGGAGGCGGACTAAGATTTCCAAGGGTTGGCGTTCAGTCGGCACACGCACCGTACCCGCCATGCTACCGCCCAAGGCCAAGCGTAGCGTTTCGGCCACTTGTTGAACATCCACGCCATGGACGGCGGCTTTCTGCCGGTCTAATCTGAAGTTGAGCTTGGTTTGCGGTTCGTCAACCAAATCGTCCGCATCCGCAACCCCCTCAATTTTCTCCACATCCGCCAGCACTCTTTGAGTCACGCCCGCCAGTTCGGCATAATCCTTGTCTAATGGGCCGTAGACCTCGGCGACAAAAGTGGACAGCACGGGGGGTCCTGCCGGGGTTTCGACGATTTTCGCCTTCGCGCCATGGGATTTGGCAATGCGTTCTATGTCCGGGCGTATGCGCAAGGCAATTTGGTGGGATTGCTGTTCGCGCTTTTCTTTAGGCAATAGGTTGATCCGAATCTCCCCTTGCCAACCACCTTGCCGCAGGTAGTAATGGCGCACCATGCCATTGAAATCCATAGGCGAGGCCAAGCCGACATAGGTTTCGTAATCGGTGACTTCGTTGACGGATGCCAGGTAGCGTCCCAAGTCACGCGCCAGCGCATCGGTGGCTTCCAAGGTCGAACCGCGTGGCAAGTCCAATACCAGTAGCAGTTCGTTCTTGTTGTCGAAGGGCAGCAGTTTGAGCGGTACGATCCGGTAGACGGCCATTAGGCTTGAACCGACCATCGCAAATACCATCGCCCAAAGGAACCATTTTGCCCTGCCCGGTTTGCGCACCAATCCGCCCAAGATGCGATCATAAAGCCGATAGGATGGGCTGTTTTTGATCTCGGTCGGCTCTTCGTCGCCTTTGCCATATTCACTTTGCAATAGATGATAACTGGCCCAAGGGGTGACGGTAAAAGCCACTAGTAATGACATCAGCATGGCAATAGGTACGTTGAAAGCCATTGGACCCATGTACGGACCCATCATGCCCGTGATGAAATACAAGGGCAAAAAGGAAACAATGACGGCAAATGTGGCAAAAATAGTGGGCGGACGCACTTCATCCACCGCAGTCAGCGTGGCATCCAAAGGGGGTTCTTTTTGGAGTTTGAAATGCCGGTAAATGTTTTCGACGTCTACAATGGGGTCATCGACCAATAACCCTAGTGATAGGATTAAAGCAAATAGGGTGACGCGGTTGATGGTATAGCCGAAAATCAGGTCGAATAACAAAGTCACGCCCAAGGTCATCGGCACGGCGATGGCAACGATGAAGGCTTCTTTTGGTCCTAGCGCCAAAGCCAGCAACACGATGATGGTGGCGATGGCGATGCCAAGATGCTTGACCAGTTCGTTGACTTTGTGGTCTGCCGTCTCCCCATAGTCACGGGTAATGGTCACAGTCACATCTTCCGGGATCAGTTTGCCGTATAGCCCTTCCATGGTTTTGAGGGTGCCTTCGGCCACCGCCACGGCATTGGCACCTTTACGCTTGGATACAGCCAAGGTGACGGATTGGCGTTCTTCATCAGAATCTGCTCCCCTCTCCCCAACCCCTCTCCCCGATGGGGAGAGGGGCTTGTCAACCGCTTCCTTCGCTTGGGAAGAAGGTTCGGGGGAGAGGGTTTTGCTGTTTGCAGCCGCTTGCCCAAACCCAATTCGAGTGTAAGTGTCCACCTCGGCAGGCCCGTCACGAATGTCAGCCACTTCTCGCAAATAAACTGGACGGCCCGACTCCGACTTGACCACGGTTTCGGCAATTTCGTCCACATTGTGATAAGCAGGGCCAGCATCCAATAACACAGAACGGTTGGCCGCATCGAAACTACCTGCCCGCACGCTGACATTGGCGGTCGCCAATGTCTGCATCAATTCCGCCAAACTCAGCCCATGCGCCGCCAATTGCACCGGGTCTGGATAAATCAGCACACGCCGCAGTTCGCCGCCGACCACGGAAATTTTGCCCGAGTCTTTGACTTCGCTCAGCTTGTCTTTTATCTCGTCAGCCAGTCGGCGCAAGTTGGCAGTGTCGTAGATGGGATTGGATGAAGACAGGGCGAGCGTGACAATCGGTACGTCGTCGATTTCGACTGGCTTGACGGTCCAGTCCTTAACGCCGGGAGGGATGACATCTTGGTTGGACATCAACTTGTTCCATACCTTAACCAAACTGTCCTCGCGGTCCTCGCCCACATAGAAGCGCACGGTGACCATCGCCTCGCCCTCGCGAGAGGCAGAATAAACATACTCCACGCCATCCACCTCTCGGAGTTTGGCTTCCAACGGCGAGGCAACCAGTTTCTCAACTTCTTCTGCCGACGCGCCTGGCATGTTGACGAACACATCGGCCATTGGCACCACAATTTGCGGCTCTTCTTCACGCGGGGTCAGCAATAGGGCCGCAGCCCCAGCTAAGAGCGAGGCAATCAGCAACAATGAAGAAAGTTTGGAGGTGATGAAGACACGGACGATTTCGGCGGTGAAACCACGCTTGATTGGATCGTTGCCGGACATCATGGATTGGCTCCCGCCAACACGACATCACCTTCCTTCAACCCTGACAGTACTTCCGCCCATCCATCGCGTAGCTTGCCGGTGCGGATATGGCGAAGCCTTAAGCTCCCTTCCAGCACCAACTGAACACTTTCCAACTGTCCTGAACGGCTGACGGCAGAAGCTGGAATCAATAAGGTTTTCCGGCTACCGCAATTCTGTTCGAGCCAGACAAACACACCCGGTTTGGCCACGTTGGCATTTTCCAAACCCGCTTTGACCAGAAACGTGCTTGTTTTAGGGTCTGCTGCCGGGGTGATTTCTTCCACTTTGACAGGATAGGTTTTATCGGCGATGCGTGCATTTAACAAATCCCCCACATGAAGATCGCCCGCACACGAAGTCGGGATGGCTGCTTCCACCCGCAGGCGTTGCCCTGATTGGACGGTCAAAACCGGCATACCCGGCATCGCCATGTCGCCAGGCTCTTGATTGCGCCTTAATACGGTTCCCTCAAAGGGGGAATGCAATTCGGTCTCTGCCAGCAAGGTCTGGGCAACTTCAATGGATGCCCGTGCCTCGGCGACTTGGGCTTGTGCCATGTGAGCAGCGGCTTGTGCAGCTTCCAAGCTTTGTTGAGTGGCTGCCTCTTGGTCAAACAAACTTTGCGTCCGTCGCAGATCGGACCCGGTTTTGGTGGCTTGCGCCTCTGCCGCCATCAACGATGAACGAGCCTGAGTCACACGGGAACCCAACTCGTTAGGGTCCAATCTCGCCACGAGTTGGCCTGTTTTGATCGTATCCCCCGTGTTGACATAAATGGCCAAAATCCGGGCTGGCACTTTGGGGGCTATTTGGGTCACTGTCCGGGCCGTCACCGTACCGGGCCACAGCAGGGTTTCGTGTATTTCCTTACTCATCACGGTAACAGTGGGTCCATGCACGGGTTCGTTTTTCCCGGCAGCGTGTGCCGTACCGGGCTGGACTTTGGCAGTGAAACCGCCTTGCATCCAGACTAACAGAAGCACCAGCCCCAGTATGGAGACTAAGGCTTGGATAAGTTTGCTGATGGAAGAATGCTTTCCCGTACTCATAATTATTTCCACAATCCAATGGCTTGTTGCAAAAAGGCCCTTGCCACTAATGCATCGTAGCGGGCAGACACCTGATGAATCTCGCTTTGTGCTTGGTCGGCTTCGGCTTCCAGATAGCGGGTCACTGTCGCCGCACCTGCTCGATATTGTTCGCGCACTAGACGCAGTGCTTCGTGGGCGGAATGCGTTGCCGCTTCGGCCACTTCCTTACGCTGTTCGGCTTCAACCCAATTAGCTTGGGCTTTGCGCACATCGTCTTCAATGTCCAAACGGGTGCGTTCACGTATGGCCTGTGCTTCAGCCACTTTGCGCTCGGCCCCCGACACCCGTGCCACGGTGGCTCCGCCGGCAAACAGATCAATTTCGGCATTGACCCCCATAGTCAAATTATCGTTGTTGAAATTAAAGGATGGGCTGCGGTTGTTAAGGCCATAGGAGGCATAGGCATTGACCCTAGGCAGATGCCCTCCTTGTTCTGCGCGCAATTCCTTTTCACGGATTTCAACTTGGCGGGCCGCTGCTTGCATTTCCGGGCGTTGCACTAATGCTTGAGTGATTAATCCTGACAAATTGTCTTGTTGGGCTTGAACGGGCTTATCGGTGGATTCACGAATTTCCAATGCTTCGGTCGTATCGAGTCCAAGAAGGGTTCGCAAACCGGAGCGAGTCAACTCGACCGAATTGAGCGCCTTTAACTCGGTTTCTTTGGCTTGGGAGCGCCGAACTTCCAGCGATAGCACATCAGATTTCAACAAAGCGCCTTCGTTATGCTGGATACGCGCGTTTTTCAATTCGCTATCAACCGCTTCCAAGGAATGTCGGGCTGCTTCGACTTGTTTGGGAGCGGCCAGCACTGCGTAATAAGCCGCCGTCACTGATGCGGCAAGCCGGTTGTGCATAGCGGAACGCTCCAATTCAGCCGCCTCCACGCCCAATTCCGCTGCTTTTTTACGGTAGTAATCTTGCCCACCACGAAACAATGACATGCTGCCAATGAGTTCTGGCCTGAAATTTTCAACAAAGCCGGGCTGGTTGATGTTCATGGTCGGCTCGTAACGCCTTTGCGACACAATGGCGGAGAAGGCCAAAGCCGGGTTATTGGTATAGCTGTAACCAACCGCACCTGTTAGTCTCGGATAAAAAGCTGCCGTCGCCTCGGCGACTTGAGCCTCGGCTTGACCGATGCGTTCTTTTGCGGCTTGCAAGTCGGGGTTGCGTTCGAAGGCTAAGTCTAGTAGTTGGTCGAGGCCAAGGGCTTGTGTTTTTGATGCGCTGGTCTGGGTGGGAATTGCATTAGCTGAGGCTTGGACGGTAAATGCCGCTTGTAATATCAGCGAAAAAATGAGTGAGCGAATCATGGTTTTCTTATTACTTTAGTGACGGATAGCAGTCATATTCAGTGGCTGTTTGGGGCAGGGTCTTCTGTAACGCAAGCTAGACTGGATAAAAACCCACGACAGGTTGCATTTGATGTTGAGCCAAATCGATTCTGTATCCACCATAACCATGCTCGCAAAAGTTATTATGATAATTTGCCGTCCATAGATATTTTTCTAGGTAATGCGGCTCGTTTTTGTATTTAATTAGTTTAGATTCAATCATTTCTTTGTGCTTTTCGAGTTCGTCCACGAACTGATAAGGGTCATCACCAATCTTAATAAATTTAAGGTAATTTAGAAAAATTAGCCCGTCGAAATCTTTGTACAGGAATTCGGTGATATAGTTGATATAATTTTCATCCGCGAAACCTTTGTCTATCACAGTAAGCATTTCCTCTACTGATTTTGTCATAATAATTCGTGGATATTTAGCTTTATTTGACTCTGCTTCATACGCTTCTATAACGCCATTTCCGTAAATAATTGTGTCATCCATATAAAGCTCATCAACGGTAATTGAACCTCGAACAAAATAGCCGTTACTTGTCATCTCCATCTGAAACATCTCAAGTAGCCTCAATACATCATAAAGCTCTTTTAAACCTTCTGAAAACCAGTGATTCACCTTTTCTCTAATTGGGCATCCAATTAAGATACAGTCTGTAAAAATGCGAATTTTAAAACTATCTTTCTGACCACCAATTAAAGGCATTTCAAACATGGATGCCCGAGAATATTCTTCACGATTAAACCAAGTTGATAGGATTCTATGAAAATCCATAAACAAGGCTTGTGAGTTTTTCTCTTTTCTTGCATTTTTAACAAGTTCTTTAAACCCAAGTATATCAACGAATGCCGCTATGGACTGGCACAATTCGGGCTGCCCATCGCCGTTTTTATAGGGATTCCTTTTTATAAATGAATCATTAGTCATGGAATTGCTCACAGAGATAGTATCCAGCAAAACTGGCGTATTGGGAACCCATCTGATTGGCTTGCTTTCAAGGATTGCTATCCAAATTTTCGAAATCGACTTGCCGATAGATTTCCTCTATATCCAAGACAATATCCAAATCTTGAAACACCAATTGGTCTTTGGGATAAGTCACTATCCAACGGTCTTTGGATTCCTTTTCATAAAGCTCCACATGTTTATAGGCTTGATCAACTAGCACGTAATATTTTAATGTCGCAATGCTTCTATAATGCGCAAACTTCTTGTTGCGATCATAGGCTTCAGTGGAATCCGACAGAACCTCAACGATCAAAATCGGGTTCTCAACATATTTCTGATGACGAATACCTTGTTCA
The DNA here is from genome assembly GCA_903911305.1 of uncultured Methylococcaceae bacterium. Classification (GTDB taxonomy): domain Bacteria; phylum Pseudomonadota; class Gammaproteobacteria; order Methylococcales; family Methylococcaceae; genus Methylumidiphilus. The sequence continues at coordinate 8,347 of CAIWDB010000602.1, read as the reverse complement.
CATAAAACCTGTATGTCGGGATAACAAAACTTATCATAGTCACGGACATATAGCTTCATGTCTGCCCCATAAACTCGGCAGGGCTTGCCACGCAAGGCAATGACTAATGCAGCGCCGATATTCATGGAAATCAATGCGTGTCTTTCCGTGCCGCCAGCCATGGCGAACACTTCTCCGGCAATGAATTCGTAACGCTGGTCTTCCGCCTGCTCCAACGTAAAATATTCTTCATGGGTCAAGCGGTTTTGCTTTAAGACGGATGACAATTTGGTATCCTTTAGGTTTTAATTGACGGGAACAGTATTACCATTCTCTGCCAACAGTCGGCTCACAAGCAAGTGCGGGGACTGTCACAACAATCCCCACATCTATTCAGCCTACTCAGTGTTTCTTTATCCGCATAATACCCATCAGCTTAAGGGTAAGCCGTTCATAAGCATGTTCACTGACACCCTTGCGCACTTTGCGCATGAAATACCATTCATACCCAATCTTGGCCCAATGCACCCAACGCCCGCCGGAAGACCACTGCACATTGCGCGGGGGGATTTGCGGCATAGCGAGGAAAGCCACGCCTTTGTCGCCAAAATCGGCCAGGCATAGGGCATTCCAAGTGGCTTCATGGGATGGCTCCTTGCCGTCCAACTGCTCGCGGATGTTATGGGCAGTGGCGGTTACCATGGATTCAATCATGTAACCCGTCTTCGGTGTGCCGGTGGGGACAGGGGTTTGTTCCGAGGGCGGAATGGCGATGCACACACCGACCGAATAGACATTTTTATAGGTTGGGTTGCGTTGGTGTTTGTCTACCAAAATGAATCCACGCGGGTTGGTCAATTTGTCTATGCCAAACACGGCATCGACACCCTTGAAAGCCGGCAACATCATGCTGTGTTTGAAGGGCAGTTCGTGCTTCTTCTTTTCTTGACCATTTTCGTCCACTTCGGTCACATACATCATACCCGCTTCGATTTTGTCCACCTTGGCGTTGCAAATCCAGTTGATATGCTTGTCACGCAGTTCGGCTTCCAGCAAGCCCTTGGTATCGCCTACGCCGCCCAAGCCAAGATGGCCGATGTAAGGTTCCGAAGTCACATAAGTCATTTTCACCTTGTCACGAATCTTGCGCTTGCGCAGATCGGTCTCGGCAATGAACAGGTACTCATAAGCCGGGCCAAAGCAAGAGGCACCCTGCACCGCGCCAATCACAATGGGACCGGGTTCTTGGACAAATTTGTCCCAGAACTCGCCTGATTCACCCGCATGGTCCACATGGCAGACCGAGTGGGTGTGGCCTTGTGGCCCAAGCCCTGGAATTTCATCGAAGGCCAGCTTCGGGCCAGTCGCAATCACCAAGTAGTCATAATCTACTGTGCTGCCGTCTGCCAAGTCCAATTGATTGCTGTCAGGCTTCACTTTCGTCACTTTTTGCTGGATGAAGGTGATTTTTTTCTTTTTGAACACCGGAGCCAGTTCAATTTTGAGATCACTAGGCTTGCGCCAATTGACGGCAACCCAAGGGTTGGATGGCACGAAATGAAAGGTGGGGGTGTCCGCGACGACGACGATTTCGTCCTCCTTGCGGGCAATTTCTTTCATTTCAAAAGCCATGGGAATGCCGCCTATGCCGGCACCGATGATAACGATTTTAGCCATGATGATTCTCCGTTGCGTGTTGATAAATGATTGTTATTATGTGTGAAACTGGTGTTTGATGATCGATTGACTGTCTAGGCACTGGCTAGTCTGCTCAATTGCAGGTTTCCTTCACTCCTGCTTTTTTTAGAAAAATTTCCAATGGACAAAATTGGGTGAATCCGCTTTGAAACAGATTGGCTCCAACAAATGCGGTAAACCAAAGCCAATTGACACTATGGAACATTGGGCTTCCCTGTACGCCTAAGGCCAAGGAAAGCAGCACGAAGGCCCCGGCAACAATTCTAACGATGCGGTTGGTAGTCATAACGTTCTATCTCCTTAATATTGATCTTATATCAAGAATTTGGCTTTCTGAGAGTGTCACAGGATTGATCAATCCCGTGGGTGTCAATATCACAAACCGACTCTAGCCACATGGCATTGATGACGGCGAAAGCGGCGGCAAAACCGACCCCTAATATCCAAGTGAAATACCACATGAGTTGCCTCCAAATCAGTAAAGAGTGTGAGTGTCTTGCAATACCTTGGCTTCCGTCACGCTGCCCCACATGACTTTATACACCCAACGGGTATAAAGTAGAACGATTGGCAAAAATACAACGGTAATCCAAAACGCCAGCGCCAAGGTCATATGGCTGGACGTGGCATCCCACAAGGTCAAACTGGAGTTTGGCTCAGTGGATGAAATCAAGAGGAAAGGAAACAGCCCAAACCCAACAGTAAGGAGTAAGCCACTAACCCCAATTGAACTGGCTACAAATGCACCCGCCGATGGGGTTTGTTTGGCAAGCAACCAAGCGACGACTAGGCCACCAACCGCCAAGGCTGGCGCTGACAGCATCCATGGATGGTTTATGAAATGGGTCAACCATCCACCGCCAACGGCTAGGACAGACTTGTTAAGCGGGTTTGAGGGTGCGTCCGTGCTCGGCATGGCGGTGATTTCCGGTCGTCCTATCCCGAAAATAACCCATGCCGTCGCCAGCACCAAGAGAACAAGCAATAATGGCCCAAACACTGCCACCGCCTTGCTTGCACGTTCGTGTATCACGCCTTCCGTGCGCCATTTCATATAAATCGCCCCGTGAAACAAGGTGAACAGCAGCCCAATGACTCCGCACAATAGCGCAAATGGATTGAGCAGCCCAAAAAATGAACCGGTATAGAAGGAGCGCAAATCATGATCCAAATGAAACGGTATTCCAACGATCAAGTTTCCAACCAGCACACCGAACAGAATGGGCGGTACTGCCCCTCCAATAAACAAGGCCCAATCCCAAGCGTTACGCCAAGCCGGGTTTTCGATCTTGCTGCGATAGTCAAAACCGGCCGGCCTGAAAAACAAGGCGAACAGCACCAACAGCATGGCGGCATACAAGCCTGAAAATAGCGTGGCATACACAGGTGGCCAGACCGCAAAAATCGCCCCGCCTAACAATACCAGCCAGACTTGGTTGCCTTCCCACGTCGCGCCTACGGTGTTGATGATGACGCGGCGTTCAGTGTCGGTACGGCCTAAGAATGGTAGTAAGGCACCAATGCCAAAGTCAAACCCTTCAGTGATGGCGAAGCCGATGGCGACAAGGCCGATGAATGCCCACCAGATGATGCGTATGGTTTCATAGTCAAACATGTGATTTTCCTCTGGTGGTTTAACGGGCAAGTGTTCGCGTGGACGGCAAATAGCCTGATTCAAAGAAGTATTTGCCAGTGTGTAGGCTGCTTGGCCCAAGCCGCACATACTTAAACATCAGATATAGCTCAATCACCAACAACACCGTGTAAAAAAACACAAAACCGGCAATGCTGAACCACAGTTGGTCGGTGCTAAGGCTGGAAACGCTTATGTGGGTGGGTAATACACCTGAGATAGTCCAAGGCTGGCGTCCATATTCGGCCACAAACCATCCAGTTTCCGCCGCAATCCAAGGCAAAGGAATGCCCCAAACCGCCATCTTCATCAACCAGCGTTTTTGGTCAGCCACCCGGGTTGCGCAGTAATAAAAGGCCATGCCAAAAATGAACAGCATAGTGAATCCGCTAAGCACCATCACCCGGAATGTCCAGAACAATGGGGCGACACGCGGGATAGTGTCGTTGGCCGCTTTCATAATCAGGTCGTTACCTGCATTAGTCACTTCGTTGGTATACTTCTTTAGCAGCAAGCCATAGCCAAGGTTCGCTTTATGTTCGGCAAACCTCTGCCGCGTTTCGGGGGACTTGTCTCCCGCCCGAAGTCTTTGCAATTCGCCATAGGCGACCATGCCGCTGCGGATGCGTTCTGCGTTTTCTTCCCGCAGCGCTTTCAAGCCTTTGACATCCTCATCGACCGAGCGGGTCGCGATAAGCCCCAGCGCGAAGGGAATCTTGAGCGCCCAATGGGTTTTCTCTTCCACCTGATCCGGGATGCCAACCAGTGTAAAACTGGCCGGCGCCTTCTCTGTCTCCCATTCAGCTTCAATGGCGGCAAGCTTCATCTTTTGGGTTTCGCCAGAGGTGTAACCGCTCTCGTCGCCGAGCACGATCACTGACAGAACTGAAGCCAAACCAAAGGCGGAGGCTATCGAAAACGAGCGTCGGGCAAAGCCGATATCCCTATTGTTTAGCAGATACCAAGAACTGATGCCAAGCACGAACATGGAACCCGTGACATAACCGGCCGCGACCGTATGAACAAATTTGACTTGGGCCACCGGATTGAAAAACACATCGGCAAAACTGACCATCTCCATGCGCAGGGTTTCATAGTTGAACTCCGCCCCCACCGGATGTTGCATCCAACCATTAGCTATTAAAATCCACAGAGCCGATAGGCTAGTACCCAAAGCCAACAGCCACGTGACGGTCAAATGCTGGACTTTGGACAGCCTGTCCCAACCAAAAAAGAACAGACCGACAAAGGTGGATTCGAGGAAAAACGCCATCCAGCCTTCACTAGCCAACAACGGGCCGAATATATCGCCGACATAATGTGAGTAATAAGCCCAGTTGGTGCCGAATTGAAATTCCAAGGTCAACCCAGTCGTCACGCCCATGGCAAAGTTGATGCCGAACAGCTTGCCCCAAAACTTCACCATGTCTTTGTAAACTTCCCGCCCCGTCATCACATAAACCGATTCCATGATGGCGAGTATAAAAGTTAACCCTAAAGTCAGAGGCACGAACAAAAAATGATAAAGCGCGGTCAGACCGAATTGCAGTCTGGACAATGTGACAACATCATCACCTGAAATCATAGGTGTTCTCCGTGGAGTGGATGGAAGAATGTGGCTGCGTTGATACCTTGGTAGGGCGAAAAACATCCGCTATGTCTGGTTTTGCCAAGGGTTTATTTATGTCATCGTGCCGAAACGCCATATACCAAAGCCCCCATAACAGCGCCACTTTGATTAATAAGGCCACGGCAATTTCGCGTGACAAGGTTCGCTGCGTTATAAAGTGAATCAAATCTGAAACATGGACGCTCATTGGTTTACCTATTAATATTTTGATTGTTTATCTTAAAGCAAGAGTTGGGCCATAATTACTGAGTATAAAAAATACGTTAATGATTTGTTTTAGAACAAAATATTTAATGATTTAAAGCTTATGGTAGATCAACAACGCTTCATCTGCAACAATCATGTAACGCTTGATCTCCATTTGAAACAGTTATGAATCATTGTGAAACCTAATTGGCAAGTTGTTTTAGCCAAGACTTAATTGCTGCCATCTATTTTTTCGGTTCGATGAAATAATCGAGCAATTTGAAGATGATAAAGCCGATGACCGATCCCACAATCACTGCGGCCCATAAAGGCGCGGCAAAGGGGGTATCGTGTGGCCCTGGTAATTTTGGTAAAAAACTCATTGCACATACTCCAAGTTAAGCGTTGCGCTGTTGGACAGAATCAGTCAGTCGGACTGTAAACGGGCCACTGCTTAGGCCGCACCTTAAGGGCCGACAATACCTTAATGATTGAAATTGGAAATGCTATTATCGTGTCGATGAATCCACTGACCCAGTCGGAAAAACGCCAAACCCAAAGCCAATGTGGCAACGCCTAAGAGAAACTCAATATGCCTTGCCAGCAAATTAATCAAGCTTGTCAACATTGCCATCGTCAGTGACTGATGCAACACGTAACCGGCCACTAACAAAACAAACATTCCAAACGAACGGCGCAGTACCTTAGTGCTGATTCGTTTTGACAAGATTCCTCCGAGGATGGAGCCAGTGACGGCGCATCCCGTGATCACTGCGGTCAATTCGAGATCAATGGAAACATGGTTGGCATACCCCCCCAATCCTGCAAGGGCATTCATGGCAATGACCAATAAAGAAGTCCCAATCGCCGCCTGCATAGGGAGTCCCACAAGAATAGTCAAGGCTGGTACGATTAAGAATCCACCTCCCACTCCAACCAAGCCGGTCAATAAGCCAACAAAAAAGCCGTCAAACAACACTTGCAAATAGGCTGTCCTCAAGGGGCAAGCTCTTGGTTCCTCACCCATTGCAGGGAGAGTTGTTGAGGCTGGGCTTATTCGTAGCATGGCAATTCCGGTGACCAGCGTTACCACGCCAAACAACACCATCAGCACATCCCCGGAAAAATAGGCTGCCAAACGTCCACCGCTGTAAGCTCCCGGCATTCCAGCCAAGCCGAAAAAAAAGCCACTTTTCCAGCAAACAAATCCCCTGCGGGCGTGGGGAATGATGGCAATCAAACTGGAAGTGCCAACGACCACTAGCGAGATTACCACCGCTATTTTTGGGTCAAGTTTCAGGACATAAACCAACATGGGCACAGTGAGTATCGACCCGCCCCCGCCCAATAAACCTAGCAATAGCCCAATCAACAAAGACAAACAAATCGCCAGCGTCATAGGAATGGCTCAACCATGCAATTCCATATTTGGACGCCCGCACGATTGATTGGCTGGCAGGGCTTGGTCAATATATTTTGGATAAGCGAGCTTCAGATTATTCATGATGCCGATAAATTCATCCCGTGACTTGCCAGCGCCAAGGCGTTCATTTTTTTCCATCTCTTGCACAATCGTCGAAACCCGATTGCCCTTGTAGTCGTGACCGGGGAAAACCAGCGTATCGGGTGGTAGGGAAAATAGCTTGTTGTGAATGCTGTCGTAAAGAAGTCCGGCATCGCCCTGTTGAAAATCAGTGCGCCCACAACCGCCAATCAACAGGGAATCACCGGTAAATACCCTGTCTCCGACGAGATAACTGACACAGCCGGTGGTATGACCTGGCGTGGCAAGAACCTTGATCTCAATATCGCCAAGCTGTAACAAAACCCCATCGGTGACTAAAAGATCGGCACACATTGCGCCGGCGTCCCGGTGAACCACGCTTTTGCTGCCCACAGTTTCACGAAGCAGACCGGAACCGGTAATATGATCGGCATGGACATGGGTTTCCAGCGTGTAAATCAGCTTCATGCCCAGTGCATCCAGAAGTCGAACGTAGGTTTCGACTTCGGAAGCGACAGGGTCAATCAACAGCGCGCGCCGGGTACGTTCGCAACCAAGCAAATAGGTGTAAGTAAACGTATCGGGTTCAAAAAGTTGCCTGAAAATCATCGGTCGTCTCCGTAAGTTTGCCCGTCTGCGGGTCATATTAATCGGTAAGGTAATCATTATCCGTGCCAAATTTATTTGTTTCTCCGCATGATCATAAGTGACTGTTATATATTGATTTTATTATTTTATTTTCTCAATTGTCATGTTTCAAATGATACTTTTGTGAAATACGTGATAAGATTATGAAACGTATTGAAACAACCTAGTTGAAACAGCCATGAGTCAATCTTCACCCTTCTTCAACCGTTGGCTTGGACAAATTAGCCCGGACTTGGCTATACAAGTTCTCACCGAGTTACTGGATTCGGGGGCTGTGTTTGTCGTTGACGCCGATTCGAAAGTCTTATTTTGGAGCAAGGGCGCTGAACGACTCCTAGGTTTGACCAGCGAACAGGTGATTGGCAAGCCTTGCACGGAAGCCATCCATTGTGAACAAGGCAATGACCCTTGTGGTCTAGCCGAGCAAGGTGTCATCAAGGATCAATTTATCAAGATTATGCTGGACGGAGGCGGAAGCATGTCACTATTCCGCACCGCACGGGCATTTTTTGATACCGGCGGAAAATTTATTGGCGCATTTGAAGTGCTGCGTCCAGAACTCCCCAACTTGTCAGTAGGCCCTGCCCAAGAAGACGCGGAAAGCTTTCATGGAATATTCACCCGCGACCCTGCGATGAAAGAGGCTCTGAAGGTCATTCGCAATGTGGCCGAGACCGAGACCACCGTTTTGATTCGGGGGGAATCTGGCACTGGCAAAGAATTGGTCGCCCACGCCTTGCACAAAGAAAGCCATCGGCATGACAAGCCATTCCTCGCCGTCAACTGCGCGGCACTCACCCCCAGTTTGTTGGAAAGCGAGTTGTTTGGACATGTCAGAGGCGCCTTTACTGGAGCGGTCAAAGATCGTGCTGGCTTGTTTCAGCGTGCGGATGGCGGAACGCTTTTCTTGGATGAAGTGGCCGAATTGCCGTTGGAATTGCAATCAAAGCTTCTTCGGGTTTTGCAGGAACGAACCTTCATCCCGGTGGGTAGTGAGCGCAATATGACAGTGGACGTTAGGATCATTACAGCAACCCATCGCTCCTTGCGCGAAGAAGTCAAAGCAGGC
>CAIWDB010000601.1 GCA_903911305.1 uncultured Methylococcaceae bacterium | reverse complement strand
GTCAAGCCACCGTCCATGGCCTGGATACCGGCATCCATGCCGGTATGACGAGGTTCTTGGCTCTAGCTGAAGAATTTTGCTAATCAGGAAAATATATGATCACCTACTTAAGGGTTTGCCGGAAACGCCTGTTTGCACAGGCTTGCACCGTCCGAACCCGTTTCACTCGGTAGGTGTTCAAAATTCAGCGATTTTAGGATGGTAAACTATGCTAAACGAGGTTGATCATGCACTTATTGGGTAGCGTTGAATCCATTTTGCCCGGTCAGGTTGTCGCGTTGAACATTGATGAAACGCTTAGACAAGCCATGGCATCTCATCCAACTGATCAGTTGCAAGACGCATTAGCGGTGCGTGAGGAAGTGCTAATACCCATGCAAAAAGCGATCTCACTGTCACCGAATGATGCCGTCGCACATTACAACTTAGGCCAAGCTCTCATGGAGCTGAACCGGCCCGAGGAGGCTGAAACCTGCTACCGAATCGCGTTGGAAATCGACCCGGGTTACGCGGAGGCGTATGACAGTCTGGGGTGTCTCCTCAGAGAGTCGGGTCGTTTGCCCGAGGCGGCGGCATGTTGCCGCCACGCATTGGAGATCAAACCGGAATACGATCAGGCACGCTATCATCTAGAAGCCATTCTCCTGGATATGAAACGCTTATCCGAGGCGGAAACCAGCTACCGTTTGATGATGGAAAGCAACCCAAACTATGCCGAAGCGCATAACCGGCTGGGTAATGTCTTCAGGGATTGTGGTCAGATCTATGAAGCTGAGGATAGTTACCGTAGAGCCTTGGAAATCAACCCCGATTATGCCGATGCACATCACAACCTAGGCGTCATCCTCCAAGAGACGGGGCGGATATCCGAGGCGGAAGCGAGCTATCGCCGTGCGTTGGCAATCAATCCAGATTACGCCGAGGCACATCACAACTTAGGTCTGCTGCTTAATGACACCTGATTAGCGAGATTTTTCAGTTAAAGCCAAGAACCTCGTCATACCGGCATGGGCCAATGCCATTAAGTTAAGGATTTTGCATAGGTCAACACCGTTTGTAGTCCCGGCTTCAGCCGGTTCTTTCCGGTCAGTTTACGCCTGAAAGCAGGGCCATAAACAGTCACTTTAACGGCATCGACTGATTGATCTTTAGGCCCAGCCAATAACCCTATTAACATCTGTGTAAACTTTTTGTAAAATTGACCGATAATAGAGTTAGCCGGTAGACTCTCACAAAACCCGGCGGGGGAACGAGCCGCGCAGAACAATCGACTTAGCAAGCGGGTTCGACCGGCTTTCTGCATCACCGTTAGGCATGGGCAACAATTTTAGGTAACGACAATGGACATTAAAGACATCAGCACTACAGCAGTAATCCCGGCGGGAAGGCCAGCCAACCGATCAGGCCGGGTAGTTTCGGACACTGGATCCGCTTCGATGCCATCGACCAAGGTCAGCTTGTCCGGCACCACGCAAGCGACATTGTCGGCAAGTGTGGGGGCGGACGAGCCGGTTTTTGACGCGGGCAAAGTCGAGCAGATCAAGTCTGCCATCGCAAGCGGTCAATTCCAAGTCGATTCGTCGAAGGTCGCCGACGGTTTGCTGCAATCGGTCAAGGATCTCTTGGGTAAGGCCGCTTAAATGTCTGCATCCGATACCGACCCACTGGCGCGGATCGGGGAAGAAATAGACGCGGTTCAAACACTGTTGGCGCTTGTGGAAAGCGAGCAGCAAGCCTTATTGCAGGTCGTGGATACCGACGAACTCACCCAAATAACCGCTAAAAAAACAGAAGCGGTCAGGTGGATTGGCGAATTGGCACGTTTGCGCTACGAATCCCTAAAGCGTCTAGGGTATCACCCAGATGAGGCGGGAATGCGCGACTGGTTGTCGGGCATCTCCGAATCCTCCAGCCGGAAACCGTGGGATTCCCTGCTCTCCGTCGCCCACAAGGTCAAGACACTCAATCAGACAAACGGCCAGTTGATCGCCAAACTATTGGGCCAAAACCAAGCCATGCTCAGTGTGTTTGGAATGGGCACCCAAAAGCTTGGCTTGTATGGTGCCGATGGGCGGACACAGGGCATAAGGTCTGGCTACTTGAGATAAAACGACGGCTATGCTAGTAAATCCACGAGGTTCGGAAGCCAAGCTGATCGAACGTTTAGTTGAGTTGAAATCCGCCTCCAAGGAATGGATTGGCGTATATTTCTCTTTCGACAAACTACAAGTAAAATATCTCAACCACTACAATATTAATATTGCCGTCAATGTCATGGACGGTCTGCTTCGCCAATGCGAGGCTGAGGCGTATGTTTGCAAAGACTTATCTGTTTTTTTGCTGTGCAAAAAAGTCGAAAATCAATTACTTGAAAAGTTAATATTTGAAATCAGATACTTATTTATAGATGATCCGGTTTCTTATAATGCTCAAGGGAGTGAAAATAATGTTTTTTGCAGCTTATATCAACTTAATCGCAAGTTGGATGAATTCACCTCGCTGGCTTTGAGCAAAGTCATAGGCAAAATAGGCGGGGATGCCAGCCCCCAGCCTGCCACCCAAGACGACAGCATCGACAATGATGTGGCAATGGTCGCCAAGGGTTTGGTTTCGCTGAATGCGGAAACCATGGCGCAGATAGAACATTATTTGAAAATTTATAACATAAAATCGACAATCAGAAGGCAATCAGTCTATCTGTTCCGCGAAGACCTTCCATCAAGGAAAGTGTTTGACGAACTCTATATTAAAATCAACAAGCTGGGGGAGTTGCTCAACATTAGCAGCAATCTGCATGAAAACCGTTGGTTATTCATGTATTTGACAGAAATATTAGATGCCAATATGCTTGACTTGATCAATCAACATAAAGATACATTATTAAATTCATCCATTAGTTTAAACCTGAATATTCATACCGTACTATCTGAACGTTTCAAAGTTTTCGATTCCGCGCTTAAACAGTTTTTTAAATTTGCATTGATAGTCGAGATACAGTTATCTGACGCAATTGACCATTTGCGGTTATTTGTGCTTGCGCGCAATCTTCTGCACGAGATGGGGCATCGCGTATGCCTCGATGGTTTGAACTACCTCAGCTTCTTGCCCGTGGATTATGATAAATTGGGTTTCGATTTAGTGAAACTGCACTGGGATGCGGATATGGTCACCCTTGCCTCAAGGCAAGCATTGGCTGACAAGGTAAAGGCTTTTGGTAGTAACCGGGTTATCCTGACACGCTGCGACACTCAAGATGCCATTGACTTCGGTCAGTCGCTTGGGATAGTGCTTTTTCAAGGCCGCTATTTGGATCGGTTGAAGGAACCCGACTCCATCATTGATAATTAAGCGTTCGTGTTTCAAGCAGCAAGGCTTTTTGAGTATCGGAATATGCACGGTTTTTTTCAGCGAGTGTGGCAACAGGGGTAATTTTTTCCGATGCCCGTCCGATAAAGAATGCAAACGTACAGCGTGATTAAACCAGTTATAAGGAGTGTCCCATGGCTGCCTATACCCCCACAATAAGTTCTGCCGGCATCGGTTCGGGACTCAATGTAACCAGCATGGTCAGTGGACTGATGGCGGTGGAGAACCTCCCCATGAAAGCATTGGCCAAAAAAATGAGCACCACACTGTCGGTGGTTTCGGCATACGGCTCATTGCAAGGCAGTCTATCCAGTTTGCAAACTGCTGCCAAGGCGTTGACAGGGGCGCAGATTCAAACACAAACCGCAGCCAGCGGCAGCACCAGTGTTTTCACCGCCACTGCCGATGGAACCGCCGACTTGGGCAGCCACACCGTCACCGTCACCCAGTTGGCCCAACAACAGAAGCTGGCTAGTTCTGGCTTTGCCGCTACCAGCACAGCGGTGGGCACGGGTAAAATTAAAATTGAATTTGGCAGCGTCGTGGACGGGGCGTTTGTTGCCGACACCTCAAAGACGGCCCAAGAAGCCACAATCACCTCGACTAATAAAACCCTGAGCGGCATTCGTGATGCGATCAACGCTTCCGGGCTT
>CAIWDB010000600.1 GCA_903911305.1 uncultured Methylococcaceae bacterium | reverse complement strand
CTTTGCCACTTCAAATGCCGCCGGATCATTCCAGTGAAAATCAGTCTTGTGAAAAATCTGTCGTTGTGTTTTTACTTGCAATAGTAATGGGGTCGAATCAATGTAAGTGATACCTTTCAATTCATTTAGCTTAGTTTTGAAATAATCGAAGCGATGCCGTGATAAAGCAAATTGCGCAGAGGCAGGAACATATTCGGGATAAAACCTGTCTTTCATTTGATTGGTGATAACCACCAGTTCAATATTGCGCTTGGCGAGATAATCACGCAGATTGCCAATCAATTGTATGGCAGAGTCCATGTCTGCATCCGTCATCGACTCAATCCTTGGTTCCTCGACATCAATCACACTCCTTAAAAACAACCATCCATCTCGACCGATATGCACCCTATTGGACGTGCCAAAAACTGAGTAATCAATCTGGTTCTTGATGCGTATCAGCAACGAACGGAGTCCAAAATGATCGTTGTACCATTTCAAAGATTGATCCACAGAAGCGCTGAGGGTGGCCATTCCTTGAAAGTTTGGAGGCAATGCCAGGGTTCTATTCTCAACAATCTTTTCGACTGGCGATTGAACCTTGAAAACCTCAACAAAAATCGGAGCGGTGGTGATTGCGAAAAAAATAACTATAAAGATAAACTGAGACAGTTTATCTACGTTAAAACCGGAAATAAATGAACGGATTGAAGCCATTATCAGCGAGTACTGTTAAAGAATAAGTGAAGAATAAAATCGCAGCCACACGCACAAATAGCGTTGGCTTGGCAGAGTCTCCGAAAATTGATTTGACCCTCTCTACTGGGAAAACTGAAACCACTATGCCGACAAACAGGAAAAATATTTTATCCGGTGTCAGATTAATTTTAATCGAAAGCGGCAACCCATATGTGGAATTATTAAACATTACCAATAGGTACGACCAAGCCGAGTCAACTGTCTGCGATCTAAAAAATACCCAAGCGACCATAACCAATAACGTTGTCAATGACCAGCCAATGATATTGTTTTGCGTCCCAATGTTGCGCCGCAGCAAAATGCGCTCAATCACCAGATATATTCCGTGAAGCAATCCCCAAACGACAAATGTGTAAGCCGCGCCATGCCATAGTCCGCATAGCAAGAATACTATGAATAAATTCAAGTATGTCCTAAAAGGATTTATTCGGTTTCCACCAAGTGGGATATAAACATAGTCTCTAAACCATCGTGAAAGCGTCATATGCCAGCGCCGCCAAAACTCGGTCACACTGCATGAGCGATAGGGTTGGTCAAAATTTTCCGGGAATTTGAACCCAAGCATAGCTCCCAAGCCAATTGCCATGTCAGAATAGGCACTAAAATCAAGATAGATTTGCAGCGAATAGGCTAAAGCCCCAAGCCAAGCACTACAAATAGTCAATTGCCCGGGCGGAAGCCCAAATGCTGCATCCGCTATCACTCCAATATTATCAGCAAGAACAATTTTCTTGGTCAAGCCAAAGCAGAATCGAATAATACCGCTTTCCACTTGTTCAAGCGTAAGCTTGCGGTCGGCAACACTCTCTTTTATTTCAATGTATCGAACAATCGGACCCGCAATCAGTTGTGGAAAACTGGTATGGTACATGCCAAAGTCGATCACAGTCGGCGCGGGGTCGATAAAGCGCTTACGAATATCGATCAAATAAGACAGCCCCTGGAAAGTAAAAAATGATATGCCGGCTGGTAGCAATATTTCCTTGACGGGCAATCTTCCTTCAATTCCCAACAAACTTGCGGCATCGTTGGTAACTAGGGTAAAAAAGGTGAAATATTTATACAAAAGCAAAGGTATGAGATTCGCGCAAATTCCAATAAATAGTAACAGATTGGCAGATTTGGAAGATTCAAGTCTACGAATTTGTATACCTAGCCATTGGTTCAACGGCACTGAAAGCAACAACACGAAAGCGATGTTTCCAGCACCTGTGAAATAAAATAATATACTTCCAATAAAAATAATCGTATTTCTTAGCTTGGCAGGGCTAATCCAATAAAGCAAAAAAAATAACGGCAGAAAAACGAATAAAAAGCTAGGGGAGCTGAATACCATAAATTATGCTTTCTTGTATATCTGAATTTAGTGTTGACTGATTATTTTCCAAAACTCTACCTTTCTTGATATCTTTCATGGGAAAAATCTATAAATTTCCTTCAGAAGGTTTGCTGGCAAGCTGTTTCAAAAATGTTTTGCTATAACAAACCTTCACCCTGCTTTATCCAATGTCTGATAGTAAGCTAATGCTTGATTTAGATCATATGGCGGATCATTCTCTTTAGAATGTTGCATCATCTTTACTAGACCATAATTTTCCAAAACATTTTCAATTTTTTCAAATGTCTCAATATCAAGCTGCACTGCAACTTTATTATTATGTTCATCGATTATATATTGGCGTTCAATTATCATTGTATTACCCCGTTTTAAAGCGATTGGATAACTGGCTTTCCGCAGTTGAATTGTTGGGCAACGATAAAGCTGTTGTCCAACCTGCTCGGTTATGATAGTTCCCCGCAATAATCATTCATCAGATTGCTGGAATTGAAAGAAAGCAAGGTCAATGTCTAGAAGTTGAACTGGGCGTCGAATTATCCCGATGCCAGAACGAATCATTGTCTCTGCAATAGCCTCACCGTCGAGAAGAAGAAATTTGCCACAACCCATGAGTGGAGTTTTCAATATCTCCTCGATTTACAAGATTCTGACGACACCAGCAAATTAGGTTATGCCACTTCGAGTTTGAAGGATGACTCTCAATACGTGCCGCCAAATCCTCCTCTGTAAGTTGAGCTTTAAATATTTTGGTAACGAGTGGATATACTGCCTTGGGCTTGACACTCCCTCCTAGTTGTTCTAAGGCTTTTAGCAGTGGGATTTCAATCTCGTATTGCTTGGGAAATGACATGATGGAGGTAACCTAATAATGCTTTGCTGGCTCCCAATCTCTTGCTTGGGAACCCTATATTTTCAAGCTCTACTTCCTTACTCGGACGAAAAGGCGGAGCATTCTAAATCACGTTCCCAAGCCGGAACTTGGGAACTGGAAAACCAACAAACTCAAAGCGCCTGATCCCCTGTCTCCCCGGTTCTGATGCGAATCACCTGCTCCAACGGTGAAATGAAAATCTTGCCGTCGCCGATTTTACCGGTATTGGCGGCTTTGATGATGGCATCGACTGCACGTTCCACCAGTTCATCCGTCACGGCCACTTCGATTTTGACCTTGGGCAAAAAATCCACCACATACTCCGCCCCACGATAAAGTTCGGTATGCCCTTTCTGTCTGCCAAACCCCTTGACTTCGGTGACAGTCACGCCGCTGATCCCTATGTCGGACAAGCCTTCACGCACATCGTCGAGCTTGAAAGGTTTGATGATTGCTGTGATTAACTTCATTATGATTTCCTCCGGGAAAGATTTAGTTTTTATTGGCCCTGTGTTCGATGATGTCTTCCAGTACCGATGGGTCGGCCAGTGTGGACACATCGCCAAGGTTTTCAATTTCGTTGGCGGCAACTTTGCGCAATATTCTACGCATAATTTTGCCAGAACGGGTCTTCGGTAGGGAAGGAGCCCATTGAATTATATCCGGTGACGCAATCGAGCCTATTTCATGCTTGACCCATTGAATCAGCGTTTGCTTCAATGCATCGCTAGGCGTTACGTCGGCCACTAGCGTGACATAGGCATAAATCCCTTGTCCTTTAAGGTTATGTGGATAGCCAACCACGGCGGCTTCCGCAACAGACTCGTGCAACACCAAAGCGCTTTCGATTTCCGCCGTACCCATCCGATGTCCTGACACATTCAACACATCATCGACTCGGCCTGTGATCCAATAATACCCGTCTTTGTCCCTTTTCGCGCCATCGCCAGTGAAATATTTGTTAGGATACAGGGAAAAATAGGTTTCAAAAAAGCGCCGATGGTCGCCATACACGGTTCGAGCCTGTCCAGGCCAAGAAGCGGCAATGGCCAAAACTCCTTCCGCCTCCCCTTCGATCACCTCGCCCTGCGAACCGAGTATTAGCGGAACCACACCAAAAAATGGCCGCGTGGCCGAACCCGGCTTGAGGGGGGTTGCCCCTGGTAGCGGGGTAATCAGGATGCCCCCGGTTTCGGTCTGCCACCATGTATCGACCACCGGGCAGCGGGCATCGCCCACCGTGTGGTAATACCACTCCCACGCTTCCGGGTTGATAGGTTCACCAACCGAGCCGAGTACACGCAGGCTTTTTCGACTGGTGTTTTCCACCAGATCACTCCCCATGCCCATCAACATGCGGATGGCGGTTGGGGCGGTATAAAAAATATTGACTTTATGCTTGTCGATCACTTGCCAAAATCGGTCCGCCGCAGGGTAAGTGGGTATGCCTTCAAACATCAAGGTGATGCCACCATTGCATAAAGGACCGTAGACCACATAAGAATGCCCGGTGACCCAGCCGACATCGGCGGTACACCAATAAACATCGCCATCATGGTAGTCGAAGACATAGTAGTGGGTTATCGCTGCATAAAGAAGATAGCCACCCGTGGTATGCAATACACCTTTGGGTTTCCCCGTGGAACCGGAGGTGTATAAGATGAACAAAGGATCTTCCGCATCCATGGGTTCGGCGGGGCATTCCGCTGACGACTGTTCGGACGCTTCGTGATACCAAATGTCACGCCCGTTTACCCATGGAATTGCAGAGCCAGTGTGTTTGACGACGAATAGGGTCCGCACGTCGGGGCAGTGGGTCAAGGCTTCGTCCACATTCGCCTTAAGAGGAATGATCTTGCCCCCGCGACGCCCTTCGTCCGCCGTAATCACACAATGGCAATCGCAATCCAAAATGCGATCTTTCAATGCCTCCGCCGAGAATCCGCCGAACACGATGGAATGGATGGCGCCAATCCGGGCGCAGGCCAACATGGCAACGGCGGCTTCGGGTATGTTCGGCAGATAGATGCAAACTCGATCCCCCTTTTTTACACCCCGGGCTTTCATTGCATTGGCAAAGCGGCACACTAAGTTGTGTAATTCACGATAGGAGATCGCCCTGTCCACGCCGGGTTCGTCGCCTTCCCAAATGATTGCGGTTTGGTTGCCGCGTTCCGTCAAGTGTCGATCTAGGCAGTTTTGGCTTACATTCAGTTGTGCGCCGTCAAACCATTTGATGCTTGCCGTGGCAAAATCGAATTCCCGAACTTTTTCCCATGGCTTAATCCAGTCCAAAAAACGCCCGGCCTGTTCGGCCCAGAAGGTTTCAGGTTGTTTGACGGAAAACTCATACAACTTCTGGTACTCCGCCTCCCCGATGTGGGCAGTTGCGGCGATCTCGGGTTTTATCTCGTAAAGTTTTTCGATAGACATCGGTGGGCTCTCCAAAACAAATCAACAGGGGCTTGATATGAACGCCAACCTGCGGGTGAGGGTAATCTCGTCAATGGGCTTAAGCATCAAAATACCTTCATAGGAAAATCGTATCAATGGAGAATCCTTCTTTACATGCCATTTTTCGAAGCAAGGTCAAGGACGTATTCTGTAAATGACGGACATGCTCGCGGGAAATATCCATGTCTTCGGCAATCTCTGGCACAGTGGACGGATCATAACCATGCAAACCAAATCGACGGCAGATAACCTCTGATTGATCTTCACCCAATCTTGCCAGCCATGTCGCAATATGCCTAGACATGCTTTCATTATGCATGATATCAGTAAGCGAAGGGTTATCCTCATCAGCAATCGTTTCGAACACATCTCTATCCCCTTCCGTGGCTTGCAGTAAATCCCCCAAGGCAACCCGTTCATTTAACTTCATCATTTTTTCCACCTCAGCCACTGGCTTGTCCATGTGTTTTGCCACTTCAATAACGGTAGGGGCATTCTCCTGTTTGTCGGCAAGCTGACGGAATGACCTGATGCACGCATTCATTTCTTTCAATACATTGATGGGCAGACGTATGGTGCGACTCTGATTCATAATCGCACGTTCGATGCTTTGCCTGATCCACCAAGTGGCATAGGTCGAAAACCGGAAACCAAGCTCTGGATTAAATTTTTCCACGGCCCGGATCAAACCAATATTGCCCTCTTCGATCATATCCAACAAAGGCAAGCCTCGATTGACATAGCGCTTGGAGAGATTCACCACCAAGCGCAGGTTGGCTTCAATCATCTTGCTGCGTGCAGCCACGTCACCTTGCTGGGTCAAACGCCCATAATGTTGCTCTTCCTCCACGGTAAGCAACTTTGAACGCTGTGCCGCTTTAAGATAAAGCTGGGCGGCATCGAAGGAATAGCTGCCCGATTGCCCAGACTGATTGCCATCGGCTTCCGAGATAGTCTCTGGTATAGTCTCTGGCTCAAGCAGCTCTTCGACGAACAACTCGTCAGATTCCAATTCTTCGATAAAAGGACAATTCTCCGCTACCAGTTCGGCATCGTCCTCCGCGCTCAGTTGTATTTTTTGTTGATCAGCCATGGTGAATCAATTGGAAAGTAGAGTATCGCGTGCTTGATTGATTTTAACAGCCAGATAATCTGACCCGCCTCTGTCTGGGTGCATTTTTTGCATTAGCCGACGATGGGCACCGACAATACTATCACGCGATGCACCCGGCTCCAGCCCAAGGATTTCATAAGCTTCCTGACGGCTCATGCGTCCGCCACCCGGCTTTGGAGGCGGGGCATCCCCAGGCTCCCCAATGGGTGAACGGCGTAGGGCCTTCAACAGACCGGGCAGCAGCGTCAACAGCATAGGTGCCAACCTGACCAACCCGGCTACCAATGCGCCTACCACGGGTATGACCCAATTGGCGCGGGCAACAAACACCAAGAACCCCAGCAATCCGACCACTACCAAGGTTTTCCGTGCCTTTGCCCCAGCTTGCGGTGACAAAGATTGCAACCACTGGCGAAGGCTGTACAGGACAATCAAGACTAAGATGCTTAACAGAATTAATTGGATCATTCGACTCCACGATAATGGGAGGTTGTCATCGGATTTCGATGCATTCTAACCTAATCGGGGAACTAATGTGCCTTTGCATAAACTAACTTCGTTGTGGTAACGTTCCCGTTCGACTAAACCTAAGGTTTAGACACCCGGTGTAAAGACAAATCCAAGCAGAGGTAGAACAAAAAATGTCCAGTGAAAATAATACGAATAGCGGCCCAGCCGGCCTTGTTGAAAATCTGAAATCCAATCCTAAGGCGTTGGCAATCGCAGTCGGTGCGCTCGCACTGGTAATATTTATGGTACTCAAGGGGGGCAGTGACGAAGGCGTCACAGCCGCCAAAGTGGCGGCTGTAAGCATAGGCCAGAAGGTGACCATTCAAAACCCCAACATCGGCAACACCATTCTCCTAGCGGCTCCGGGCGCAACGGGCCTGGCCGATAGCGATAATGACAAAGACGATATGATCGTCTGCAAGCAAGTCCTGTCAGGCACTACCGGGACACTCAACGAAGAAACCACGGTCAACTATATCCCCTTTGCCAAGGTGACTCTGGAAAGCGGTGATTGCGCCGGCAAAACCGGCTGGATGCCAAAAGTCAACTTAAAGTGATGGTTGGTGACGGCGATTGATCAAAACAGTCCATCGCCGTCAGCATTACAACTCCCGTAAGATTTTCATGGGGCTGGAATCGACTACGCCCCGAGTGTGGACATAGCCCGACAACCCTACTGCCAAGGCCCCCACTAAGGGTGCCAACAGCCATATTTCCCAATGGAATCGCGGTGTGAGGTCGAAAGCCTGAGTAAATAACGCCCATGCGATGGCTTCCGTGGTGGCTGCCGCCAATAGTCCCGACAGCAAACCCAGCAGGACGAACTCCACACTTAAACTTTTACGCAACAATTTGCGACTCGCCCCCATGGCCCGTAACAGCGCATCTTCCCGCAAGCGTTCATCCAGCGTGGCCCTGACCGAAGCGAACAAGACCGCAAAACCCGCCGCCAATGCGAATAGCAAGACAAAATCAATGCTCAATGAAATTTCCTTGAGGATGGTTTGGAATTGCTTGAGCAACTGGTCTACCTCCAACAAGGTGACAGCCGGAAAGCCCTTCGCCAAGCCCACGAGATCAGTCTTTTTATCGGGTGGACAATAAAAACTGGTCAACCATCGTGCGGGAAACCCGTCAAGGCTATTCGGCGAGAAAATCATATAAAAATTGGGACGCATCGTGTCCCATCTGACCGAGCGTAAACTACTGACCACAGCCTGGCGTTTTTGCCCGTCAATCGAAAAGCTCAAGGTGTCACCTAAATGAATTTGCAAGCTTTCCGCCAACTTCGCCTCCACCGACACTAAGCCGGACTGTGGGTTTTCCCCCCACCAATTGCCAGCGGTCAGCCGATTATCCTCTGGCGGCAGGGAACTTGTCGTCAGGCTCAAATCCCGGTTGACAGCCCCCTCGCCTTGAGAATCTTTATGCGCCAAGGTATGCACGTCCACCCCGTTCACCTCGGTGAAACGACCCCGGATAATCGGGTAAAAATCGCTGGCAACGATGTTATGTTGGCTCAAATACGATTTAAAGGCAGGCAGATCGGCTTCGAATAAGTTCAATGCGAAGAAATTGGGGGCATCTTCGGGCAATTGCCGCCGCCATTCCTGAATCAACTCCGTGCGAACCAACAGACTTACCAACATAGCGGTGGCCGTCAGGCCAAATGCTAGAATTTGCGTCATACCCAAACGGGGTTGGCGGGTCAAATTCTGCAAACCGAATCGCCAAGACAAACTGAGGTAAGGGATAAGCCGTCGCGATGCTTTCAACAAAGCCAGCACACACAAACCCGCCAAGGCCAAGGTCACCAATGAGATACCCATCACGATGACAGTCATCCGCCCGTCCCCGGTATATCGCCAGACCAGCAACCCCAAGATGGCGAGGGCCAAGCCATACACGGTCAAGGCACTGGACGGCAGCGGGGCAAGATCGCGGCGTAGCACCCGTAACGGGGGCAATCGCTTCAAACCCAGCACCGGCGGCAACGCAAAGCCTATCAACACAAACAAGCCGACTGCAATGCCGAAAAATGGCGCATACCACGCGGGCGCCACCAAAGCATGGGGCAAAATGCCTTTCAGCCACCAAGCCACCCCTTGTTGAGCCAAGAACCCCAAGATGCATCCAACAAAACTGAACACTAATCCGATGAGTAAATATTGCGATAAGTGAATCAGCAATACATCCCTTTCCTTTGCGCCCATGCATTTCAGCAGGGCCGTCAAATCATAATGGCGCTGGCTGTAACGCCTGGCACTCATGGCAATGGCAACACCGGCAATCAGCACGATGACAATGCTACTGAGTCCTAAATATCGTTCTGCCCGGGACAGCGCATTGCCCAATTCCGGGCGGTCTTCGTGTATGTCCACCACTTGCTGACCGGGATGCAACACGGGTTTAAGCCAGCGTTTGAATGCCAAGATTTGGATGGGATCACCCGCAAACAGGGCGTAATAATGGGCATTGCTGCCGGGTTTGATCACCCCCGCCGCCTCCAAGTCGGCGAGATTGAACAGGATTCTTGGCGACAGGCTATACAAATCGCCGCGCCGGTCCGGTTCATGGGTGATCACTCGGGTTAGATTCAATGATTTTTCACCCAGCGTGACGGAATCGCCCAGCTTGAGCTTGAGCGTATGCAACAATCGGCTATCCACCCACGCCGTGCCGGGAGCGGGAGCTTCCGTTGCCGCTGATTCGGCGGTCAAGTCCGACTGCGTCGTTCGCACCACTCCGCGCAGCGGGTAAGCATCGCTCACCGCTTTCGCCCCGGTCAACAACAACTCCTCGTTTTCAACCAAAACAGTGGGAAACTCAACTGTTTTGGCAGTGGCAAGCCCCATTTCTGCGGCCTTGCCAAACCATGCATCAGAATAGGTTTCATGCGAACTGACCGACATATCGGCCGCCAAAAACTCAGCCGCCTGGGTTTCCATGGTGCGAGTCAGCCGATGCCCGAACAGACTGACTGCCGTGGATGCAGCGACGGCAATCACCAGCGCCAACCCAAGAATGTTCAACTCCCCGCTGCTCCAATCCCGACGAACCAGCTTGAGGGCAAGCGACAAATTGACTTGAATCTTCATACGACAGTCCGCTCACCCACAAAAGGGTTGTATTTCCGTTCTACACCGAATGTGGAGCGTGGGCCGTGTCCCGGAATGAAGGTGACATCATCCCCCAAGGGCCATAAGCGATTACGAATGGAGGCAAGCAACTGCCCATGATTGCCTCCCGGCAAGTCGGTGCGGCCTATCGAACCACTGAACAACACATCGCCGACCAAGGCCAACTTGTCAGCCCGATGAAAAAACACCACATGGCCTTGGGTGTGACCGGGGCAATGCAATACCTCCAAGGTTTGGTTGCCAAAACTGACGGTGTCGCCCTGGGTCAACCAACGATCCGGGGTGAAGGTTTTGACCGGGGGGAACCCGAACATGACGCATTGTTGCGGCAAGCTGGCAATCAGGGAGCGTTCATCACTGTGTGGGCCTTCAATCGGTATGCCGAGTTGGGCAGCCAAGTCCTCCGTGGCCCCCACATGATCCAGATGCCCATGGGTCAGCAATATTTTTACTAGTTTAACGCCCTTGGCTTCCACCGCATTCAAGATCAAATCCATGTCCCCGCCGGGATCGACCACAGCCCCCTCCATGGTTTCTTCATCCCACAACAGGGTGCAGTTTTGTTGGAAATCGGTGACGGGTATGGTGAGGGTTTGCATGGTGTCTCAGTCTTTTGTGGTGAGGGGCAATGATAGATACAGAATGCCAGTGGTAAGGCTAAGCTGCAAGTTTTGTCTTAATGCAACTCTCAGACAGTGGGGCGGGCAAAAAGCTCAATGCTGTTGAATTAGCTCCCCCAATGGCGATGGTTGGGAAGGCAATGCTGTTAAATTAAGAAATTCACCATCGTTCCGGGATTGCCGGAACCCAGAGTCCATGGACAATGCTGTTGAATTAACACTTGAGATTAATTCATTCCGCTGGCTGAGCGGAGTCGAAGCCAGCCTGTTTGCTTCGACTTCTCCCCTCGACTTCGCTCGGGGAACGGATAGCGAATGGCTTAATTCAACAGTATTGACGCAGTAAGGAGTCCCATCGATCACGATGGACGCGCTTCCTCCATCATCGCATTAGACTTTATCTGAAACCTTTCGCTAATGCAGCAACGGCGGGGTCGCTAAGTGGGTTTCCGATAAAGTCTATTTTAGCGGGACTTCGCCTGTAGAAGCCTCGTCTATACCTATGGGAATATTCACCTACACCCATAGGAGCCTCATCTATACCTGTGGGAAGGCTCTCCTACACCTATGGGAATATTCAACTACACCTATAGGAGCCTCATCTACACCTGTAGGAAGACTCGGCTATGCCTATTGGTATACCCACCTACACCTATAAGAGCCTTATCTACACCTGTAGGAAGGCTCGGCTATGCCTATGGGTATACTTACCTACACCTATAGGCATAGGCATCTACACAAGTCCCTCCCCCTTGGGGGGAGGGATTTAGGGAGAGGGGTACTGAGTTGATTACTAAGAGCTTGTCGTCTCATCAACCATCCAAATACCCTCTCCCCCGCAATGCTGTTGAATTAACGCTTGAGTTTAATGAGTTCCGCTGGCTGAGCGGAGTCGAAGCCAGCCTGTTTGCTTCGACTTTTCCCCTCGACTTCGCTCGGGGAACGGATAGCGAACGGCTTAATTCAACAGCATTGTCTTCCCCGCCCCTTTCCCGCAAGCGGGAGAGGCGAGTAAAATCAACATCTTGTGAGTTGTGTAGATACCTATGACCTATAGGAAAGGCAATATTGCTGAATGATGCGGTCCTCCCCTTAATTGACCATAAACACAGCTATACTTATCCATGGTTATTGTCGTTTAAATGACTTTGGGAGTATCCATCATGTCAAAACATCTCATCATTAGGTTCGAAGCACTCAGCCAAGCCGATTTGCTGGCCAAAGCCACCCATATTGTGGTTTGTTTGAGGAACAATCCCTACTTCCCCATGCCTTGGCCCACGCCAGTGCCGTCACTGGATGGAGTTGAAGTGTTGGTCAATGAGTTTGCCAGTAAATATCAGGCGGCATTGAATGGCGACCGCCTGAAGATCGCCGAGCGCAATGTCATCAGTGAGGAAATGATCCAACAGTTAAAGAAGATTGCCCGTTATCTGGAGGTGGTCGCCGACGGCAATGAGGCCGCTTTGATTAGCTCGGGTTATGATTTAACCCATGTCCCGGTGCATAGTAAAGCCAAAACTGAACCGGGTGAGACGGCGTAGACTAGGCTTCATCAATTATTTTCTGCGTTCCCAAGTTCCCGCTTGGGAACCTTTGCTTGTCAGGCTTTAGCTTGCTATGGAGAGAAGCAGAGCTTCAAAGACCGCGTTCCCAAGCTGGAGCTTGGGAACGAGCAACAAAAGACAGCGGACAGGGAATCAGCGGACAGCGTTAATGGGGACCGAAGACAATACCCGGAAACCCCCGCCGTAGTCCCGATAGCCGGGATCGTCCCTGCCGCGGTCGTCGGAGCGCGCGCTGGCCTGACTGAAGAGCCAAGACCCGCCGCGCAAAACCCGGGAGGCGTTATCGTCCTTAGCAGCTTCATGGGCTAGGGCATAATTCTTTGAAAAGTCCGAAGCCGTCCATTCCCCTACATTGCCAGCCAAATCATAGACCTTGCCCTTGTCTTCTGACGGTTGCCACCCATCCGCCGAACCCGTCGGGTACAAGCCCACCGCCGTGGTGCATCCTAATTTGGTTTCATCCGTATTAGCCCGTGAAGCATCCCATCCATTGCCCCAAGGAAATATCTGCCCATGCGGGCCCCGTGCAGCCCATTCCCACTCAGCCTCCGTTGGTAGTCGAACCTCCTGCCCGCATTGCTCAGACAGCCAGCAACAAAATGCCTCCGCTTCCCACGCACTGACTCCCACTACCGGATGGTTGGCTTGATGGAAGTGTTGGTCTCTATATCTGGGAGCTTGGTAGCTTTTGCCGGATTGCTCCCAACCGGCTTGGCTCCAATAGCGGGGATTGTCGTATCCCCCTGCCCGTACAAAGCATTCATATTGCGCTATGGTAACGGGATAAGCTGCTAGTGCAAAGCTCTCGATGACGATTGGCGATCTATGATTGGACCCTGAACCTAACTTACAGCCTTGCGGTCCTGTTCCGGGGATGCGAACCCAGAGTATGTCCGGTAAGCCTTCTTTCACACCGACACCGGGCCGGGGATCACCCAACTGACCCAACAACCGGCCTACTGCCGCCCGTGCTGCCGGTTCGGTGTGCAATGCCGTGGGGCTTTCAACCAGTTCAACTAGGCTTTGGATAATACGCGGTTTCAAATCCTTAGGCCGACTCTTCTCCTTGACCCGCGACTCCCAGCCCGGAACCAACAGCCCCGCCAGCCACACCCGCCGCCAATGGGCATCGTCAG
>CAIWDB010000599.1 GCA_903911305.1 uncultured Methylococcaceae bacterium | reverse complement strand
GACATTTCCAAGGGGGCCGGATCGGTTGCGGTCAGGGCGCGGCCGGCCTTGCCGAACACTGATTCCACTTCGGGAAACTGCTTGATGATGCGATCTTGGGTTTGCAGCAATTCAGCGGCCTTGGTCACAGACAAGCCCGGTAGCGTCAACGGCATGAATAATAGTGTTCCCTCGTTGAGGGTGGGCATGAATTCGCCGCCTAAGCGCGATGCCGGATACCAGGTCAAGCCAAATGCCAACAAGGCCAATACCAGCGTGAGTTTCTTCCAACGCATGACCCAAGCAATGATGGGTCGATAAAACCACAGCAACAAACGATTGATGGGGTTTTTCTGTTCGGGTAGTATTTTGCCGCGCACAAACAGCAGCATTAACACCGGAACCAGCGTCAACGACAATACTGCCGCCCCCGCCATGGCAAAGGTCTTGGTATAAGCCAAGGGTTGAAACAATCTTCCCTCTTGTGCTTCTAGTGTGAACACTGGCAGAAAGGACACGGTGATGATGAGTAAGCTGAAGAACAAGGGTGGGCCGACTTCGCGGCAAGCGTTCAAAATAATGTCGAAGCGTGAAAGTACCCTCTCCCCTTGCCCCTCTCCCATAGGGAGAGGGGAGGAAAAAGCCCCTCTCCCGCTGGGAGAGGGGTTGGGGAGAGGGTTGCGCTCCAAATGCTTATGGGCATTTTCGATCATCACAATCGCGGCATCGACCATCGCGCCGATGGCAATGGCAATGCCGCCTAAGCTCATGATGTTGGAATTCATGCCGAGGATATTCATGACGATGAACGCAATCAACACGCCCACGGGTAACATGATGATCGCCACCAAGGCACTGCGAAGATGCAGCAGGAAAATGACACAGATCGCGGCCACCACGACACTTTCCTCCAATAAAGTATGACGTAAGTTGTCAATCGCACGGTGAATCAATTCGGAACGGTCATACACGGCTTGGATTTGCACACCGGAAGGCAAACCGGGGGTGATTTCCGCCAGTCGGGACTTGATGTTCTTGATGACATCCAAGGCATTCTGCCCATAACGGGCAATCGCAATGCCGGACACCGCCTCGCCCTCCCCATTCAATTCGGTGATTCCCCTGCGTTCGTCAGGAACCAATTCGACACGGGCCACATCACGTACTAAGACTGGAATGCCTTTCTCGGCCTTCAGTACCAAGCGTTCCAAATCGGATTTGCCGCGCAGATAGCCCCGACCTCGCACCATATATTCGGTTTCCGTCAACTCGACCACCCGCCCACCCACGTCGCGGTTGCCGTCGCGCAGGGTTTCCGTCAAGGTTTTGAGTGAAACACCATAGGCTTGCAGCTTGTGCGGGTCTATCGTCACTTGGTACTGCTGGACAAAACCGCCAATGCTGGCAACCTCGGCCACCCCTTGGGCTTTGGTCAATTGATAACGGATAAACCAGTCTTGCAAGGTGCGCAGTTCGGCCAGCGAGAAATCACGCCCGAGTATTGCGTATTGATAAACCCAACCAACCCCCGTGGCATCCGGTCCCAGTTGCGGAGTCACGCCTCGGGGCAATCGGCCTGAAGCAAAGTTCAGATATTCCAGCACACGGGAACGCGCCCAGTAAATATCGGTGCCATCCTCGAAAATCACATAAACGAATGATGCGCCAAAAAATGAAAACCCTCGGACCACCTTGGAACGAGGCACGCTCAACATCGCCGTCGTCAGTGGATAGGTCACCTGATCCTCCACCACTTGAGGGGCTTGCCCCGGATATTCGGTATAGACAATCACTTGCACATCGGACAAATCCGGCAGCGCATCCATCGGCATTTTCAATAAGGCGAAAATGCCACCCCCAATAATGAACAGCGTCATCAATAACACCAAAAACACATTCCTCAATGACCATGCAATGATACGTTCCAACATGATTATTGCTCCTTGTGTGGATGCTTGGGAGATTCAAGCCCATCCAATGCACCTTTGAGATTGCTTTCGGCATCTATCAAGAAATTGGCGCTCGTCACTACGCTCTCCCCATTGGCGACACCTTCCAATACCTCGACATAGCCATCGGTCTTGCGCCCTAGTTTCACCAGTCGGGGTTCAAAATGCCCTTCATCCAAGCGGATCAACACGATTTGTCGGGTTCCGCTGTCTAGGACAGCAGAATCCGGGACTGTCAGCCGCTCGGTCTGACCGTCTCGCGCGGTGATGGCAACGCTGCCATAAATGCCCGGTTTCAACAGGCCATGGGCGTTGGGCAATTCGATGCGCACTTTGGCCGTGCGGGTTTCCGGGTTCATGGTGGGATAAATGAAACTGACCTGTCCACTGAACGTCCGGTTGGGGTAGGCGTTGATATGAACCGAGACAGCCTGACCTGACTTGATCCAATCCAAATCCTGTTCGTACACATCGACGACCAACCAAACGGTACTCAAATCGGCCATGCGGAACAACATTTCCCCCGGCATGAAGCGCATTCCCTCCACCGCTGGCTTGTCTAGCACCACGCCTTCCACGGGCGAAAGCAATGGAAGTGTATCCAGCACTTTTTCCCGGTCTTGTAGATTGCGCAGTTGGGCCTGTCCTATATCCCAAAACCTCAGACGTTGCAAAGCATTTTGAGCCAATTGCCCCGCCGTGTTCCGTGCTTGCTCTGTCCCCGCTTTCAGTGCCTGCTCACTCGCCAAGGCGATCAGGTATTCTTGTTGAGCGGTAATTAACTCCGGGCTGTATATCTCCAACAAAGCTTGGCCTTGTTTCACGGTTTGCCCGGTTGCATTGACATAAAGCCGTTGAATCCATCCTTCAAATTTGGCTGTGACCAGATGGACGCGGCGTTCATCGACTTGAATGCTGCCTAAGGCACGGACTGTGTTGGCTAATTTGCGGAATGCCGCCTTTTCGGTTTTGACCCCTAGTTTCTGGATTTTTTCCGGGCTGATGCTGACTTGCCGTTGCTTGGACACTTCGCTTTCATAGACGGGAATATAATCCATGCCCATCTCGTCTTTTTTGGGGACGGTCGAGGTGTCCGCCGCGCCCATCGGATGACGGTAATAAAGAATCCTGCCTTTATTGGCTGGAGGTGTGCCAGACAAATCTTCCGCATAAACCGGCACATAATCCATGCCCATCTCGTCCTTGGCGGGTGTTGGCGAAGTCACTTTTGGGTTCATCGGATGGCGAAAATACAGCGGTTTCCTTTCCCCATTCGGGTTTTGGAGGCTTGCCGTTTGACTCGGCTTGGAAGAGAGCCAGTAGCCAATCCCTATGCCAAATCCAAGGACCAGCACTAGAAAAAATGCGGTTTGCCTAGTCATGGACAAGCTCCTCGCCGACTAAGGCGGACAAATCAGCCAGCACTTGTTGGGTTCGGGCCAAGGCTTGCCAATATTGGTTTTGATACTGAAACAAGGTTAACTGCGCTCGCAGCAAGTCGGAGAATTCCGTATTGCTGACTTGATAACCCGCCATCAGCGAGCGGACGGTTTGCTCTGCTTGCGGGATGATTTCATGCTGGAACAAGGCCAGCCGATCTTTATCATGCTGATATTCGGCTGCTTTGGCGGAAATTTCGCCGTGAATCTTATTATGTTCGTCTTGCGCGGAATACTGTTCTTGCAAGAGTTCGCTGCGCCGTTGATCGACCGCCTTGGACTGTTTCTGCTGGGCGTAAATGGGCAAGTTTATGCTCAGATTGACGCTGAGGAAGTCGCTGCGAACCGCTCCGTCGGGTGCATTTTGTCGAAAAGCATAGCTACTGCCTACGGTCACATCAGGAAAATAGTCCTTGTTTGCCAATTCCACCTTGGTTCTCGCCGCATTCAGCCTATTGTCGTGTTGGGCAAACAGTGGGTTTGAGCGCATCGCTTGTTCCTGCAATGTCGCATCGGCCAGTTCGGGCAGCTTGGTGTCCATCTGGCCGGATAGATCCACCCGCAACTCCCGTTTACGGTTAAGCAACACATTGAACTGGATAGTTTCCGTATGCCTCATGCCGGTCAATTCCAGCTTTTCATCCTTAAGTTTGGACAGTTCCAATTGCGCCATCATGACATCCTGTTGCGAACCTTGTCCGGTCTTGTATTTGGCTTGTGCGACATCAATCAGTTGCTGGAAAAACTTCTCGGTCTCCTCCGTCACCTTCAGTGCATGGTCGTAGTAGTGCAACAACCACCAGGTTTTCTTCACCTCACGCGCCAGACGCAGACGAGCCTCTTCCACCGAGGACGCGGCGGCTAGGGCCTCATGCTCTGCCGCCTTTTCCTTTAGAGCCAGCTTGCCGGGAAATGGAATTGTCTGGCTAAGACCCATCTCGATCATCGTCATGTCTTCCTTTTGCAGATTGAAACTGCGGGTCGGCACATTCAACATGCCGAAGCTCAGTGTCGGATCAGGCAATGCCCCTTCTTGTGATGGAATGGCGGCTATCGACTCGGCACGTGATTTGATCTCGGCAATGCCGGGATTGCCAGACAAGGCTTGCTCGATAGATTGTTGGAGGGTCAGAACGGTTTCATCGGCCAGTAAGCCACCTGAAAACAGAGTCATACAAAAAAACACGGCGACTGAAGCCAAAAAGCCGCAATGCCGAAATGGAACAAAATATTGGGAAGACATGTGGGTTCTCCTCTCGAAACAAACGGTTCCGCCAGCCGCGGAAGCCTTAATGCGCCTAAACAGACGCGCTCGCTAAAGAGGAAACGCTAGTTCAGCAGGATGCAGAAACGGAAAATGAGGGGGATGCGCCTACCAACAGGTGGGGACGACGGGAAGGGGACACACCGGCTCGTGCGGGGATTGAGCCAATGTCCTATCAACCATGCCAAGCAAAGGACAAAAAATATGATCTCCGGCTTGTCGATTTTGTATCCAAAAAGCGGATTAGGTTGCGAGTCCGGGCAGGGTTTTAACAAACAGTCTTGGGCGGGCTTGACCGTATGGCCTTGATGGTTTGTGGCGTGGTCGGCATTGACAGGGCAGGGCATGACATCCGAAGTAGACATAGGCCATGAACTGGGCATGGAACAGGTTGCGGAAACCAGCATAGAAATCCAGCTAACCAGCAGCACGAAAACTAGCACATGCAGGTAAGGGCGGTTTCTAGGATAGCGCAACGCTTTCAACACATCAGCCTAAAGTCAAATAGATTGGAGTTTGATCATAGCACAGACATCGGTGGGCTTGTATCAAAAATCTTGCACGATGAATTGTTTCATTCTTAATCATGACTGATTGGCTTTGCCTATCAGACGTGAACTTGCTATGGCAGCAAATTTCCACCCTTCGCAATCAACATGACATCCTCCGGGAACATTTGCTGACCGAGCCGGACGCGCTCGCCATTCTCGGGCAAAGGGTAAAGCCGCACATCATCCTCCGAAGGCTCGATCAATTCCGCCAGATCAAGCATCAGCATGGCTTGCCGCCTGATAGTCAACCTCACGGTGAACACCGAGCATTGCAACGGCAAGCCCTCGTTTCTTAAATGACGGTGAACCCTGACTTTCCAATCAACCCACATAAAAAAACTCAGGGTCGATAGGCTCCACGGCAATGCCCAGCACACGCACCCGACAACGTGGGTCCAACCGCATCAACACGAAGCGGTCTTCGATCAAATCCATCACAGACCCGACTTCCGCGATCAATGCCTTCTTTTCCCATTCGGTCAAAAAGCATTCAAAAACCGACTTTTGGCCTCCGCTGGAATAACCCCGCAACACACGCAAGGCATCCCGCAGGCGGCCAGGGTCTCGGATGTCATAGGCGGCAATGTAAAGTGAACGTTTGCTCATGGTTGGCAAGCATAAGCGGGGAAGGTGGTTTTGTCAGGATTGGCAAGCTTGCCGGGGGGAAGGCAATGCTGTTGAAATAAGCTTTAAAGCTCCCTCCCCCAACGGGGGAGGGTTGGGGGCGAGTTAAATCGACTACTTCTCCGCCTTTTGATTGCCCCCTCCTAACCTCAATGCTGTTGAATTAAGGGTTGGTTGTAGGCCGGAATAAGGTCGTGCAACGACCGTTTCCGGCACTTGGCCTGTCATTTTGCCGGAAACGCCCGAATAATAATCCGGCGTGATTTGTCGTGGCCCGATGCCCAATACGAACGGATGCGGGGCATTGGTGTAATGGCGCATTTTGGCGGCGTCGGGCGGCGGCGGGGTTTCGAAGATGTAAGGATAGGCGCAACTGCGGTATAACATGCAGTCTGTGCAAGCGGTGTCGCGCACAACGCAGACGGTGCATTTTAATGCATGGCCGAAAGCCCCTCGCCACGTTGAACCGGCGAAGGTGGGAAGGGTGGTCCTTTCCTCTTGATGGAATTCAAACCTGAATTCAGAAATTGGCAAAATGGGCAGCATAAGTTTGATCAGTCCTTGTGGATGGAAATTTATATTTCTTATATGCTAGGCATTTTTATCCAATCCGTCGAAATTGGCAAGCTTGCCACAGCAATTCTCAGTATGAACTAAGTGCATGTTATAGAAACGTCATTTTGGCAGGGATGCCAAAATCCAGCGTCCAAGGATGGCAAGCTTTGGTTTACTGCTCTTCTTAAATCAGGCACTTGTACAAGCGGCAAGTTACCGTCCATGGCCTGGATTCCGGCATCCATGCCTGAATGACGGGGCTTAAATCTAAAATGAGAATTGCTGAACTTGCCATGGTATGGCTTGTAGCGATGTTCTAAGGCGATGTTAGAAAAATTTGCATAGGAAAGGCGCACAAAAAAACCGCAAACCTTTAGGTTTGCGGTTTTTGATTATTCCATTCGGAATTTTCCACTTTTATTTGGTGCCGAGGAGAGGACTTGAACCTCCACGAGTCTCCTCACATGTACCTGAAACATGCGTGTCTACCAATTTCACCACCTCGGCTAGAGCAGCATGGCTGCTTGATTTAGTCGGCTATTATGAAGTCTGAGTCCCGATAAGTCAACAGCACAAGTCAAATTTTGTAGCGAGTGAAGATTAATCAAACAGTACCAGGTAAAACGTGTAGAGGCGAATTAATCCGCCCCTACTTTGACTGGGACAGTACTCTAACCCTTAGGCTTTAAGCCATTGAGTGATTGCTGTTTGCTGGAACTCCACGCTTTTGACGAAAAGCCTGAAAACCCCATTCACCCAAGAAGATAGCTTTTTCTGCTTAACCCAACTGGGTAATAGTCGGAACACATGCAAAACCACCAAAAGATATTGCGCAGCCAATGAGAAAATACTGCTGTCCAACATGGAAAGCAAAGCCATTGAATGAACACGGCCACTCGCGCTGTTTCTCCAGTAGGAGAAGATACATTGGTTCAACAGCAACGCGGCCGGCGTCTGCGCCAAGAATGCCTCGCGAAGTTCTTCGGCCAAGGTGCGGCGGGTGAGTTGCAAGCGTCCGCAAATACGGGCAAAGCGCCGCAAGGCGGCATCAAAATCAAACTCATCGCCGCGCTTGGTTGCGAGTAGCGAGTCGCGCAAGATCAATGCATCTTTAACAGCAGCGGTAATTCCCGATGCCGTCAACGGATGGCAGCAGCCTCGGGCATCCCCCACCAAAGCAAAATTACTCTTTACGCTGGTTTCTGGAATGATGCAATAGTTTGCCGCAGCCAGAGGTTTGTTCTCAGCCATATTTTGTTCGACGGCATTCCTTAATTTTTCAGGGAAGAAGCTCAAATGGGTTTTGATGGATTCTTTCGCGTCCGCATCCCTTAGCACTTCAAACATGATTCTGGCGCGTCCGTCACCGATGGCATAAGCATAAGCGACCCCCACCGGGTTCAGGAAAATATTGCCATAGCCATGATGGGGCAGAGTGTCATCATCAATTTCAACGCCCATCATGCCGGAATAGCGGGTCGTGTCATGGGATACGCCAGCCATTTTGCGCACTTGTGACATAGGCCCGTCAGCACCGAGGATTAGCTTCGCAGTGATGCGTTCCTCTCCATCAGCCGTACTCACCACGGCGGTGAAGGGTCCGTCGCCTTCCAAAGCGGTGACTCTTGCACCAATAATGGTGCTGACGCCGGCAAAGCCCTGTACCCGCTCAAGTATCTTCTCTTTGAGCAAGGTATGTTCGATGGCCAGCCCGGTAACTTTTTTGCCACCATTTTCGCCGTAAGGCAATACCATGCATTCTTCATCCTTGCCTAAATTCGAAGGGAATATCGCAAACCCTTTGACTTCCGAACCCAGAGGCAACTCCCTATCCAATAATCCGAGTTCACACAACCCGTCTATACCCGGAGGATGGATGAGTTCCCCCGCCAATCGCCTGCCATGGGCAGGGCCGGGTTCAACAATTAGAATGTTCAAGCCTAGCTTGGATAGCGCTGCGGCAGCAGCTACGCCAGCAACACTCCCACCTGCAATTAAAACATCCACAACTTCTCGATCAATCGTATCGCTTTTCATAAAATTTTTTCCAAAAGTTGGGGTAGGCGTAAGTGCCGACTACAGCCCGAAGATTTTACACATAACAAATTATTCAAAAATTGTACCAAAACTAAGCCCTTACTAAAATATGATGTATTGCAAACACTTCATCAACTCACTATGGCAGATGTCAATCTTGCATAGCGTGCCAATGCCCATGTCGGGAAATACATGTGGTAGAGGCGATAATCTAACATCGCCGCCCCAAAGAAAACGCCGTTGACGGTTTGCTTCGGCCAGTCGCCATTTTCTTGTTGTTGACTGATCAGCCAAGCAATCCCGCGCTGGATTGAGCTATGAACTATGGGCAGAATATCCATCAAAGCCAACACAGCCCAACTGGTCATGACGACTTGGCTTTGCGGGTGTTCGACATAGCGACCCTCAAGGCAACTGGTGTAATGCTCCCCCCATCCGCCATCTTGGCGTTGTTTGCCGATCAGCCAACGGGCGGCGGATTGCAGGGCAGAGTCCGAGTCTGGGATGCCAGCCGCTCTAAAAGCCTTGGCGACATGAAAGATGGCATAGGTGTAGTTGATGCCCCAAAAGCCGGGGTAGGAGCCATCTCCGAGTTGCTCCTTTCGCAATAAGTCCACTGCGCGTGTGCAGGCACGGTCTATCCTGCCATCGGCAAAATCAGGGTAATGCTTGCGATAGTGACTCAATGCCGCGAGTGAAGAGGCGGTGCATTCGATGTAAGACAATTCGGTCATGCACTGACCATACATCTCCGAGGGATTGATCGCCTCCAAAAATTTACCGGCTCGCCTACTTTCATAAGTGCCAAAGCCACCATCCTTGTTTTGCCGGGATACAATGAATTCCACTGCCTGGGTCAAACGTTGTTCGGACAAAGGTGATTTGATGAGTATGTCTTGGCGATGATACAGGTCAAGCAACGCACAAAGCGCTTCCGCCGTGCAATCGCTCACCGGCCAATGATGTTCGCCATCGGAAAAACACCAACCTCCCAAGGCAGGGTCTCGCCAAGCGTGTTCATAATCAGGCAACTCTTCCGTCATTTGGGCATGATCGAAATAGTCATTGGCCTTGTTGAGCGCCGTCACTTCCCCTTCTGTGACGATGGGGGCTTCCAGTAAGGCTTGGACGACGAATGCCGTGTCCCAAGTGTTGGATCGTGCGCCCACATAGCGTATGCCTTCGGCTTCATCTTGCCAGCGCCAAGCTTCCATACCGGCAATATTGGGAGCCAGATCGGAATGCTTGGGGTCTGCTGCATAAATGGCAAGGCAGTTCAACAG
>CAIWDB010000598.1 GCA_903911305.1 uncultured Methylococcaceae bacterium | reverse complement strand
TCCAACAGATCGATGCGCCGCTGATCCCGTCCTTCATCTAAGCCGAAGCCGCCCCGCTTGCGGGGCGGGCCAAGCCCAAGTCTAGGCCGAGCGTTAGGCTCTAAAGGCCCCCCCGGGTAACCGGGGGGGCTTTTTTTATGCCCAAAAATTGCGAGTTATGATGGGATGAATTGAATATGGAATTTTTGTTGACTAAATTGGTCAGATTTAAGAATGGTTGACGAAGTGTGCCAATGAAAAGTTTGGCAGTGCATGTTGACGGCCATTTCCCCTATGCAAAATTTTTAAATGCAAGGGAATTTTTTCCTCTGTAAAGCAGGTTATGACGGGTAGCTTGCCAATAAAGTAAAAAAAGTTCAGGAGGCTTATACGCTATGATAAAGCTATCAGATAGTTTGCTTAAATTTCATTCAATATTGGTTCGTAAATTTACGGGCAGTAAACAAATGAAAAACAGTGATACTTACACGATTGGATTACGTCTGGTTTTGTTATGGGCGAGCGCGGCAGTCGGCATAGTGGGTCTTTTGTTTGGATTTGATTTAATTGGCGAAGCTTTAGAAAGTCTATTGACAGTATTATTCGAATACGCCCAAGAAAGCTTGGAAACGTTTTATCGGAAAACTATCAAGCTTGACCTTTACCAAGCACAAATGGCGACAGCTTATACTGGTTTTTTGGTTTTTCTGGGGTTAGTTATTTTACTGTTTAGAAAGTTTTCAGTCGTCTATAAGGATTGTCAGGAAATAGGGATAAGAGAGCGTGAAAAGCTAATGGAACTTTGGTTCAAGCACTGGGGAAATATTAAAGTCTGGTGGAATGGTTTAGATCAATTTAACAAATTCTTTGCCACTATTGCGATTATGGTTTTGGCAATACCCATGGTTTCGATCATTTGTTTCGCATTGGGTAAAGTTGTGGCGGAACTTGTCTAACATTTTAATCGCAGGATTTTAAATAAAGCATTCATTTAAGTGACTATTTAATATTTTCACTTATTAAGCGTAGCCTAGTGTTAGGGTCCTTTTTCAAAAGTCATGTTATTATCCAATCATGTATAAATTAATGATGGTAATATCGGGTTTGATGATAAGATAATCCTATAACAGTTTAAGGCATATCTCAATGAATATCACTTTAAGGCAATTGAAGGTTTTCGAGCGGGTCGCAAGGCGCTTGAGTTTTACCCGTGCGGCTGAAGACCTTTATCTCACCCAGCCAGCAGTTTCAATGCAGGTCAAGCAGTTTGAAGAAACGATTGGCTTGCCTATGTTTGAGCGATTAGGCAAAAAAATCTATCTAACCCGAGCCGGTGAAGAACTCTACACTCTCAGCAAATCCATTTCCCGCCATATGGATGAAGCCGAAGAGTTGATTGAGGAATTAAAAGGCACCGAAGGAGGCCGTTTGGTGGTCGCCGTTGCTAGCACAGGGCATTATTTTGCAATTCGAATGCTGGCGGAATTCTGCCGACGGTTTCCAAAAGTCAAAGTCAACTTCAAGGTCACCAATCGCAAAGGTGTGATGCAGTTACTGGAAGACAATGAAGCCGACATCGTGTTGATGGGCAAACCACCCGAAGAAATGGATTTGGTGGCCGAGGCATTCATGGACAACCCTTTAGTTGTCATTGCTCCAAAGGGTCATCATCTTGAGGGCAAGGTTGGCATCGATCTTGAAGAATTACAAACTGAAACCTTTCTAATGCGGGAGCATGATTCGGGAACGCGGAGTTCAGTGGAGAAGATTCTGATAGAAAGAGGTGTTAGTCTTTCTATCAGCATGGAAATGAACAGCAATGGCGCGATTAAGCAAGGCGTCGAAGTCGGTTTGGGCTTGGGCGTGGTTTCATTGCATACCATCGAAAAGGAGTTGGAAGCGGGAAGCCTAGTGGTTTTAGATGTCGAACCATTCCCCGTGATGCGGCAATGGTATATTGTTCACCGTTCTGGAAAACGTCTTTCCAGTGTGGGGCTGGCGTTTGAGGAGTTTGTCAGGGCCGAAGCAAGTAACTATGTCAGAGTGGATTTGCAGGATTTTAAGCACTCATGATATTTTCAACACGGAACGTTGAGAATATAAAAATTTAACAAACTACGAAATGCATTAAATGGTTCCAAGCTCCGGATTGGGAACGAGAAAAATATATCAAATATGAATGAAAGTTCTTTGCCAAGTCCAACTGAGTTACTTCTTACTACGCCTCTTTACAAAAAGTTTCAACTTACAGAAAATAATATCATAAAATTGATAGAGTTAGAGATATATAATGAGCCATTAGATGCATACTGTGCAGAGTGTAATCAGAAAACAGTTTATCGGAGAATAAACTCTCCGACTTCACATTTACATTACGATAGTTCATCACCCACTCAAGCCTATATTAAATATCTTACAGCTTATGGTGGGAGGATCGAAACCAGTGATAGATCTTTTGACATAAGATTTGCCTGTTCAAGAAATACACAACATCTAATCTATTTTTACTTTATTGTTTATAACAATTTCTTAAGTAAAATTGGGCTATATCCCTCTCTAGCAGATTTTGACTCACAAGATATTAAAAAATATAGAAAAGTATTAGATAAGTAAAGGGGTCCATGCATTAACTGAGCAGGAGTTTTCAAATAATGTGTTCAAATTTAAGCAAGAATTCAAAACGCGGCGCAATAATGGTATACCGCGTATTGCGAGGAATGTTTAATAGTAGATTTTCAGTTTAGTATATATAAAAAATTGAATATTTATAATTATGAAGCTTAAAAAACACTTCCCCATCCTTGTCGAGTAAAACACATACGGTGTTTTCATTGTCAGTTGCCCATTATTTCAAGGTTGCCATAGTTATGGAAAAACCATTGATGAAGCTCTAAGCAATATTCAAGAAGTTATCGATCTTTGCCTAGAAGAATAACAAAACGATAAGCCTTTTATTAATACAGTGTTCCTAAATTGGGATTTTGAAGCGATAATTTATTGATACAGATCAATAATTTTGACTTTTGAAAGAATATACTTAATTCTTTGGATATTGGAAATCATGTCAAAATTGAAATTTATGATTCTAACGGCTGCTATTACAATAATACCGATGTCAGCGGCTTTTGCCCAATGGAATTCGATGCAAGGAATGCTTCTGTTTACTTCCGACCGTGATGGCGATGAGGAGATATTCAAGGCGATAGTGACATCCGCCGCCGATGTTCAGCAAGAGACTCAACTCACTTTCAATGCCGATAAGGATAATCGGGCAAGGTTTTCACCTGATGGAACCAGCATAGCTTTCATCCGCAATGACAGCGAAGTGTGGATGATGGATAACCAAGGAGGCAACCAACATTTTGTGACCAAGGGCGAAACTGTCGATTTTTCACCTGACGGTACTAAACTGGCTATCAGTGTCTATGGAGGAATTATTTCCGTCTACAACCTGCAAACTCAAGCACTCGTTAACATAGTAGGTTCGAGTATTTACGTCGGGCACAATTATTCTCCCGATTGGTCTCCAGATGGGCAAAAGATCATTTATAGAAACAAGTTTCTGTATATGTGGCCACACTACACTAACATAATGATAGTCAACCCTGACGGTAGTGGTGTGAAGAATCTCACCGGCTATAACGAGTATAAGGACATAGGGGCGGAGAATCCTAGATGGTCGCCGGATGGAACCAAGATTGCTTACGAATGCGGTCAAAAGATATGTACGATGAACCCGGACGGTAGCAATCAAGTTTATCCTTATTCATTGAAGATAGGAGGAACATTTTCTTGGCCGGTATGGTCCCCTGACGGTAATTGGCATATGTTTAATCTTGCTGGTTCATCCACACCTAGTTTCAATGGTAAACTCTTTTTAATTAAGTTGGATATCACCAAGGCGAGTGCTTTTGTTGCTGCCGAGAACCATCCCGGCAATAATTATCCAACTGACTGGTTTTACTTGGGCGATGTCACTGCACCTCCGGCGATACCGCCATCAGTTACGCTGACCGCATTGCCAACAACGATTAATTATCCAAAAACTACAACGCTTAACTGGTCGTCGATGAATGCAAGTTCATGCATTGGCTCAATCAGCGGCGGTTGGTCAGGAGTGATACCGCTTTCCGGTAATGCCGTGTTGCAACCTACTGCAACCGCAACTTACACGGTATCCTGTACGGGTAATGGAGGCACTGACAGCAAGTCGGTCACCGTGAATGTCAACCTTAATGAGGATTGCCTATTCAATTGGGCGGAAAACAATTACGCAAATTTGTTTTCCCCAGTGGGTGCAATGACCCAATCTGCTTCACCTTACTTATTTCGCTATTATCAGAATACTAATTCGTATGTGGGGGTTTCCTTACTAAACAATCATGTTTATTACCTTGGTCCAGAAGGTGGGAGTCCGCAAGATGTGGGGGATTTGTCCGGTTGGCTGACTCTAGCGCAATGCCAGTGACATAATGTGTGCATAGGTTAGCCCCATCGGGGACAAGGACTCAGGGAGAAGGGTGAATTGCCAGAAAGCTCGATAAAGCATAGCTTTGCCGTTTTATCCCCCACTCCCGCAAGCGGGGGATAACAACAATGTTTTGTAAATTGTTTAGATACCTGTGATCACTCGGAGGATCGCATCCTTGAATCCGCATTAGAAAACGATGCAGGCCTTAATATTGGCATCTGCGTCATGTGCCGAGGTAAAAACCACAAAGCGAACAGTGACGAATTTAAGCTTTCACGTCGATGTTGTGACCCAACGGCCCAACTGGGGTAGTGGAATTGATGAGTTGAAGGATGTTTTCACCATCCTGTTTTGTTTGGTCATTGGCAAGTTCCAACACCGCTATCCCGATGTTGTCTTGCAACTTATTAGCACTTAGTGATTGGGCCAGTGAGACTAGGCCAGAACTTGAAAGTCCAGAAATATCCATCTTGATCACCCAATGTGTGGAAGGAACCCATACTTATTATAGCGCGATGCTTCGTTTTATTTAAAGTTCTATTTTATTGCCACTAAGGCACATATGGATTCAGGGTCAACAAATCGAGTTCGCTCTTTTGGTGGAATCATTTACTTGTCAACGTCATGCTATTTATGCATGATTTTTTGTCGCCAAGCCATTATTTGGGCTAAAATTTGGAACTGAATTTATTTACACACAACATAGCATGAACCAAAACACGGCAACCTCGTTTAGACGCTCAGCACCCAAGATGACAAGCACGTACATTGAATGGTCTACGCGAACCATTGTCTGTCTCCTTGTCATGCTTTGCCTGTCAGCTTGTGTCCCAGCGGTCAGAGTGGATCGAGTGGATGGGCAAGATGCCTATAAGACCATGACTTTAAACGCGCTATCCAGCGACCATGCCAGTGATTGGAGCCGTAACACGGTGAACGAATGGGGATTGCTTAAACGTTTTGACGAGCAGCCTGAAGTGGCGTTGGTCGAATTACGCGACATCGTGACCAGCGGACGGGGAGGCCGTCGTGAACTGTTTGCGCTTGCCGAGTTTTCGTTCCTTTATGCCGAGAAGACGGGTAAGAAGCCCTATCATCTGGCGGCGGCAATTTATGCGTATGCCTATTTGTTTCCCTCTAAGACCGAAGACTCAGCCGGAAAACTCGATCCTCGCAGACGCATCTCCGCTGACTTGTATAATCGAGCCATCACCACAGCGTTTGAGTCTGAGCAAGGTGGCACGGTAAGTCTTGCTGCAGGCAATTATCCCTTGCCATTTGGTGAGATTGAATTGACTTTCGATTCGGCACAACTGAACTGGGGGGATCGCCAACTTGCTGATCTGACCCCAGTG
Organism: uncultured Methylococcaceae bacterium; assembly: GCA_903911305.1. Classification (GTDB taxonomy): domain Bacteria; phylum Pseudomonadota; class Gammaproteobacteria; order Methylococcales; family Methylococcaceae; genus Methylumidiphilus. The sequence goes on along the minus strand of CAIWDB010000598.1, from coordinate 3,309 downwards.
GCCGAGATTGAAGTGATTGGTATGCGCAACCACCATCGGATTCCAGGTTTGGGGGCGGCTGTGACGGCGCTTGCACTCCCCCGTGATGGCGTGGATGTGCATAAGAGCTTAATCGCACCCGCTGCCCAAGTGGCTGCCACCGTCATTCTTAGAGTTGAGGATGTGCGTGATGGGATAGCCAGTGGAAAAATGCGGGGATCACTTGATCTCTACAAGGCGAGTGAGACCGAAACCATCACTATGGAAGGTCGTGAGATGCCATTGGAAATTGATGAAACCACCCCTATAGCCGTTCAACTTGCGGGATCGGCCATATGGAAGCAGGAATTCTATGGATTTTTCGGTAGGTCAGCGATGGATATGCAGTTGCCAGCGCTGATGTCGCTCGAACCGTATCGCCCCGGTCGTATTCCGGTCGTCTTCGTCCATGGAACCGAATCCAGCCCTGCACGTTGGGCGGACATGGCAAACGACTTGCTTGCAGACCCATTAATTCGGCAACGTTATCAGTTTTGGTATTTCTTTTACGAATCGGGCAATCCGGTTGCGTATTCGGGAATGCTGTTGCGTGACAAACTGATTGAAGCGATTCAACGCATGGACCCTAAGAACAATGATCGCTGTTTGCGCGAGATGGTGGTGATTGGGCACAGTCAAGGCGGGTTGCTTACCAAGTTGACGGCTGTCGATACGGGTGACCGCCTCTGGAATACCATTTTCCACGTTACCCCAGACAAGCTGCCAAAATCCATTGAATCCCGGGAATTGCTGGAAAAGGCGCTCATCATCAAGCCAGTCCCGTTTGTGAAAAGGCTGGTTTTTATTGCGACCCCGCACCGGGGGAGTTTTCTTGCCAGAAATTGGGTGAATAATTTGCTCAGAGGGCTTATCAGATTGCCCGCCACCATTGCGACATTACCCTTGCAAGCATTGAAAGCAGCGGGTGCTTTCCAGAGTCAAACCGAGTTTGGCAAAGGAGCACTGCCAACGGCAACGGATAACATGACCCCTGGTAATCCTTTTTTGGAAGCGTTTAAGGATATTCCGGTTGCAGAGGGGGTTCCCTATCATTCGATTATTGCCGTCAAGCAAGAATTTCCAGTCATTGAGGAAGGTGATGACGGTGTGGTGAAATATACTAGCGCCCACTTGGACGGAGCTACCTCCGAGCTAGTAGTTCGGTCGTCCCATTCGACACAGGCGGAACCACAGACGATTCAAGAGGTGAGGAGAATTCTGCATGTGCATGGCGATGAATTGGAAAACGCTGGACTAGAATGCAGCCCAGACCGAAATCAGCAAGACAGCGCCTCGAAAAGAGTTTCCCCTTAGGGCAAGTTTGTTGCGTGGAGCATTCTCTAACGGATGGGAAAATTCACCGTTCATAAATAGTTGACGATAATGGTAGGTTGGCGTATTCTGGATTTCCCGGAATATTGCTGGATCCACAATGTTGAGGAGGACTGAATGATGATACGCAAATCTCTACTGACGACGGTGTTGTTGTTTTCGGTTAATGTTGCCCAAGCTGGTTTTATGGTATTCGATTCGGTGGGAGCCGATGCTGCCGCCATCACGCCAACCCGCGATGCCTTCCGTACCGCCGTCGGTGGTGGCATCACTGCTGGTGCGGACGGTTCTTTCGGCGGTCTGCGTCGCGAGATAAATTGGGATGGAGTGCCGGATATCCGTGCCGACCCCAACCTTCTGCCTGCCGATTTTTTTAACGTCAACTCCCCGCGTGGCGCGGTGTTTAGCACACCGGGCACTGGCTTCATGGTTAGCGCCAATTCTGGTCAAGCTAGCCCGACCCTGTTTGGCTACCCCAACGACTTCCAAGCATTCAGTGCGCAGCGGCTATTCACCGCCCTTAACAGTTCAATCACGGATGTGCATTTTTTTGTACCGGGTACCACGATTGCGGCTACGACTAGTGCATTTGGCGTGGTTTTGGTTGATGTCGAGACTGCCTTAGCCAGTAAAATCGAGTTTTTCGACCGGAACAACGCGCTGATTTTTAGCCAAAACGCTTTGGTTGGAAGCAATCAAGGTCTGTCGTTCTTGGGCGGCGTGGCCAATGCGGGTGAACGTATCAGCCGTGTCCGCATAACGTCCGGCATCAACACCATTGTTTCCAACGGGGTGTTAGGCAATCCTAACGACGATGTCGTGGTAATGGACGATTTTCTTTACGCCGAACCGGCTCAAGTCTCTGAGCCGCCCACCTTCGCTTTGCTTGCACTGGGTTTGCTGGCAGTGTGCGTTCGGCGGCGTTCGCGTAAGGCTGTAGCTTAATGCCTGTTCAAATTCAAGGATAATAAGCCGACTATTACAGGGTATCCTTCAGGCGCTTTGGGTTGGTCTGAAGGCCCAAGCTTATTAGAACTAGGGCAGAAAGTCCTGCCTTAGAAACTTCTAGGTCCTATATTCCGCATTAATTTTGACATAATCGTAAGACAAATCACAGGTCAACACCCTTTGCGAGGCTTCGCCGCGTCCAAGCATTACGCGCACAGTGATGTCGGCTTCAGACATGACCTTTTGCCCTGCTTCTTCGGTGTAGGTGAAAGCACGTCCACCGTTCTCGACAATGCAGACATCGCCTAGCCAAATGGCAACCTTGTCGATCTCCAAATTTGGACAGTCTGAGCGACCTACGGCGGCAAGGATACGGCCCCAATTCGGGTCGCTGGCGAAAAATGCCGTCTTCACCAAGGGTGAGTGGGCGATGGTTTTGGCGACATTGTGCGCCTCGGCTACGCTACGGGCCTGTTCGACAACAATTCGCATCAGTTTGGTGGCTCCCTCGCCGTCGCGGACGATGGCTTCGGCTAGTTCGTCACAGACTGCTAGCAAGGCTTGGGCGAAAACTTGCAAATTCTCACCCTCCCTATCCACGATAGCACCTGAAGCGCCTGTTGCCATCAGCACTAAGGAATCATTCGTCGAGGTGTCGCCATCCACGGTGATGCAATTGAACGAATTATCTGCCGCAGTGGCAAGCAATTCTTGAAGTAAGCTAGACTCGACTTTGGCGTCCGTGCCGATGTAGGACAGCATAGTCGCCATATTGGGCTGTATCATGCCAGCCCCTTTGGCGATGCCAATCAAGGCAACAGATTGCCCGTCTAGGCTAATTTTCCGGTGGGCAAGTTTAGGTCTTGTGTCAGTCGTCATGATGGCCCGTGAAGCCCGTTCCCAGCCTTCTTCGGTCAATGCTTCAATGGCTTGTGGCAGGGCAGCGACGATTTTATCCACTGGAAGATATTCGCCAATCACGCCAGTGGAGAAGGGTAGCACTTGTTCGGC
>CAIWDB010000597.1 GCA_903911305.1 uncultured Methylococcaceae bacterium | reverse complement strand
GCGTGCGGCATTGCCGGGGTTTCTCCTGCTGAAGCCGTTCATCCTGCGCTTTGCCAACACGACCCGGCTGGTGTCTCAGGTCATGGAAATCATCAAAAGCCAGGGTCTCGGCCAAACCACCTATGAACAGTGCCACCGGCTGTCGGAACAGCTCCCCAAAAAATCCAAAGTGAAAAAACACCTGCAAAACTGGCTGGCGCGGCACATGGACATTTGCGAGCAAATGGCCGCATTGCCATTGATGGCCAGCAGTGACATCATCGAATCGCTGTTCGGGAACTTCAAGCACATCATTGGACGTGGCCCGCAGGCTGACATGAACCGCTCGGCCTTGTTGATTCCGGTGCTCTGTGGGAACTTGGACAATGCAACCATTGCGCTGGCACTGAACATGGCAAGCCACCGTGATTTGGAAATGTGGGAGCGTGAAAAAATCCCTTACACAGTGCGCAAAAAACGCCGGGCCTTTTTCAAGTCAAATGAAAGCCAAAAAGCGGGGGATGCTCAGCTTGAATAAAGGGGGCAATTTCGACGGCCTAGCCGAGACCCCCCTGCCAAAGGCCCAGGTCGAACAGTTGGGCACCACCGCCTTCATGGAGTAGGCGCACAACTTCAGAGATACTGATGTCTTGGATTTTACGAATATCCCATTTTCAGAATCAGGATGCCGTGATCCTCTATCCGGGGCTATTCGGTTCGGTGTAAGCAGGTGACGGTTATCTCTACAAATGCTTTGGCAGAGTGACTCCGTCCCTGGATTTACGGAGGGTCGAGCCGGAATTCGGTTTATCTCAGATCGCTTGGAGGCATTTGGTCAATGGCGTAGTCAATGGCGGGTGGAAAGCGAATATGGCTTGAGGGATTTCCGCCCCGTCGAAATTCGCTATGGGTACGCTCTGGTTTTCGACGGCGGCGCCTTGGAGCATGGCACGGTGGACAACGAAACTGACTCCACCCTCGTCAGTTTGGATTTCCGTTTTTCGATCAAGGGTTCTGGGCTGTATTTCCCAATTGTTTCCAATCTTACTTGAAAAAAGTTGGTTTTCACCGTAAAAATCAGCATTTTTCCGATTGTCAGGCAAAGTTGAAGCTAGGATACTGCCCGCAAATACCATTTAGGTGTTTATTACTGACAAGGCAATCCATCGGCTGCCTTAGTCACCATCAATCTAAAAATATGAGGTGAAACTATGAAAATTGAAGCATCCCAAATCTTGTCCCTTTGCCCCGCCTGCAAGCCTGATGAAGCCGATGGATTGGCCCAGTGCCTTCCAGATGTCTTTGAAAAATATTTGATTAACACACCCTTGCGTGTGGCCCACTTCCTTGCCCAAACTGCCCATGAAAGCGAGGGATACACGCATTTTTCAGAGAATCTGAATTACAGTGCGTCCGGTCTGCAAAACACGTTCCCTAAATATTTCCATCAAGTCAGTCCAGCCGCTTATGCCCGGAACCCTGAAAAAATCGCCAACCATGTCTACGCGAACCGCATGGGGAACGGCGATGAAGCATCAGAGGATGGGTGGAAATTTAGGGGGCGGGGTATGATCCAATTGACCGGTCGGGAAAATTACACCGAATTTTCAAAGGATTGTGGGAAGGACTGCATAGCAGACCCTGATTTTCTATCAACCCCCGAAGGTGCCGCAGAATCGGCAGCATGGTATTGGAAACAACGCGATATAAACAAACCAGCCGATGCCGATGATGTGGTGATGGTGACTAAGTTAATCAATGGCGGAACTTTGGGCTTGGATGAGAGAAAAGCCTTGCTGGTTAAAGCCAAAGTGATTGTCAAACAAATGTTTAGTTAACCGCTATTTTCATCAAGCCAAACTAAGGCCATTTTCGATTTGGCGAAAATGGCCTGACACCCCGGATTCTGGGCTACGGCAATCCCTGCTGGAGCGACGAGGCAATCCAAAAATCAATAGTATTGCTCAAAACTCGGCTAAACCTTATTGGTAAGCCCGTGGAATTCATTTTTCCCTAAAAATCAGATTTTTTCCGATACCGCCCTAGTGAAATATCAGGAACACTATGCACAACCCTGCCCGGTGCAGATTAACCTTAGACGCTCTTTCAATATCGCATTACTGGAAAATGAACCATGCCAAATCTATTCAGCAAAATTACCAGCCTTTTCGGTTCCACAAATTCCTCAGATGAAAGCAATGTCGCCGACTCACCTAGAAGCTGGCAGTTGTCACTTGAAGAGGCTGTCCGTGAAGCCTCCACAATATTGGCATTCGCCAGCCGAAGCGGTATAACCCTCGACCCTGAACAGATGACACCCATTCTTGATATGTGTAGGTTAATCGAAAAAGGGGGTGACATTCTCGTAATAGATACGGATAATGAGCAAAAATTCTGGCAAGCTTTCAGCCAAGTCGTTGCAAAGATTCATCCTGTCACATCCGACAGCATTAATGCCACCTTGGGCAGTGGGACTGTCTCGCAAGCAAGTTCAAATTTCTGGCAAAAGCGTACAATCGCTCAGAGGACAGTGTTTAGATATGGCCTTTATTCAGTGGTGATCCTAGTGTCGATCATTTATTTCCAAAGCTATATGCAAATGGGCATGACCATTAGAAATCATTTGGATTCGTCCTTCCAAAGCCAAAAAAAGGCGATTGATGAGTTATTTGCCGCAAAAATCACAGTAGAAGACAACCGCTTAAAAAGTATAGGGCAGGAAGGCCAGTCAAACTTTGTCAAAACACTCTATGATAAATATAAAGTCGAACTTCAAATTGCTAAATTACGGGCATCCCAAGATGAGTTGTTTTCTTGGAGTAAGGGAGGTGGCAAGGTGTTGCATCAACTAGGGATGGAATCTAACGTTCAGTACCAGCATGACATTCCCAAAGGCATGGAAGACTGGCTGACCAAATTTACTAACCAACAGAATCTTACAAAGTCTCCAGAACCTAGCCAAACCGAAAACGATTCATCCTCAAAAGCTGCTTCGAACTCTGATTCAGATACCTATGCACAAGCTACCTTGAAAAGGGATGAATCTATGATCGTTGATGAATTGAAAATCGTGGTCATCCCAACCTACCTTGCCTTGAACGAGTCTGAACAAGTTCTTCGGCTGATTTCAGAATTCGTTTTGCCTCTGCTTTACGGATTGCTCGGTTCCTGTGCCTATGTGTTACGTGACCTGACCCGTTCCATCGGTTCAGTCACCTTTTCCAAAGCCACGATGATTAATTACAATCTCAGATTAATCATGGGTCCATTGGTTGGCATTGCAGTGGGTCTGTTTTTTGGTACGCCAGCCTTGAGTTTTGTCGGCGAAACTGGCAGCGCTGTGAATGCCACATTGCCAGCAAGCACTTCTAGCATTACTTCGCTGGGTACGGTGGGGTTTGCGTTCTTGGCAGGGTATAGTGTTGAAGTGTTATTTTCAGCCTTGGAAACCCTTGTCAATGCATTTGGCAATAAAAGCCAACTCAGCCACCCAGACAGAAAAGAGGCAGAATAATGTCCACCAATCACCATTTGCCTTATTTTCAGGGTATGGGATTTATAATGACACAAAAAGGAAATGAAACATGCCCACTGTTTCGGATTGGATAACCAGCCTATTTAAAATTGAACCGCCACCTGAAGGCCAAAGTGGCATAGCGGGACGTGAAGTTTGGAAAATGCCTCTGTCGGAAGCAGTCCGAGAGGCTAGTTCCTTGTTGGCCTTTGCCAGCCGCAGAGGAATTCCCCTAGAGCCTAGTATGATGAAAACTATCATTGAGATGGCTAAATTGGTTGACAACGGCACTGGCATACTCTCCGTTGACACTGATAAGGAGCAAGCATTCTGGGAAGCCTATAGCTCAGTCGTGGCGAAAATTCATCCGGTGACATCTGACAGTATTAATGCCACCTTGGACAGCCATCATTCTAGCTTGTCAGGCCATGTTTGGAGCAAACGCAATATTGCCCAAAGAACAGTATTCAAATATGGGTTATATTCATTAGTAGTATTAGTGGCGATTATCTGTTTTCAAAGTTATATGCAAATGGGTATGACAGTCAGGGATCATTTAATGTCATCCTTTAAAAGCCAAAAACAGGCTATTGACGCATTGTTTACGGCAAAAATTGCCGACGAAGATAATCGCTTGAAAGCGGCTGGCAAAGAAGGCCAAGAAAACTACGTCAGAAAAATGTATGAAAGATATATTGTTGAATTGCAATTGGCTAAATTGCAAGCCTCTCAAGATGAGATGCTTTCTTGGGACAAAACCGGTGGCAAAGTCTTAATCGGATTGGGGTTGACAACCGATGATGAGAAACAGGAACCACTTCAAAACTATTCAAACATACTCTTCGAAGGGGGGGGTGCCGGTTCGGCAATGGGAACTGATTTGCCGTCAACAGCGCAAGCCAAACCAGTACAAGACCAGACCGACGCTACCAGTCTAAGTAAAGCCTTGCCCGGCAAACCCGATATTCAGATGCTTCAGCAACCTCAATTACACGACAGCTACGACGATTTATTAATACTCTCCGAACTCAAGTCGGTGGTCATACCCACGTATCTAGAATTAAACCAGTCGGAACAGACCCTCAGGCTGATTTCCGAATTTATTTTGCCGCTGCTATACGGTTTGCTAGGCGCTTGTGTTTTCGTGCTGCGCGACCTGACCAACACAATCAGTTCAGTCACCTTCTCCAAAGCCACGTTGATTAATTATAACTTACGGTTGATCATGGGTCCATTAGTCGGTATAGCCGTTGGCTTGTTTCTGGGTTCATCGACCTCAAACCTTTTCCTAGGGTCTAGCCCGGAGGCAAACCCAAGTTCACCCGTCAGTGCTACAAGCATGAACTCGCTAAGCACGGTGGGCTTTGCGTTTTTGGCCGGATATAGCGTCGAAGTGCTATTTTCCGCGCTAGACAAGCTAGTCAGTGCCTTTGTCCGCAAAGGTTCGGCTAAGATGGATAGCTAGGAACAAAGTCCTGGATTGCGAAAAATTCCCGCCCCATTGATTGCGGACATGCCCTTGAGTCAAGCATAGCTTTCGACTTAGCGAAAAAACCATTTCCCACACGCAAGCATTCAATTGCCCGTATAATTCCTTATTGGCTGAAACACGTCCCACAGTTGGTTTGACGCATGAATTACCCTACTATTGAATCTTTTGTCGGCAACACGCCCTTAGTACGTTTACAACGTTTACCGGGCGATACAAGCAATCTCATTCTTGCCAAGATGGAAGGCAACAACCCTGCCGGTTCGGTTAAAGACCGACCCGCGCTCAGCATGATTATTCAAGCCGAGGCAAGAGGAGACATCAAACCCGGTGACCGCTTGATCGAAGCCACTAGCGGCAATACTGGCATTGCCTTGGCAATGGCGGCGGCGATCAAAGGCTATCGGATGACCCTTATCATGCCGGACAATATGAGCGCAGAGCGGCGGGCGACGATGAAAGCTTTCGGCGCGGAAATCATATCCACTCCCGCCAAAGGCAGCATGGAAGCCGCCATTGATTTGGCCCGTGCCATGGAGGCAAGAGGGGAGGGCAGGGTGCTGGATCAGTTCGCCAATCCTGACAACCCGCTTGCCCATTATGAAGGCACCGGCCCGGAAATCTGGCGCGACACCCAAGGCACTGTTACCCACTTTGTCAGTTCGATGGGAACCACTGGCACGATCATGGGCACCTCGCGCTATTTGAAGGAGCAAAATCCGGCAGTGCAAATCGTTGGCGTGCAACCGGAAGGCGAGTCGAAAATCCCCGGCATCCGCCGCTGGCCGCAGGAGTATCTACCTAAGATTTACCAAGCTTTCCGTGTGGATCGAATCATGGATGTCGATCAGCAAACCGCCGAGGAAACCACCCGCCAGTTATCGGCAAAGGAAGGCATTTTTGCTGGCGTGTCCTCGGGCGGTGCAGTCGCAGCGGCATTGAAATTGTCTGAGGAAGTGGAAAATGCCGTTATTGTCGTGATTATTTGTGACCGAGGGGATAGGTATCTTTCTACGGGGGTGTTTCCTGATTAGTTGGCAAGTGCATCAATCATGACAAAACGAGAAAAGCTTCTGATTAAAGCAACGAACAATCCTAAAGGGCTTTCTTTCTCTGACTTCATGACGTTGTTAGCTCAAGCTGGATGGATACTGGATCATCAAGTGGGTAGCCATCAAATCTGGTATTCCCCTAAAGGTCATCGACTTTCGATACAAGAAAGCAAGAACGGCAAGGCTAAAGGCTATCAAGTGGAACAATTTATTTTGCAATACGAGGTTGAAAATGGCACTACATGATCCTTTCGATGGTTTCACCATCAATATATATCAAGATGAGGACGGAGATTATCTTGCTCATTTTGTAGAATTGCCTAATATTTCGGCTTTTGCAGATTCACCTGAATTGGCAATCAAGGAATTGGCTATAGCCTGGAGTGGAGTAAAGGAAAGCTATATTTTTAGGGGTGATGTTATACCTATTAAATCGGATTCTTCCGTCTGTAAATAACAAAATACTAATCATGTATATTAAACGAATTATCCTAAAAAACATTCGTGGATTTGAAGAGTTGGATTTTGATCTGACCCGATCAGATGGAAGTTTTGCGGGTTGGACGGTATTCACCGGGGATAATGGGTCAGGAAAAAGTGCATTGCTTAAAGCAATAGCTATTGGTTTGGTTGGGAAAGAAACTGCCCGTGCCTTGCAGCCTAATTTTCAAGGATGGATTAGGGATAGTGAAAATGAGGCTTTTATTCAACTCGAAACTATAGAAAAATTTGAAGATGATCTAAGTAGCCCATACCATGGAAATACTCTTCTATCAAGACTAGACATAAAATTTGAGGATACTGGTAGAGAAATAAAAATTGTCGATCCTCGTGAATATGAAAGTTTTCCTGGAATGTTTTCATTTTTTATATGCGGATACGGGCCATTTCGTCGTGTGTTTGGGGCATCTGTAGAAGCCACACGGCAAATGGTTGCACCAGATACCGAGAGTTTAATTACTTTATTTCAAGAATCGGCATCCTTGGCTGAGGTTGATCAGTGGTTAAAAATTCTTCATCATAAGTCGCTAGAAAAAAGACCGGAAGAGAGTGCGTTCTTGAAGTTACTTCTTGAAATACTAAGTGACGACCTATTGCCTAACCAAGTTAGTGTTGATCGAGTAGATTCAGACGGGCTATGGTTGAAAGATAGAAATGGCGTTGAATTGGCATGGTCAGATATGAGTGATGGCTATCGTTCTGCTTTAGCGTTGCTCTCGGATATTATGCGGCACTTGATGAAGGATAGAGATTTCTGGCGAATTTGTATTGAAGAAGGTTCGGATAAAAAACTATTTATAAGGCGTAATGGTGTAGTATTAATAGACGAAATTGATGCCCATCTCCACCCCGAATGGCAGCAAAAAATAGGTTTCTGGCTCAAACGCCATTTCCCCAATATCCAATTCTTAGTTACCACTCATAGCCCTATCATTTGCCAAGCCGCAGATGACAACGGTTTGTTTGTGTTGCCTGAACCTGGTAGCCATGACAAACCCAAAGCACTATCCAAAGAAGAATATAACACAGTCATTGCTTCTCGACCTGACACCATATTATTGACCTCGGCATTTGGCCTGCAATATACCCGATCTCCTCGCGCCGTTGAAGGTCGTGCCGAGTATGCTAAGTTAAAGGCTAAGCGTCGTGCGGGTGCGCAATTGACACCAGAAGAAGAAACCCACTTAAGTCAGCTTGAAATATTTGGCGAAAACGAGGAGGAATTATAAACCGTGAAGCGGGTTAAACGTATGGCATTGCCCCCTACTACCTTAGCCTATCTCAACCAACGGCAAAAGTCTGCGAACAAGAAACAAGCTGATGGAAAGTTCGATGCTAATAAAGAATGGGGCAGTGCTAGGCAAACCAAAAACATGGGAGATATTCTTTCCGCACTTAGGCAAACGATGGGAAAACGTGAACGCTGCATGTATTGCTTGGATTCCCACGGCTCAGACATTGAACATTTTCGCCCTAAATCGAATTATCCAAAACGGATGTTCCGTTGGCGCAATTTGCTATTATGTTGCACCGAGTGCGGCAGATTCAAAGGCAGTCAATTTCCTTTGAACGGCAAACGCCCGTTGTTGATT
>CAIWDB010000596.1 GCA_903911305.1 uncultured Methylococcaceae bacterium | reverse complement strand
TGTGGGTCGCAAATGTCAATAGCCCTATTACAATGGACAGGGCAAGGTAAAAATGGGGATTTAATTTCATATCAGGAAGGATGTCGGTAACAGTCGTCTATATTAACGGTTTTTTGCCGTTCAGAGAATGGACTAAGCTGTGAATGGGAAGTTGAACGAGTAAGAGGATAGTGATACGGGAGTGCAAGGCTTGCCTTGCGGGGATGCTTATATCTGATATTACGCAGCGCCCTTGGCTTGGAGCGTCAAAGCTTGCTTTGACCGGCGAAGCAGGCTCGCTTTTTCAATGTGGTTGTCAAAGCAAGCCCTTCGACTTTGCTCAGGACAGGCTTTGACGCTCCCTTAACGCTTGGAAATAAGCCGTTTTTGCAGCCGTGCGTAACATCAGTTATCAGCAAGGAAATGGTAAAATAAACCCCATCATTAAAGGTTTACTACTGCATTAGGCATGAGCGACATATTTATCTGCTATTCGAGGACTGACAGCGTTATCGCCAAACAACTCACCGAGCAATTGGAAGCGGAGGGTTGGTCGGTTTATTTGGATGTGCAAACCCGCATCGGGACACGCTGGCATAAGGTTATTCAAGCCAAGCTACAAGAAGCCAAGGCAGTGGTGGCGCTGTGGTCGGCAAAGTCCAGAGACAGCGATTTTGTGTTCGAGGAAGCCGATTATGGTAGACGGCATAATATTTTATTTCCCGCCTTCATCGAAGATGTAGAGTTTCCTTATGGGTTTAGTCGCATCCAAACGGCGGATATGATTGGATGGAAGGGCGAGCCGAATCATCTCGGTTTGCTGCAGTTGTTGGAGGCGCTCAGGGAGCATTTGGGTGTTCCCTTCGACTCCGCTCAGGGAACGGGGCGGTCGGTGAGCGGAGTCGAACCGTCGGCAGATGAAGCTGGTCTACATTTGTCATCCGATTCAGTTGGCAAGCCGACGATTCTACAAACACCTCCAACAACCCTATTCACACCCGGTCAAACCTTCCGCGACAAGCTTAAGGATGGCGGCGAAGGGCCGTTGATGGTGGTGATTCCTCCGGGCCGATTTCTGATGGGTTCGCCACCCGATGAGCCGGAACGAAGAAACAGTGAAAGCCCACAGCATGAAGTCATCATTCAAAAGCCACTGGCACTAGGCGTCTGTGCGGTGACGTTTGCTGACTACGACCTGTTTTGCCAAAACACGCATCGGAAATTACCCAAAGACGAAAGCTGGGGTAGGGATAATCTTCCGGTTATCTATGTGTCTTGGCAAGATGCGCAAGCGTATTGTACTTGGTTGAGTGAGCAAACCGGATTTCGCTACCGCTTGCCGAGTGAAGCCGAATGGGAATATGCCTGTCGAGCCGGGACGCAAACACCATTCAGCTTTGGCAGTAACATTACCCCAGAACAAGTTAACTACGATGGCAATTATCCCTATCCCGGAGGCAAGCAAGGCCAGTATCGGGAAAAAACGGTTCCGGTGCAGTCCTTGCCAGCGAATGCTTGGGGACTCTATGAAATGCATGGCAATGTGTTTGAATGGGTGCAGGATGCTTGGCATGAGAATTACCAAGGCGCTCCCACGGATGGTAGTGCTTGGGAGTCTGCTGGCGCGGGCCGTGTGCTGCG
>CAIWDB010000595.1 GCA_903911305.1 uncultured Methylococcaceae bacterium | reverse complement strand
TTGAGCCAACCAATTGGACGTTCAAACAAATGGGCGCGATCCATAAGTCAATTCCCCAAGTAAGCGCACTCGGCGCTGAATTCAGTGCGATAACCCTTTTGCAAGTCATATACATGACAGGTGCTTACAATATAGAAGGTATTGTCCAGCCCCGCTCCCATTCCTTCCAATGTCACATGTGTGCCCACCCGCAACTCGGCATTACCTTCGGCTATCCCCCTTGCCTTCAGAAACCTTCGGCCCCGCAGATCAAAAGCTGCTTCAGCCAGCGCTTGAGCTTCAGCCGTGCTGCCCACCGCCATATGTCCGAGATGCTCAAGGTGTTCGCCAAACGCTTCCCTTAGCACCGACGCACCCGGCCTGCCAGTGCCAGGCCCAAGGTGTACACCATTGCCAACCTTGGACTCGACCGCGCTACCATTCAGTGCATCCCAACCGCGCACACTCATTTCGGTGACTTGCCCGGCGAGATCGACCGTCCATCTTATCCACCTTAGTTGGTTGCCGTAGGTGAGTTTCAGCACTCCACGCTGTACCTCGCCTCGAGGTGAAACATGCAACTCATTGCCGACAACTTGCACATCGCCATCGAAACGACCAACCAATCTCCTTAGAAAAGCAAGGTCGCTTTCGTTAAATTGCACCCATACGTCTGTCGGGCTAGACAAGCCCCGGATGACTGGCTGCAAACTGTGGTTTGAAGCGATTTGCCTTGCCACATCGGCAGGACTCATATCCGTGTAAGTTTTAGTGCGTCGTGCCATCCTGCCTGTTATCAGGGCATCCTCAGCCAAAACAGTTAGCTTTGGGGCTTCACTCAGGCTAAACTCATTTTCCAAAGCAGAAATTTTTCCTCGGAATAGCTCCCTAAAACTAGCCTCTTCCCGAGTGTATAATTCAATCGGAGTGCCTAGCTTGATTTTTGGGGAATTTGGGAGAAACGCAATCTTTGCCTCCGCGTTCTCAAAACTGGCCCAATTGGTAAGATTCACTTCCAAAGCGCTCATGCCGCCTTCACTTTCTTCCATTTTTATGCCTGTCAATAGTTCGCTGATCTGCCGGTCTTCTTGACCATTCAGTCTAATCACTGGCGTGGCGCTGAAAAATGCCTTTAGGCTGGCAGGGGAATCGGCCATTCCGGTTGCCCCTAATCGGCTTTCAAGCGGGTTGCCCGCTCTTGCATGAGAACAAGTTCGCGGCGAATCTCTTCCATAAGATCGAGTTGCTTGGGTGCAGGGGTATCCTGTTGCCCAATGCCTCTGGTTTGGCTATCCGACACAATTTCGGCATTCACTTCTTCAAATACAATGGGCATGTGATCTCCTGTGTTAGCTAAAAGTAATCCGACCACGAAGATCGGCATTCGCCCCTACATCAGCGCTTAAACTGGCTTCTCCCTTTATCTGCGCCTGTCCTCCCAACCCGAATTGAACTCCTGTTCCGCCGTTCACCGCCAACCCACCCGTCAAAAGCTGCCTTCCATCGGGCATGGATAAATTGGAACTGAACCCGGAGCGCAGGTCTGCAAATGCACTGGCTGATCCGCTCGTGCTGACACCAACCCCCGCACTTGCGCCCGCCTGAAATCCTAGACCGCCGCCTCCCGAGAGACTCAAGCCAGCCCCGGCAGAAGCGCTAAAACTTCCACCAAGTCCAGCACCCATGCTTAACCCTGCCCCGGCACTTGCGCCTATCCCAAAATCACCACCCGCCGAAAACGCCGCTGCTGCTTTCAAATCCAAACCCGCATTGAGCGCCAGTTCGCCGCCACCACCAAACCGTAAACTTGCCGAGCCATTCAAGGCAGCAATTGAACGGGCGGCACGGGGATCGCCCAACCTATTTGCCAATCCTGCCGGGCCACCATTTGGGCCTTGGGGACTCGGGGAAACAACCGTTGGGTCAAGGTCGCCGCCGCTCACATTCGAAGTGCCGCTGGTGTCGCTTTCAAAAACAGCCTTTAACCGGGAAAGGGTAATATTGACACTCGCCCGTAACGGTACGCCGGATGCCGCAAAAAAATCCAAGGTTTCCTTATATTGCTCAACGATTCCTTTGAAACTGTATAGCCCCCAGTCAAACTCCACAACAGGTGGGACTTTTTTATTCTTACCGTTTTGAATCGGTTTAAGCAGTTTGGCAGTTTGATTGGTGAATTTACGCACATCCTCACCGGAGTGAGTCGTGTCAAACACCAAATCCATGCTAAGCTTTGCCGAGGACTGCGTGACGAACTGCTTTTTGTCATCGTCCTTGCCCTCGTCCTTGATGGTATTGGAGATAGTGTATTGGAGCGAAGCCGGATTGAAATGCACCGGGACTTCAAACAAAGCGGTTGTCGAGGACTCGCCCTTGTATGCCTTGAATTTGGCTATTTCCAATTTTTCTTCCGACGAACCAGCCATCGCTTATGCCCCATTGACCGAAATTAATCGCAGCCCCTCATGCACGAGGTGCAGTTCTTCAATGCCAATCTCTGTCCCCTTTGCATTCAGGTCTGCGGCTTTAAATTTGACAGGCATTGCGCGATCCAAGCCCCAGGTTAAAATCGCCTCGTCGTTGGTGTTCCGCATTTCAATTTCAACATTAAGACGATAGGCATAGGCCCCACCTGCCGCCATTTGGAACCATGCCCATAAATCACGGGTGCTTGTCATGCCGCGTTTCAATACCACGGTGGCGAAAGTCACCGGACCCGCACGTTGGGCTGCGCCGTAATTGACTCCGCCCGCTTTAATGGCCTTGGGTTCCATGGTGGCTTCCAGCCCCGTGCATTCGGCAAAAGCGCCACTACATAAGGACACGTCGCCACCCACTGGCTGATTCAGGATAGCCTTTTTAAAATTGACGTGAAATCGAAACACCTGTAACGGTGTTAGCCGATTTTCTGGTAAGGTCTCATCAGCCATCAGGCCACCTCGCGGATATTGGTTTGGATGCCACTGCTGCCTTCTAGCCTCAGCACGACAGTGATCCGTTCGATTGCCGCGACTGGCAACAATGCGACTTCAACGACAATCCGACCATTATCCATATCGTTTTGGCTCATTGTAGTGCGGTCACAACGCACCTTGAACGCTTCATTCAGTGTTGCGCCCCCAAGCCCTCCCTGTTGCCAGAACCCCGCCAACAAGTCCTCCATTCCACGACGGACACGTGCCCAAAGCCTAGGGCCATTCGCCTCAAAAACATAATTATCGCCGGCTTCGCGAGCGGCTCGCAGCACCGATGCGACCAACCTCCTGACGCCTCCTGACTGCCAAGCGGCATCAGAGGAAGTAGTCACGTCCGATTGCAAGGCTATACCGCCCGGTTCAGGTGCAAATAGGCAGATTCGCCCGGCAAGCTGCCGGGCTGGACTGTTCGGGCTGTCCCCACAAGCGGGGACAGGTTTGGTTTCCACCACATCTGGCAACATGACACCGGCCACCGAGCGGAATGTCCCTTTGCGCAGGGCATTGGCGGCAAGCAATCCGGCAAACAATCCGTCTGGCGGTTCGATGCCTTCAGGCAAATCGCCAGACCGCCGGGTACGCAACCAAGGATAGGTCAGTTGGCTAAAGGTCGATGGCGGTGGTTTGTTTTCGTCAATCACTGTTGATTCGCCCAAAACCCCCATGCCTCGCAAAAATGCCAACAGGTCTGCTTCCGCATAAATGGCGGGTAATGCCTCTTTCAAAGCCGTGTCTGGTTGTGGCAAAGGCACTGCGCCTAGCAATATCACGTCCGGTCGATGTTGCTGCAAAAATTGGCGTAGCATGATAATCGCCACCGACCACAAGCGATAACCCTCATAGTCGCAACGGGGCGCTGCCACCATTTTTAAAGCACTATCAGAGGCTAACGCGGGTTCGTCTTCGCTGCACTCGACAAAAACTTCAGGTGACAAAGGAGGGTCGCGAAGTGCTGGAGTGAACGCGACATCAACCGAAAGTAAGTCGGGTAAATCCGGCATGCAAACCATGGACACTTGGGGCAAGCCATAAACATGTTGCAATCCCTTCCACGTACCCGGTTCATAGCGATCCAAAGGCAAAGGCGTAATCGGATCGCTAAGT
>CAIWDB010000594.1 GCA_903911305.1 uncultured Methylococcaceae bacterium | reverse complement strand
TGGCAATTCCAAGGCGCGGATTTGCGCCAGCCGTTGCTGGGCAATACTGGATGGGTTTGGATTCGTCATTGGATGGATTCTTTAGAGAGAGTAAATAACGGAGACCACATCGTGAGAGCGGTTTTGTGTTTCGAGGAGAATATCAAAATTGCACCCAAAAAAGCGCTCCCACGAAATTCAGAGGATCACACAGTCTTAGGCAGATTTCTTAACCGCCACAAACCGAATCTCAGGTTCGGCACGGTGCAACATACGCCCTTCCGGTTGTACATTCGGTTTTACCGTCTCGTGTTGTTGGCGGGCCTTGCGGTAACTTTTCAATTCTGAATGCAACCAAGCGATCCATGCCTCCAATCCCTCGCCACTCTTTGAAGACAAGCGCAAGGCCGGGGCTTTTGAAGCCAAGTTACGCAGACAGCCTTCCGCCCGGTCAGGGGAAAATTCCGGCAAATAAGGCAGAATGTCAGTTTTGCTGATCAACATCAAGTCGGCGGCACGGAACATCACCGGATATTTGGCTGGCTTGTCATCCCCCTCCGTGACCGAAAGCAGTGCCACATTGCGATGATGACCCAAATCAAAACTGGCAGGGCAGACTAAGTTGCCAACATTTTCAATGAATAGAACATCCAATTCGTCCAAATTTAAATGATCCAACGCCTTTTCAACCAAATGGGCATCCAAATGACAAGCGGTTCCTGTGGTGATTTGATGGGCTGGCACACCCAAAGCCCGAATACGGTCGGCATCGTTCTCGGTTTCCAAATCACCTTCGATGACCGCTATTCTCAAAGAGCCGTTTAATTTACGGATAGTTGCCTCCAACAAAGCCGTTTTTCCAGAACCCGGAGATGACATTAAATTAATCGTCAACACGCATTTGCTATCAAACCTTGCACGGTTGGTATCGGCCTGTTGGTCGTTATGCAATAGCAGATTGTTTAGGATTTTTGCCGGCGTATTACCGAAGTTGGTCTGCCCCTTGGGAGGGGTTAATAAATGACGGTTGCCGTCAGTGATGTTGCATCCGCAGGTATCGCACATGATTAGAAAACCTCCAGTGGATAGGCAATTTTGCCAATGTATCAATAAATAGGAACACAATAATTGATGAAGACAATTATTCGCTAGTCTTCATCCACCTCCAACTCAACCCTTGCAAGAATGAGTTCATCTCCCCTAATTAATCGTGTGTCATTGTTTCCACATGCCAAACAAACCAAACTAGACGGTGTAACTTCAGACTCACTGCCACAAGCATTGCAAACGACAAGGGGCGCGACCACCTCGGTAATCATTTCAGCCTGTTCGGCAACGGTACCAGCACGGGCAATAGTGAACGCACTTTCCAATAAAAGCGGTTCGACTCCTGCCAATTGTCCGATTTGAATCTTCACTCTGGAAACAGAACGCGCTCCATGTTTGCGGGCCAGTTCCGTCACTTGGTCCATCACGTCTTGGCACAGGGACAGTTCATGCATTGAGTTGAGGCTCCTCCTCCAGAATCTGGTCGAACAATTCCCATGTCGATGCGGCATCTTCCGCTGAAAGCTTTTGTATCGCATAGCCCACATGAATTAAAACATAATCCCCAATGCTGACAGGTTCCCCTTGCAACAAAAAAAGGCTTACATCACGCTCCACTCCTCGCGCCGAACAACGCGCATCAAATCCATTGAGTTGGGTGATTTGCATAGGCACAGCTAGACACATAAGAAAATCGCTCCAAGAAAAATAAACAACAAACCCCTCTCCTTTTGGGAGAGGGGCTAAGATGGCGGATCTTCAACCTATTTGTACATTAGGTCAAAGCCAACATTTAGGTGAAGATTGTATCATGTAGCCATCATCAACAAACCGGCAGCGGCAATTGCCACCCCCCCTGCTTGCAATATGAGCTGTTTACGACCCAAATATAAGCCTAGTAAAACACCGCTGATATGTAGGGTGGCTGTTGAAAGGACGAACCCCAATCCGTAACCGACTGGTGAAGCGGTTTGAGGAATTTCCAAGCCATGTGCAAATCCATGGAACAATGCAAAACCGGATACGACCAGAAGCCCCAAAGCGCTTGATAAACGCAAACGGAAAGCGAGCATCAGGCCAAACCCCAACACGGAAGCGGCAATGGCTGTTTCCAACCAAGAGACATCCATGGCTGGATTGGCAAGGATCGCCCCGACTGCCATGGCGGTGACAAATGCCGTCGGCACACGCCACATTGCAGAACCACCCAATTGCGCAGCCCAAAGACCGACAGCAATCATTGCCAGCATGTGATCCAAGCCAAAGAATGGATGGGCCAAACCGTCAGCAAAGCCGGCACCGTGGGCACCGAATGTGTGAGCGAACACAGCAGGGGTGAACAACAAACCCGCAACTGCGAAGAATGTGAAAGCAAGGAGTTTAGAATTGGCTTTCATGATTTTTACCTATAAGCATGGTTGACGTTGACTTTGACCAGCGGTTCGCCATTGGGGTCCACAATATGGACGGCGCAACCAATGCACGGATCAAAACTGTGAATGGTTCGAAGAATTTCCACAGGTTGCAAGGGGTCGGCCAAGCGATGACCCTGAAGCGCGGTTTCGTAAGGCCCGGGTACACCCGCAACGTCACGAGGCCCCGCATTCCACTGGCTGGCCACGATGCATTGATATTGGCTAACTTTACCTGTTGCTTTGGAAATTTTAACCCAATGGCCTAATGCACCGCGAGGGGCTTCGGTGAAACCCACACCCACCTTGTCACCCGCCCAACCAGAGAAGGCAGCAAGCGCGGCGAATGCCGTTGGCGTAGAATACGCTGCGGTTTTGTTGGCTACCAAAGCGTCATACCAACCCTGCATGGCATCGGAAATGATCTTGGTTTCCACTGTGCGCGAAAAAATCCTGCCAAAAGTCGAGTTAAGCTTACCTAAAGGCAAACCCAAACCAGTTGTTTTACTAATCCAATTGCTATCAACTAAGGTTCTGACCGTTATGTCAGTGGGAAGTTTATTTCTGGCATACATCATCAACACATGAGCCAGAGGACCAACTTCCATGGGCAATTGATTCCAACGCGGGGACTTGATCCACGAATATTTGTCGGTAGTGTTCAAGTTATACACATTGGCATTGCCCGGACTGGCGGGAGTACCCGGCGCAGGACCCGTGTAATTGAGCGTCGTCTGACCAGATCTCGGATGGAGGTTCTTGTTAGTGCCTGTATAGCTGTACCAAGCATGTTCCACATTCTCAGTTACCTTGGCGGTGTCACTCAGAACATTAAAGACCTGCCGAACCGCAGCCGTACCCGTTTTTGCCAAGTTCAATATGACCCCATGCGGAATCAACAGTTTGTCTTGGTTAATGCTATCGACAATCCCAAACCCAGTAGTTGCAGTGGCATTGGCAAACTCACCGTAACAGAGGAAATTCCCAGCGGTCGCCCCGTAGTTAACCCAATCCGTGTAATTGGGAAGGGTTTTGTAATTCGGCGCACCTTTGTTCAGTCCGGCCAGCAACAATGTGTCTGGGAGGTATACGTTGTCAACAAACGCCTTCATGACATTGATGGCCGTCTGCACCGCAGTGAAACCCGCCGTGTTAAGGGCTGTACTGTTACTGCCGGCACTGGGTGATGTGGGTACGCCGCCCACCACCATATTGGGATGAGGATCTCTGCCGCCAAACACAGTATGCAATTTGACCACTTCCCGCGCCCAACCCAATGCTTCCAGATAGTGGCAAACTAACAGAAGGTTTTGTTCGGGTGTGAGCTTGTAGGCCGAGTGTCCCCAATATCCATTTTTAAACAAACCCAGTTGATTAGTGGTTGCCATACTAGTCAGCAAATCAATTTTGGCCTGAAAATAGGCTGCATCCGGCAAAGCGCCATTGTTAGGCTTATGGTTTGGATTGGCCCCTTTGGCGAGTATGGCTGTGTTCGCTGCATTGGCCTTTAACGCGCTGACCACATCCACCCAATCCAAGGCATGGAGATGATAGAAATGCATGACATGGTCATGCACATATTGAGCGCCTATCATCATGTTGCGGATCAGTTCCGCGTTTTTCGGAACCACAACGCCAATCGCCTGTTCGACGGCACGTACTGAAGTCAGCCCGTGTACGACGGTGCAAACGCCACAAATACGCTGAGCAAACGCCCATGTGTCGCGGGGGTCGCGGCCTGTCATAATGGTCTCTATGCCACGCACCATGGTGCTGCTGCTCAAACCGGGTGTCTGCACTTCATGATAAAGCGTTTGTCCGGCTGTGTTCTTCACTTCGGTGGCAATGGCCTGAATGCGCAAATGCCCTTCGACCCGTGTGACCGGATCAATCACTACATTGGTTGTAGCCATGTTTGTTCTCCTAGAAAATTGTTTGATTGCTTCGTCTAATTATTTAGGCGACCTTGCTATTTGATTGCTCGCTTCAATCATGGACAAGGCTAGTCGGCAAAGGACTGTAGAAACTGGGGCTCTTGTACGGTCCGTTGTGCCAGAATGGCTGTCCGTCGGCTTGCTTGGGATTGGCTTTGTCGGTAGTCACCCCGCCATCCCAGAAGTAAGGTTCTGAGCAGCCCATGCAGCCGTGACCGGACTTGATTGGGTAACTCGTCCGTGCATTCCATTGCACTGATCTGCAAGCATTGCGCGTGATAGGCCCCTTACAACCCACATGTAACAAACAATAACCATTGCGTGCGCCCGTGTCGTCGAATGCTTCGACAAACCGGCCACTCTCGAAATTATCTTCCCGGTAACAATCATCGTGAAGGGTTTCACCGTAGAAAACCTTTGGACGCAAATAGCTGTCCAGTGCCGGGGCGGCCCCATAGGTCAGGTAATACATGATCACACCCGTGATGACCTCGGGGATGGGTGGGCAACCGGAAATATTGATCAATGGCTTGTTGATGCCATTCAGTTTCATCACCTCGGCGATGGATACCGCACCGGTGGGGTTCGGATCGGCGTTGGGTAAGCCACCAAAGGCTGCGCAAGTCCCCAAAGCGAGAATCAAACCCGCATGTTCTGCCGCCTCGGTAAAACGCAACACGCCGCTTTTGCCGCCGCTGACGAAATAACCGTTATTAGGATCTTTCGGTATTGACCCATCCACAATCAACACAAATTTGCCCGCATTCTGGGCAATGATCTGATCGCGCGTGTATTCGGCCATTACACCAGCCGGCGCCATTAAGGTTTCTTGATAATCCAGTGAAACCAAGTTCAAGATCAGGTTTTCGATGGTCGTCGAATTTGCTTGGGTTACTGTGGAAGAGTTCACTAAAGATTCCAAGCAGCCAGTGCATTCTTGGAAAGACATGTAAATG
>CAIWDB010000593.1 GCA_903911305.1 uncultured Methylococcaceae bacterium | reverse complement strand
GCTTCTAAATGTCCTTGATTAGCTGATTTTTCCAACCAATACAGAGCCTTTGGGTTATCACTATTAATATACCCCAGTCCATATATGAATTGGTGTTCTGGGTTGCCTTGAGTTGCCGCTTTTTCCAACCAATATTCTGCTTTTTTATGGTCACGTTGAAAACAATTACCCTCGAAATAAAGAATTCCAAGTTCAAATTGATGGCTATCCTTGCCCTGCTCTGCGGCTTTCTCTAACCAATAGGTGGCTTTTTCTCTATCTTTATCTACCCCGTCCCCTGTGGTGTAGCGGAGTCCGAGTGCAAACTGGTACTCCGCATCTTGTTCAAGTTCTGCCAAACGCTTGGCCTCTTTCTCGGCTTTAAGTTTTGCCTCTTGCTCCGCCTTGATTTGTTCGGCTTTCTCTTTCTCCGCTTTCCATTTGGTATCCTCTTCCGCATTGATTTGCGCTGCCCTTTCTGCTTGTAGTCTTTTGGCTTCTTCCTCTTGCCGTTTTATTTCAGCCAATCGATTGGCTTCCTGCTCCGCTTGCATTTTCAACTCCTGTTCAATCCTCAATCTTTCGGCTTCCTCGGCACGGCGTTGTGCTTCGATTTGCTCACGCCGCAGGGTTTCTTGCTTAGTTTTTACATCGACCTGAAAACCATGAAAATGCTGGATGGACTTGCCCATATTAGCCAAGGTCAAAGTGGCAATCATTTTATTGAGATATTGGCTGAATTCAGCATCATCGGCTATTTCATTAGGCAAGCGGTCAACATCAAACAACCAATCCGTCGCTTGTTTTAAAGCCGGTTCCACTCGTTTGAGCAGTTCCTCATAATCCAGCGTTTCTTCGGTTTGCAATAAGCCGTCAATTTCTTGTTGCAACGCGGGGAAACACTGCAAGCTGGATTGATAGGTCAAAGCCAAGGCGCGTAATTTCCCCCGGCCTTGTTCCAGTGCTGCTTGTTTTAAGCCGTTGAGGTAATTGTCGAATTGCGGTTGTTCGTTCATGGGTTCATTCCTTAGTTCAAACTATCCCAATCCGCCCATTCGTCGGTTTTGGCGGTGTCGGGCGGGGCGGATGGGCTTGGACGGGATGCCGGGGTATTGGCTGGTGGCGGGTTGGGATAGCGTTGTTTTAGGGCTTGCACCCGTTGCCACAAATCCTCACGGCTCAGATTATCCAAGGCGACGATGCGGTTGTCGCGCATCTCGCCGAAGTGATTGTTGTACACGGCATGGTAAGGCGGCAAGTTGAGCGGGCCGTCGTTGTCGCGCCCCATCAAGGCGCGGCATTCCATGCTATTGGAAAGCTGTAGGCCGATGCGTAGGCGAAACTGGGCTTTCACATCGCTGTCCAATTCGACATTTTGATAGGATTGGGTGCTTAATAAAATATGCAGGCCAAACGCCGCACCGCGCCGTGATAGGTTGCGCAGCATTTGCTTGGCGGCGGCTTTGGTGGCCCGGTTTTCAAACAAGGCTTGGGCCTCGTCGATAATCATCAAACAGCGCGGCAGGGGCTTGGTCGTCAATGTGGCTTCGCTGCCTTCTGATCTCCCTCCTCCCAACCTCAATACTGTTGAATTAAGCGCTACAGTTCCCTCCCCCAACGGGGGAGGGCTAGGGTGGGGGCGAGTTAAATCAAAGGGCTTGCCACCATTTGATCGCCCCCCTCCTAACCTCCCCCCGTTGGGGGGAGGGACTAAT
>CAIWDB010000592.1 GCA_903911305.1 uncultured Methylococcaceae bacterium | reverse complement strand
TAGGGTTTATCTGGATGCCTATCATGCCAGCCTGACCCGCGATACCTTGAAGATCAAACAACGCGACGCGGCAAGGCAGACCTTGACCGACATGCTCAAACATCTTGCCAGCTATCTTGAAGTGATCGCGCATCTCGACACCGACAAACTATTCACCACCGGCTTCGATCTAAGAAAGGACATCGTGCGCGGCATCTACGGCGGCATCTTGCCCGCCCCGTCCGATTTTAAGATTACCCACGGCCCGAAGAGCGGTACATTGCTGCTGCATGTCGCACGACTCGCCGGGGCAAAAAGCTATGAAGTGCAATCGGCACAGGGCGACCCCGCGAATGAAAGTAGTTGGAAACCTGCCACCACCTCGGCAACCGGAACCCACATTTCGCTGGAAGGGCTAACCCCCGCCCAAACCTACTGGTTCCGCATCCGCGCCATCGGCAGCGGCGGCGAGGGGGTTTGGACTGATCCGGTCAGTGTGATTGTGACTTGAGGGCGTTATAATTTTCATTGGTTCCCAAGTAAGAAGTTGGAAACCGTCTATATAAAACATAGCATAAGGAAAACTAGATGAACAGTGGCATTCTAGCTATTGAAAAAACTATTCAGTCCACGATGGGCTTAAATCATCCGGCGCATTACGCTAAATCGCTAAAGTGCCCTACGCGGGCTGAATACTTCATCGCCTCGAACAATTCTACAAAAGAGACAGAAATCAACATAGTAGTGGTGCAGTTATGAAACCTTGCCCCCCACCCAGTGGCTCCCTATTGCCTGCTAGTCATCGTCCTTTTCTTGAGAATCTATTGAAAATATTGAAAGAACATGAGTACAGTCAAACTAGATTGGAACCGCTGCTTCAGAAAATCGTAAATGAATTCGCCCAACTTTGTTCAACGGATGACGATCTATTGGCATGGTACGATGAATTGGATTTATGGGTTCGCTGGCATCGGATTCCTGCCTACTGGTTGACATTCATATTCCAGCGGATGACTCAGGTAAAAAAATCCACCTACCACTTTCTCGCTTGTGATCTATATGCTGTTGTACAGTCAAATTTTGCCGATGACCTCGCCTTGTCGTCCTTGGAGACAGCATATCATGGATACATGGATAATCAAGCCATTCTCGGCACAGCTTACAAGCCTTTAAAACATGCCATTGAAAGCAAATTAGATTACAATCTTAAGTATTATCGCTATTGGTCACGTCCATTTGACTATGTGAAATGCAACCCCTGCGCCGATCATATATATACATATTTGACTCAATTATGGTTGGAAAAAGTCGGTAAAGAGTTGGATGATCATTTTTTAATCACTCATGCCGACAGTCTCATTTGTATAATCAATCAGTGCAATAACGACGATTTTGCCTATTATGGTGTCCTAGCTCGACGCTTTCTAGGATTACTCCAAGATAGTCGAGGTCAATATGAAGTTAGTGAGGAACAGTTTAGGCTTGCCCTAAGCGAAGCGAATAGACTTGACTTAGACACTGAGATTGGGCATCTTCATCGTTTATTAGGATGTGCTTTGCGTTCACAAGGAAAGAGTGAAGAGGCATGCCATCAGTTCAAGCAAGCCTATGAGTTTGAGCATCGTGAGCCAAATTATTGCCATACACTATACTGGCAAGTGTTATCCGCCTATGAACAAGCCGATACGATTATGCGTATTGTCGGCCATCCTGTTAAACCAATAATCAACAGTCAAATTAATAGTACAATTATTATTGATGAACTTGAAAAATTACGGCCTGCGCTAAAGGCTTATTATGAAGGGCGAAAATATCTAAATGGACATATGACTATGAGTAGTCCATTTCCCCTTGCTCGCGGAGCAAAACAACAGATTTTCCGCTCATTTTCACAGAATTCAATTAAAGTTGCCTGCTTATTAAAAAACGTAAAGTGTATACTGGCTGAGGTGGAAAATAGTGGACCTCGTGAAATAAGTGTATTGATGACAGAAAATGCTGCTGTTCTAGCTCAAAACCCGACTTCATTGACAGAATTTCGACGTAATCGCGCTCATTATTATAGGACACTGAACACAACGCCGAGTCAGTTCGAAGACTACCTAGCGAATATCGTCAAATCTTATCATAGTAACAGGGAATTCTTGGTTCAATGGATTAATCTCGCCAAACAGCTTATACATACTCAGCAATGCAATGAGATCGTTGAAAAGACATTGGCTTTAAGCTTACCCAACACTGTTTTCTTAATGTTTCATATCGGCACTCATGCCAGCACTATGGTACTTCTAGATATGAGTTCCGGCAATGCCGCTCCCTACTCGCTCGATTTCGGCGAAACGCAACTTAGGGCAATTCATGACGAGTTTCAAAATAAAATGGAGTCACAGGATGTGAAGGAAAAAATGGATGCGCTGGATAAACTACTCTCGGTGTATGCGGACATGTTCGGCGCGGTAATGGAGCCAGTGCTTCAATTCCTGCCTGGAAAACACCTGAAGATATTCCCTAGGCTTCAGATGAATGTGATACCCTTCCATGCGCTTCGCTTTCAAGGGAAATATTTGATCGACCACTGTGCCACTATCAGTTATGGTCAGACTTTAGGGCTGTTCCTCCAAAACCATTCTAGAAATGATGCCCAATACGACACTCTTCTGCGTGTGGTTATAGGTGATAACGTAAAAGCATACGAAAACATCCTGCCAAATATACACAAGGTCTATGCGAAAGATTGTCGCGAAGAATATCAACCATCTTGGTCGGCGTTGATGAATTCGGTTGTAGAACATCAGGCGCGTGATACTTTATTCGCCTGTCACGGCGAGTATTATGGGGAAGATTCAGAGATTGGCCATCTCAGTTTAGACGCAACAAAACCAGTGTCATTCTCCCAAGTGTTTGAAGAACTTGATCTACGTGGTTGCCGTAGTGTTATCATGGGCGCATGTGAAAGTGGCCTAGTGCGCTCAACCATAGGGGCTGAATATATCGGCTTACCAAGTGCTATGCTATCTTCAGGTGTGCGATATGTCATTGGTGCCCTTTGGAAAATCCCTAGGCGTGGGACTGCTGTGCTGATAAATCGATTCTTGGAATTAATCCAAGACGGAAGTCATGATGTTTGCACTGCACTCTGTGTAGCTCAACGGGAATTGATTCATTATACCCGGGATGATTACTCAAAATGGGTTCATCAACATTTAACAACGGATTCTACACTATTAGAGTATGAACTAAACCAGATAGCTAAGATGGATGCATATCCATTTTCCCATCCATACCACTGGGCAGGATTGTATATCATTGGCGATATATGACATTAGGGAAATCCATAACATGAATATACGATGTCTATTTTTAATATTTTCGATTCAACTTCTAAAGGAGATAAAATAATGACAACTCTAACCCCTGAAAAAGATCTTCAAAATCTAATTCAAACGGATTTGGATAACAGAGTTCTAGAATATCAGAAAAAGATTCAAGAAATGCAAATAAATGCATTTGAAGGTGATTTTGGAACCCCTACAAAACTAAATTTTATAGCAGATGGGGATTCTTGGTTCGACTACCCTACATCTGCTTTCGGTAATCGTACTGATATAATCACACAAATGGATAAAAAATTTTCTAATAGAATTAATATCCTGAACTTAGCACATTATGGCAATGCCACCACTCAATTACTAGGAGTCTCCAAACGACAGCGATTGATCAAAGAATTACAAAATAATAACAATGGCAAATTCGATGCTATTTTATTTTCTGGGGGAGGAAACGATATTGCTGGTGATCAATTTTGCCTTTGGGTGAATGAAGCAACAAGTGTAGGAAATAATCCCAAAAAAGGACTTAATCAAGTTAGATTGAACAATGTGTTGGATATTATCAAATCCGCTTATGAGGATTTAATTAAAATTCGTAACGACTATGCGGCTGGAATACCTATATTTACGCATGGGTATGATTTTGCCATACCGAACGGTGTAGGCGCAATGTGTGATATTGGACCTTGGTTAGAACCATCATTAAGTCTTCGCGGATGGATCGGTTATAATGATAAAGTAGAAATTATAAAAGCCGCACTTCAACAGTTTGATCAGCTTTTGGCAGATATTTCTAGCGATCCTGCAAACAATCTTAATTATATACACACTCAAGGCATCTTAAATCCTGTGACAGATTGGGATAATGAACTACACCCTACCAAAGATGGGTTTAGGCGGATTTTAGATAAATTTATCTATGAGTTAAAAATTAAGTTTCCTGGGAGGATCTAATAAATAATGACAACCTGAGGCCCGTCTAGCCATTTACATATAAGGGTGGGCAAACGGCTTTATCGTTTGCCCACGCAGAACGAAACAGCAAACTCCGACGAATGGTGGGCAAGCTAAAACGCTTGCCCACCTTACGCTACTCAGCACATTCATATGATCTCAGGCTTTAGTTTTTTCCTAAGTTATAATGCTCCTAACCAAATCATACCATCAACCCCATGGAACAGCTTTCCCTACTGGAATTCAACGACATCCGCCGAGCCACCAAAGGCAAAGAGTTCGACTTTGAGTCGGTTTCCAAAGGCTTCCAAAGCAAAACGAACACCCAAACGGAAAGCTGTACCAAGGCAACTCCATAGACTGGCTGGCTACGCTGGACGATGCTAGTGTTGATCTGGTGTTTGCTGCCCCCCATCACAAAATCAAAAAGGTCGATTGGGATAATTTCGAGAGCCTAGAACACACTATTTAATGATCTATCAAGTGGATTAGCCATGCCTCGCGGGTGTTGAAGCCGACAGGTTCCTTGTATGTGTGTGGCTTTTCTGAAATCTTGGCAGATTTGAAGCATCCGGCATCTAAATATTTCAAGCATTGCCGCTGGCTGATTTGGCATTATAAGAATAAGGCAAATCTAGGCAGTGATTGGGGGCGTTCCCATGAGAGCATCATTTACTTTCACAAATCCAAAGCCATGCTATTGAACACCGAGCCATAGCAGTATAATTGGCTCTATCCCTCTATAAGAGAGTTACTGATTCACACAGGTTAAAACCTATTATGCTAAAAAGTTTTGAAGCCGTTTTCGATCATGGGCAATTGCATTGGCTGGATGAATCCCCTAATACAATGCAGCGGATGCGCGTTATTGTGACCATCGTGCAGGAGTTGTCCGACCATTCCGACTCGATCAACATCCCTCCGCCAGAATTGGCGGGTCGAATGCGTATTTTATGCGATGACAAAGCATTAATGGAACCTGTAGTGCCAGATGACGATTGGGAAGTGCTGAAATGACGCTTTTGGATACCCATGTCTGGCTGCGCTGGTTGCCGGGTTCGGAACAAGCCTTGCCAGATACTGTACGGCAAGCGATCCGCACAGGGGGGCAGTTGATGATTTCTGCTATTTCGGTTTGGGAAGCCTTATATCTGGCAAGGGCCGGACGTTTGGATTTGGGTTTCCCTTGGGATGTTTGGTTGTATAAAGCAACATTCGACGCAAAGGTTGAGGTTATCTCCATTTCCAAAGATATTGCTGCCCGTTCCGCTCATTTGCCTTTGCATCACCGCGACCCCGCCGACCGTTTCATCATCGCCACTGCTTTGGAACTTGATACCCGACTTATCAGTTTGGATGAGAAATTTCCGCTTTATGAAGAATTGGCTGGTCATTTGTTTGCTGGCTAGGTTGGGCAACGTCTTTTTGTTGACCAAAGTAACCTGAAAGGTACTTCGACCGGGTGCTTGAGGACGGCTGGAAGCATCGTTTGAACCTCAAGGCCAGGGACAGCGAAGGCCGCGCCACAATCTTGGTCAGGCATTACCGGGATACCGTCCAAACCATTCACCCCAACATGGACTTGGAGGGACTGGTTTCGATGTTCGAGCATGACCGCACCCATTTCGGCAAGATGGTGGCATCGCTGTTGCCGGTCATGAACATGTTGACCTCGGGGACGCTAGGCCCGTTGTTGTCGCCAGACCCCAATGACATCGACGACACCCGGCCCATCACCGACTCGGCAAGGATCATCAACCAAGCCCAGGTCGCCTACATCGGCTTGGATTCGCTGTCGGACGGCATGGTGGGCAGCGCGATTGGTTCGATATTGCTGGCCGACTTGGCTTCCGTGGCCGGGGACAGGTACAACTACGGCGTGGACAACCGCCCGGTCAACATCTTTGTCGATGAAGCCGCCGAAGTGATAAACGACCCCTGCATTCAACTCTTGAACAAGGGGCGCGGGGCGAAGTTTAGGCTGTCCATCGCCACCCAGACCTTTGCCGACTTTGCGGCAAGGACAGGTTCCGAGGCCAAGGCCAGACAAATTCTCGGCAACGTCAACAACCTGATCGCTTTGCGGGTCATGGACGCGGAAACCCAGGAGTACATCACCGACAACCTGCCAAAGACCCGGCTTAAGTACATCATGCGGACGCAGGGCGTTTCGACCCATTCTTCAAACCCGGCTGTGTTTTCCGGCAACATCGGCGAAAGGCTGATGGAAGAGGAAGGCGATCTGTTCGCGCCACAACTGTTGGGGCAACTGCCCGACTTACACTACATCGCCAAGCTGTCGGGCGGGCGCATCGTCAAAGGCCGGCTGCCAGTGCTGCGGTCGAAAGCCGACGAGAAACCCAAGTCCAAAAAGAAAAGCTGATGGGCAGCAAGCATATCGTCCAGTCCGGCCAGCCATCATCAATTAAGCCTTTTCAAATCCACTTCCAATCCGTAACGGACAGTC
Source organism: uncultured Methylococcaceae bacterium (assembly GCA_903911305.1). Taxonomy (GTDB): domain Bacteria; phylum Pseudomonadota; class Gammaproteobacteria; order Methylococcales; family Methylococcaceae; genus Methylumidiphilus. The sequence goes on along the minus strand of CAIWDB010000592.1, from coordinate 1,060 downwards.
TGTAATGAACAGTATGACCAATCCACTAAGAAGACTCACCATCATGAAACCAGACCCACTCAAACACTGGCGAAGCCGCCACACCCGCGAAAGCAAGACCATCACCGTGCTGGAAACCGACTGGCCGGGGACTTTGGAGGTTTGCCGGAATGTGGTTGGCTATATTGACCGAAACATCCCCCATGAAGAATTTCGGGAACAGGCAATCGAAGCCAGCCTGACCGTCGCGCTGGATGCCTACCGTTCCTCCGTGGAAAGGGAAAACGAATCCGACCGAGTACGGCTGCGGGTATTCGTCGAAACGCTGGTTGCCGGGTTGGTAAGCCAATTTCCTATTGAGTCTGCAAAGTCTGTCGAGGACAGTGAAAGTGAATTGACACAGCGGCTTGTACCGGCAAACCTACGCGAAGCTTTGAACGGGCTGCCCCTAAGCGATACTTGTCAGGAATGGACGCGGGATGCAGCATAGCATCCTGTTAAGCCTGATGATCTGGCTGATGGAAGCCGTATTGGTTGCCGCCTTGGTGTCCGACGATTGGTTGAAGACCGTCCAGCAAACCGAAGATGCCATGACTGTCGCTTACCTTGGAAAGGAAAAGGATGCCGAAATCCGCAACACCACCAAACGCTGGTTCGACCGGCTGTTCGTCAAAACGGGTGCCAAGGAGACCGTGTACCGCTACTTCATCCCCAGCGAACAGGAACGCCAGCATTCATTGGGGTTTGAGAATGTGGGCAGGGACAGCCTTTTCCCCTTCATCGCCGAGCGAATCCAAGTGATTTGGGACGGCATCTATCAGGCCCTGCGCCGGTTATTCCTCATGCTGTCGTGGTGGCCTTTCCTTCTGTCGGCCTTGATTCCGTTTGCGTTGGACGGTCTGGCACGGCGGAAAATCAAGCAGTCCAACTTCGACTACTCAAGCCCGTTGGCGCATCGGTATAGCTTTTTCGCCTTGCTTGGCATATTGTATTTGTTCATGGTTGGGCTGACTTTTCCCTTTCCACTGCCGCCGCAGGCCATGCCGGTTGCTTGTGTGGCGATTGCCGTGGCGGTGAATGT
>CAIWDB010000591.1 GCA_903911305.1 uncultured Methylococcaceae bacterium | reverse complement strand
GACGGTCGGCTGATTGATGCCGCATCCATCCGCATGGCGGAAAATGTTGTAAGACAAATCAAGCAAATAGAAATGAGGTCAAACGTTTGAATATCCATGAATATCAAGCCAAGGAATTGTTGAAAAGCTACGACGTGCCGGTTCCAGTCGGAGGGGTAGCCTATTCAGACAAGCAGGCGGCCCAAGTTGCCGTAGATATTGGCGGTTCCAAATGGGTCGTCAAGGCTCAGATACACGCGGGTGGACGTGGCAAGGCCGGTGGCGTGAAACTGGTTCATTCCATCGACGAAGTGAAAAAGACCGCCGATGCGATGATCGGCAGCCATCTCGTCACTCATCAAACCGGCCCGGAAGGGGCTTTGGTGCATCGTGTCTGGGTTGAACAGGCTAGCGTGATAAAGCGGGAATTTTACCTTGGGTTCGTGATTGATCGAGCCACTCAACGCATTACTGTGGTGGCTTCCAGTGAGGGCGGGGTTGACATAGAAGAAGTCGCCAAAGCCGCGCCGGATAAGATCGTCAAAGAGGTTGTCGATCCCGCCATCGGGTTGCGTGATTTCCAGTGCCGCAAAATTGCCACAGGGATAGGGCTTAAAGGACGGTTGATGCCACAAGCGGTCAAAATGATGAAATCCATCTATCGCTGCATGAGGGATAAAGATGCCCTGCAAGCCGAGATCAACCCATTAGCGGTTGTCAGTGTGGGCGAAGAAGAAAAGCTATTGGTGTTGGATGCCAAATTCAATTTCGACGACAATGCGCTTTATCGCCAGCGAGGCATCACCGATCTGCGCGACCTCGCCGAGGAGGAACCCAAAGAAGTGGAAGCATCCGGCCACGGTCTCAATTACATCGCGCTGGACGGTAACATTGGTTGCATCGTCAATGGGGCGGGTTTGGCGATGGCTTCCTTGGATGCCATTACCTTGCATGGAGGACGCCCAGCCAACTTTCTTGATGTTGGGGGCGGTGCGTCGCCTGAGAAAGTCACCAATGCTTGCCGCATAGTATTGCAAGACCCCAACGTCAAGGCCATTTTGGTGAATATTTTCGCCGGTATCAATCGTTGTGACTGGATCGCGCTAGGTCTGATCCAAGCGTGCAATCATCTGAACATCAAAGTGCCGCTAGTCGTGCGTTTGGCCGGAACGAATGTTGATGAAGGCCGCAAGATACTGGCGGAGTCAGGACTTACTTTTATCAACGCCGAGAATTTGGATGCGGCAGCGGCCAAGGCCGTTGCCATCGTGAAGGAAACAGCCCTATGAGCGTATTTGTCAATAAAAAGTCCAAGGTCATCTTTCAAGGCTTCACCGGAGAACATGCCAGTTTTCACGCCCAGGATGCGATGAGCATTGGCACGAATGTTGTCGGCGGGGTCACCCCCGGCAAGGGCGGGACAATGCATTTGGGCTTGCCGGTGTTCGATACCGTGGCTGAAGCCGTTGCCGCCACCGGTGCCGATGTGTCGGGTGTGTTCGTGCCGCCGCCATTCAATGCCGATGCGCTCATGGAAGCGATTGACGCAGGCATCAAAGTCGCGGTGACCATTGCGGATGGAATCCCCATCCATGACATGGTGCGTCTGCAACGGTATCGCATTGGACGGGATGCCATTCTAATTGGTCCCAACAGCCCCGGCATCATCACGCCGGGGGAATGCAAAGTCGGCATCATGCCCTCGCATATTTATAAAAAGGGTAATATTGGGATTGTCTCCCGTTCTGGCACATTGAACTATGAAGCCACCGAACAAATGTCAAGCTTGGGAATAGGCATCAGCACCTCAGTGGGCATAGGTGGCGACCCTATCAATGGCACTGATTTCGTCACTGTGTTGAAAGCCTTTGAGGCTGACCCGGAAACTGAAATCGTGGTGATGATTGGTGAAATAGGCGGACCCCAAGAAGTGGCGGCGGCGCGTTGGGCGCAAAAGAATATGAGCAAGCCCCTCGTCGGGTTTGTCGCTGGCGTAAGCGCTCCGCCCGGTCGTCGCATGGGCCATGCTGGCGCGATTATCTCCTCCGAGTCCGACACTGCCAGTGCCAAAATGGACACCATGGAAGCCTTAGGGCTGTATGTCGCCCGCAACCCCGCCCATATCGGCCAAACCGTTTTGCAAGCGATGCGGGAGCATGGGGTAAAGGTATAATTTGTCCTGATTAGAAAGATGTTTCAGCCAAATCAGAAAAGCCGTCGTTCCGGCATGGATCGCCGGAACCTAGGTTCCATGGATGGCGGGGCTTCGAAGCGTCCATGCAATCTGGATACCGGCGATCCATGCCGGTATGATGTAGTTCTTTTCACCCTTGCTGAAGAATCTTCCTAATCAGGTAATTTGTTGTCGGATGGGTTGTTCTGGAGAATGTCAGTGAAAGTTAAAGATGCTGTTCTTAAAGCAATTTTATATACGAAAGATATTTTTGAATCTGAGAACATTTCCAATTTAGGTTTGGAGGAAGTGGTATTTGACGATTCCAAAAATGAATGGGTCGTCACTATCGGCTTTTCCCGTCCTTGGGATTATCCCGCTAGTGAAATGTTTCCCGGCCTTAACCAGCCAGGTAATCCCAGACGCTCATTTAAAATAGTCCGTATTAATGATGTAAGTGGAGAGGTTGTAGCCGTTAAAAATCGTTTGGTAGGTGATCAGCTTGCGGCAGAAAATTATTGATACCAATCTTCTCGTGCTTCTTGTAGTTGGCTTGACAGACCGTTCACTGATAACCAAACACAAGCGCACAAGAACATTTGAGCCGGAAGATTTCGATTTGCTGATTAAACTCCTTGCTAGTTACGACCAAATGTTGATAACACCGCATATCCTGACCGAAGTGTCGAATCTTGTTTCGCAGATTGGCGAGCCAGTAAAGAAAACAGTCCTGTTGACGCTCTCTAACTTGATTTCAGCCCATCAAGAAGTTTTCGAACCTAGTTCAGAGATTTCCAAGCATGAGCAATTTCTAAAGCTTGGACTTACAGATTGTGCAATTCTTGATCTGATTAAAGGGAATACGCCATTTGTCACCGTAGACTTGGACTTGTACCTTATTGCCTCCAGAAAGAGTAAATTGGCGACTAATTTTAACTACTTGCGGATATCAAGAATGATCAAATTTTAGAGGCAACATTTTGGTTGTCTTCTATATTTAACCATTCAAGCGCCCCTTCTCCAGCCGCTTTGCCGGTGGCGAAGCAAGCAGTCAGCAAATAGCCGCCGGTTGGCGCTTCCCAGTCCAACATCTCCCCGGCACAGAAAACCCCCGGCATTGCCCGCACCATCAAATGTTCGTCCAATGCCTCAAAAGCGACACCTCCGGCCGTGCTGATGGCTTCGTCCAAAGGCCGAGTGGCTCGCAGTCGTAACGGCAAGGATTTGATCACTGCCGCCAGACGGGCGGGTTCCTCAAAATCTTCAGGGTAAGCCAATTCACGCAACAATACGGCT
>CAIWDB010000590.1 GCA_903911305.1 uncultured Methylococcaceae bacterium | reverse complement strand
ATTGATCAAGGTGTGGTTGATGTCTATTTACCTAATGACACTCACTGGGCTTCTCGGGGCCATCAAGTGGCCGCAGAGGTATTAGTGAATTATCTGAAATCGCTAGAAAACAAAACTAGGTAACATTCAAAAAATATGATTGGCAATGCGATTTCATCCTAGCAATAAAATCCAGTTACTTATCCAATCCTTTAACCACCCAAATGCACCTATATGGGCTTGTTTTATTATGCCCCTATTCTTCGGGTTGGTTTCTGTTTACTTTGGTCAAGACACCAACTGGGATTTGCAAAACTATCATCTATACAATCCCTATGCATGGCTCAATGGCAGAGTCGGTTTTGACTTGGCCCCGGCACAAATGCAAACGTATTTCAACCCCTTGCTGGATATTCCCTATTATGAGATGGCGATGCATTGGCCTGCGCCATTAGTCGGCTTTATCATGGGAGCATTTCACGGGTTAGCTTTTGTATTGTTGCTGGCAATCGTCCGCCTAATACTATTAGAATATAAGAAAAGGGAATCCCATCGGATTAGTATATCACTGGCTTTAGCCTGTTGCATTTCTCCCGGTTTTTTGTCGGAGTTGGGCAATACCATGGGCGATAATGCAACCGCATTATTCGTGCTTGCATCATTGCTCTTGTTATTAAGCCAATGGAAAATACTGGGCGAATGGTCATGGAGTTGCGTGTTGGTTTTAGTGTTGGCCGGGTTATTGATGGGGTTTGGGACTGGCCTGAAACTTACTAACGCCGTCTATGCAGTCGCTTTATGCTTGTCTTGTTTTGCCATGCCATTCAATTGGCCTACCCGCTTACGGGTCGCTTTCATATTTGGCTTTGGGGTATTGCTAGGTTTCACAGTCACCGCAGGATTTTGGTATTGGGATATGTGGCAACGGTTTGGAAACCCACTTTATCCGCAATTCAATTCCATCTTCAAAAGCCCTTTGGCTTCGCAAATAATGATATTGGATATACGGTGGTTGCCGAAAGGATTGGGTGAAGCACTTTTGTGGCCATTTATTTTTAGCCTTGACCCGGAACGTATTGGTGAACTAGAAGCGTGGCAAATCGCTTGGCCGGTGATTTATAGTCTATTTGGCGTGTGGTTTTTTGTTGTTTTGCGAAATAGATACCTTGGCAAGCCTTCTGCCTCTTTAAATGGGCGTTCGCGGTTTCTGCTAGTGTTTATCGCATTGGGGTATTTAGTCTGGATGAAACTATTTAGCATCCAACGTTATCTCGTACCTTTGGAATTATTGATTCCGCTTGGTATTTGGATTTTGCTGCATCAGATTTTTGATACTGCGACCGCCCATAAAATCGCCGTCAGGGTGTTAACGTTGTCAACGGTCGTCGTGCTTTTGGGGCTTAATACATGGGAACATAAATCATGGGCTAAGACAGGCTTTCGCGTCACCACGCCTGAATTGGCAAATCCTGAAAAAACGACGATCATTTTTGCAGGAGGTTCGCCTATGGCTTGGATGGTGCCGTTCTTTCCAAAACCCACCGCATTTGCTTCGGTGATGGGGACGTTCCCGGAAAGCCCCGCCTATGGTGAAGCGCTCCGCTCAATGATTGCGCAACGTTCCGGGCCGGTATATTTGATCCTTGAGGCCAAATCCAATTATAGGCTCAATGCCGTCGTCAAAATGCATGACCAATTCACTCGATGGGGTTTGACCAAATTCGATGGAGGATGTGAAGCTTTAGCTTGGGCGTTCAAAAAATTCAATGTCCATGCCATTGTTCAAGACACTTATCGCGAAGGTTTGAGGTGTGAACTTGCACTACCCTTAAATGACAATCGGGACATTGCCGCCGAAAACCGCATTATGACGATGGCAAAGTCAACAATCTTAGAGGTTTACGGTTTGCAGGTGGAACATGAAACTTGCTTGGAATATTCGGCGTTTATCGGCGATCATCGGATGCCTTATCAGTTTTGCCGAGTGGTGAAAACCGTAAAACAAGCGGAATAAACAGGATGTTAATATCATGCATATTCATAGGGATGGAGCAATTACGTTTAATTTGCTGGATACCGGCGATCCATGCCGGTATGACGTAGTTCTTTTAACCCTTGCTGAAGAGTCTTCCTAATCAGGACGAAGTTTGCCGCCACTGGATTATTCAGCAAACCTAGCTTGTATGACAGCAAATACTATTTTTCAGCGGGCTTTTCAGGTGTCCCATGCGTTCTTAATTGTGTCGGAATTTGGTTTTTCACATGCTGTTTCATCGCTTGCAGCCACTCATCCTTCAATTTTGTTTGCTCTTTTTCGTCCTTGGATTCACGGATTTTCCTCATGAAGTCATAATCTCTGAGCATCTTTTCCTGCATTTGGCGTAAATGGGCATCAATTTGCGCTTCGCTGATACCACCCATCATTCCCATGCCGCCGCCGCCAGGTGCTTGTCCTGCTCCCGGTGCAGTCATTCCAGGTGCTGCCATACCAGGATGCGCCATGCCAGGCCCAGCCATGCCGGGATGAGCGGGCTGCTGAGGGGGTGCAAAGGGTGGTTTTTCCTCTGACAGACAAGGTGTACTAAAAGCCGCTATGCAAATCAACGCGGTAAAAAATTTTGCTGGTTTTTTCATTATGTTCTCCGTAGGGTTGGTAACGGTAGTTGCCTAGAAAAGGTTGGTTCAGTGGTCAGGCGACTTTATCGCTCGCATACACACAACTGCTTAGCTTAATGAGTGATGGCATTTTTAGCAAGGGCAATAGCGTTGAAAAAAAACTCCATTTCTCTAGTTTTAAGCGGCACTCGACTTGGTTTTATCGTTTGATGCCGTGCTCATCTTGATTCGATTCAGCTTCGCTAGAAGATCGATGGTAAGAGATTATCTTAAGCACAAGTTGACCGTCTTTGGTGACCATTAACTCTTCGCCAGTGGCTTCCACTTCTCTCAAGTAATCGGACATTCTATCTTTCAGTGCGTTTTCAGTGACCGTTTTCATTGTCGTTCTCTCGTTATCACATTGTTATATATATGCCTTCACAGACGGTAGTTCTGAAAAGTATGTTTTAATTTCGATCTTTAATTGCCCATTGGCATCTGGAAAAAAGGAGCGGCAATAGCAACCGCCCCATGAATTCATGCAAATTCCTTATCCTTTATACTTTCGGCCTTGTTGACGAACTCGGGTAATTGGTCAAAGTTTAAATAGCGGTAGGTGTCGTCCGCCTTGGCATCAATGTCGACCGCATAACCCATGTATTCTTGAACCGTGGGGATGCGGCCCAGAATCGAACAGACCGCCGCCAATTCGGCAGATGCTAAGAACACTTGCGCATCCTTGCCTAAACGGTTGGGGAAGTTGCGTGTCGATGTCGAAACCACCACGGCATTGTCGGCCACTCGCGCTTGGTTGCCCATGCACAAGGAACAGCCAGGCATTTCCATCCTGGCCCCCGCTTTGCCATAGGAACCGTAAAACCCTTCTTCTTTCAATTGTGCCTCATCCATTTTGGTGGGTGGTGCAATCCATAAACGACTGGGAATCTGCTTGCCGAATTTTTCCAATAAATGACCGGCTGCGCGAAAATGCCCGATGTTAGTCATGCACGAACCTAGAAATACCTCGTCTATGGCCGTGTTTGCCACCGCCGACAAAGGTTTGACATCATCCGGGTCATTAGGGCAACATAGCAACGGCTCGGTGATTTTGTTCAGGTCAATGTCGATGATCTCGGCATATTCGGCATCTTTGTCCGCTTCAAGCAGGCTTGGGTTTGTCAACCAGTCTTCCATGGATTTGATGCGTCTTTGCAGGGTTCGCACGTCGCCGTAACCCTCCGCGATCATCCAGTTTAACAAGGTGATATTGGAGCGTAGGTATTCTGCGATGGGTTCCGGGTTCAGCTTCACCGTACACGCCGCCGCCGAACGCTCGGCGGATGCATCCGCCAATTCAAACGCCTGTTCAATCTTTAAATCCGGCAAGCCTTCGATTTCCAGAATTCTGCCAGAGTAAACATTTTTCTTACCCTTCTTCTCAACGGTCAACAACCCCCGTTGCAAGGCCGCGTATGGTATCGCATGAACCAAATCACGCAAGGTGATGCCAGGCTGCATGTTACCTTTGAAACGCACCAAGACCGATTCCGGCATGTCCAGCGGCATCACACCCGTGGCGGCGGCAAAAGCCACTAAACCAGAACCCGCCGGAAAGGAAATGCCAATCGGGAAGCGCGTATGCGAATCGCCGCCTGTGCCAACGGTGTCGGGTAACAACATGCGGTTCAGCCACGAATGGATGATGCCATCGCCGGGGCGCAGCGACACGCCGGCCCGGTTCATGATGAAATCGGGCAAGGTGTGATGAGTCTGCACATCCACAGGTTTGGGGTAAGCCGCCGTGTGGCAGAACGACTGCATCACCAAGTCGGCGGAGAAACCCAAGCAAGCCAAGTCCTTCAATTCGTCGCGGGTCATCGGGCCGGTGGTGTCTTGTGAGCCAACCGTGGTCATATGCGGTTCGCAATAAGTGCCGGGTCGCACCCCTGCCACACCACACGCCTTGCCGACCATTTTCTGCGCCAAGGTGAACCCTTTGCCGGAATCAGCTTGTGCTTGGGCGCGGCGGAAAACCGTTGAAGCGGGAAGACCCAAGGTTTTACGCGCACGATCCGTCAATGCGCGACCTATAATCAGGGGGATACGTCCACCCGCTTGAACCTCGTCTAGGATGATGTCGGTTTTGAGCGAAAACCGGCACAATTCCTCGCCTGTTTCATGCTTGCGAATGACACCTTCATAAGGATGGATGTCGATCACGTCGCCCATGTTCAATACGGTTACATCGCATTCGATGGGTAGCGCGCCGGAATCTTCCATCGTGTTAAAAAAGATCGGCGCGATTTTGCCGCCTATGCATACGCCACCCGCCCGTTTGTTAGGGACATGCGGAATATCGTCGCCTGTGTACCATAATACCGAGTTGGTGGCGGATTTCCGCGATGAGCCTGTTCCCACAACGTCGCCCACATAAGCCACGGGAAAGCCCTTAGCCTTGAGTTCCTCAATTTGGGTTTCAGCATTGTGGATACCTTCACGCGGAACCTTCAGCATGGACTTGGCATGTAAAGGGATGTCCGGGCGCGACCATGCATCTTGTGCGGGAGATAAGTCGTCGGTATTGGTTTCACCAACCACCTTGAATACGGTGACGGTGAGTTTTTCAGGCAGGGCAGGGCGGCTGGTGAACCATTCCGCTTCGGCCCAAGAATTCATCACGGCCTGTGCTTGGCTGTTGCCAGCCTCGGCCTTTTGCTGCACATCGTGAAACGCATCGAACATCAGCAAAGTGTGGGAAAGCCCCTTGGCAGCGGTGGGCGCAAGCTGCGGGTCATCCAGTAGGGCAATCAAAGGTTGTACGTTATAACCACCTAACATGGTTCCTAGCAACTCGACTGTCCTATTTTGCGAAAGAATTTCCGATTTTGCTTCGCATTTTGCAATAGCCGTTAGGAAAGCAGCTTTGACATAGGCAGCCTCATCAACACCTGCCGGGACTCGGTTAGCTAATAAATCCAATAGAAAATCTTCTTCACCCGCCGGTGGGGTTTTGATAAGTTCCACTAAGGCTGCGGTTTGCTCTGCGCTTAGGGGTTTGGGAACCAGTCCCTCAGCCGCCCGTTCGGCGACCTGTTTGCGATATTCGTCTAGCATGTCAGTCTCTTCGCTACAGTGAAAAATGGATTAGGTGTTGCCGCAACTGTGCGGATGAATAGTCGGATTTATTTGGCATATGCCATTGGAATGTTCGGCGCATCAGGGTTGACAGTCAGTCGCTGTTCCCGTGGCAAAACCACCAAGTCCATGTCTTCCAAGGGAATTGCGCCCAGCAAAACTTGATCCCCCATTAGCAATGCGCCAACAAAGCAGTCCCTGCCTAGGGTTGAAACCTGAATCGGACCCGCATATTTGACTAGCTTATGTTGACCGTCTGCGGTGACGACTTCACGCTCTTTGAGAGTCGTTAATTTTAGTTGCAGGGCAATATGCTCGGGTATGCAAAGATGGGTTGCTCCTGTGTCAACCAAAGCTTCCACGTCAATTTCTTCCTGTCCTGGATAATACGGGTTGGCTAGACGAACTTTGCTATAAATGATACCCACGGCTGTTCCTCATGGCATTTTAGTTTCAAACGCTACAATTTAGACGCAACCATCGTACCACAGGGATTAGCCCTCTTGCAGTTGGATGCCCATGGCTTTTTTTGCCTAGCTTGCGCACAATAGTCAAACTCTCCGACTTCAAGAACCTGTAAATAAAGCACTAAATATGCCATGACTACTTTTTATTATACCCATCCCAGCTTTCAATCCCACGACACTGGCTCAGGCCATCCCGAAAATGCCGCTCGCTTAAGGGCCATTGATTCGGTGCTAAATCGTGCAGAATTTGCCAATTTGGTCAAAAAGGAAGCACCTCGCGCCGAAATTGGGCAAATTTTATTAGTCCATTCAGAAACCCATGTTAAAAAGGTATTAGATTCCATACCCGATTATGGAATTCAATACCTAGACCCTGACACGCCCGTCTCACCCGGTTCGGGTGAAGCCGCCCTGCGTGCGGCCGGCGCGGTTTGCGCCGCCGTCGATGCGGTGTTTGCGGGCGTAGCCAACAATGCATTTTGTGGTGTGCGTCCACCGGGGCATCATGCCGAGTCCAGCCATGTCATGGGTTTTTGTCTGTTCAACAATATCGCCGTCGCCGCCGAACATGCGAGGCACAAGCACGGCATCAACCGGGTTGCCATCGTCGATTTTGATGTGCATCACGGCAACGGCACTCAACACATTTTCGACAAAAATAAGGATGTGCTGTATGCATCCACACATCAACACCCTTGGTATCCCGGAACCGGTTCGGTCAATGAAACCGGCGTTGGCAATATCTTCAATGCCCCATTGCCTGCCGGGAGTGGAGGCGTTGAATTCCGTGCCGCGATGAGTGGCAAAATCCTACCGGCTATAGACCATTTCAAACCGGAATTGATCTTGGTTTCGGCTGGTTTTGATGCCCACAAAGACGACCCGCTAGGCGCGTTGAAATTACTGGAAGAGGATTATGCTTGGATCACCCGCGAATTGTTAAACCTAGCCAAGCGCCATTGCGGGGGGAAATTGGTTTCAGCCTTGGAGGGAGGCTATAACCTAACCGCTTTGGGGGAAAGTGTCGGGGCGCATGTGCGGGAACTCCTGCTGGCAGCTTAAAGAACTAACCCCTTAGTCTCATTATCGCCATGAACCTACTCCAAAAATTATTTTGGATACTCTGGTTTTGGCAATTCAGTGGGGCAATGGCTCACGCTGAACCCGTGTCGCTTGATGAATACAGAGCCTATCCCCTTGCGGGTCATCTGGAAGTATTTGAGGATACCCAAGCAAGTGTTGATTTCGCCCAAATTCTAACCAGCCCCATTAACCAAAGCTTTAAAATCATTCCGGGATTCTTCAACGAAGGTTTTGGCAGGCAAGTGGTATGGTTTCGGTTTCAAGTGATTAAAACTCGCCCGTTCAGTAGTGGGACTTACCTCGCCCTTGGCCCCCCCGTGTTGGATTATGTCACCGTTTATGTACAAACCAGTGATGATCCAAAGAATCCCGATAGTTATAAGAAATACAACTTGGGCGACCATATTTCGGTGAGTGATAGTCAACGGTTTCAGCCAGAGTTTGTCGCTCCATTAAACTTACCCGATGGCTTGCCTCGTTGGGTTTATATACGCTTACAAACCAGTAGCAATCTTGCCTTATTGGCTTCAATCAAGCCGGGTGATATACTTGCCAAAAGTGGCAATAAAATCATTATATTGCAAGTCGCCATGTTATCGGTTTTTTTGATTGTTGCCACCATTGGTTTGCTGTTTTATTCTCGTATTCGACAAAATCTTTATGGTTTTTTTGGGTTATACCTATTCTTCTTGTTTAATAACCGTATTGCGGCGACCGGCATCTTACCCTTGATTTTCCCATCCTTCGCCCATCGCATCAATGATGTCATGGTCAATCAAAATGCTTGTGGCACATGGATTTTTCTCGTCCTCTTTGGGTTTTCATTATTCAAGCCTGTGTCAAGTCAATTGCAGCGACAATTATTCCGTGTGTTATTGGCGGTAGCCTGTTTGATGTTTGTATTGTCACCTTTTTTGCCAGTAGCCTTCATTTCTCGCGCCAATTACTTAAATGGGATAGTTTTGTTTAGCTTATTGGCTTGGCTCAGTTTCAAATCCTTGCGTATGGGTTTAATGAGTCATTGGTTTTTCTGCATGGCATTTGTCCTGCTTTTATTCATCCCCATCATGGAATTTCTGCGATTGACCGGCATACTGCCAATATCTCCGTTTACCATCAACGTAGTTCAGTTATTGACTTTTGGCCATATCGTGTTGCTCACACTGGGTTTAGCTGAAAAATTGCGTATAGATCAGAGTAACGCATTGTCCGCAGAGCGCAACGCCAAACAAAACGCGGAAGCAATGGCTGTCGAAATGACCTTTGAACTGCGCCAAAAACAACAAGACCTAGAGCAAACCTTGGAACGGCAAAGCCGTTTTGTTTCCATGGTGTCACACGAATACCGCACCCCGTTGACCATTATCCGTACCAATCTGGATTTGTTGTCCAAAAAGAAACATGACCCGGATGGAACCTTGGCTTTTGCCGTCAACAAAATGAAACGGGCCATCTCCCGCTTGGTGGAAGTGCTGGAAATCAATCTGGACAAAGCCAAGTTTACCGATGATTCGTTTAGATTAAGGCTTGAGAAGTTTGCTTTGGCTGATTCCGTGGAGGAAGTCATCCATCAGGCGAAAGAGTTTTGGCCGGAACGTCCGCTATCCTTGAGTCAAGACGATATGGCCGAGATAATTGTTTTGGGCGATCAAAAATTGTTGAAAACAGTCATCCTCAATCTGCTGGACAATGCGGTCAAATATTCGCCGGAACGAACTGCGGTGGAGGTCAATCTATATCGTCAAGGTAACGAGTGTGTGTTGAGTGTGACCGACCACGGGTTAGGCATCGCGCATGAAGAATGCGAACGGGTGTTTGAGAAAAACTACCGAATTCCCGGCAACAATCACGTTGCAGGCTCTGGAATTGGGTTATATCTAGTCGCTAGAATAGTCCAAGAACATCAAGGCAGTGTCTCCATCCGTAGTGATAATAATGGCACGACTGCGACGATTCGTTTGCCTATTGATCAAGCTGGATGATAATGGATAGGTTTTAGAATGGAGCGTCAAAGCTTGCTTTGACTGGCAAAGTTGACTTTGCGAATCCTGATTAGCAAGTTGTTTCAGCTAAGCTCGAAACACCGTCATTCCGGCATGGACTGCCGGAATCTAGGCTCCATGGATGGCAGGGGTTGGAGGCATCCCTGCAATCTGGATACCGGCAATCCCTGCCGGTATGACGGAATAGCTGAAGCATCTTTCTAAAATCAGGTTGCGAATTTAATTTAATGTCAAAGCAAGCTCTGACGCTCCGAAAATTACTGTGTCAAAGCAAGCTTTGACGCTCCAGAAAATCACCTTGCGTATTTTAATTGGCATAACAAAAATTTCAATCCAATGAACAACCCCACATTCAAACTCATCATCGTCGAAGACGACCAAGATCTGCGCGAAAGCATCGTTCGTTATATCGAAGATGAAGGCATTGCGGTGACGGCGATTGGCTCTGCCCATGAATTCTTCTCCTGTTTAGTGAGTGATTCATTTGACGTTGTGGTGATTGACATTGGCTTGCCCGATCTGTCCGGCTATGTGTTAGCCGAATATACGAGGTTAAAGACCGACTTGGGGATTATCATCTTGACCGCACGAAGCAAAATCGAGGAACGGGTACAAGGGTATGCCGCCGGGGCTGATCTTTACCTAGTTAAGCCGGTGGATATGCAAGAACTGTTGGCAGCCATCGTCAGCCTTGCCCACCGACGCGTGGAACGCTGTCAGCAAAGCTTGCCTTCAACCGACAGTTGGACGTTGAGCCAGTCAACTTGGTGCTTGGTTTCCCCGGCTGGGGACAAAATAGAGCTGACCTGCAAGGAGTATGAGTTAGCCAAGCTGATGGCGAATGCTGGTGGACAGGTCATCAAGCGAAAACAAGTGCTGACATCCCTAGGTTATGTTGAAGACGAAAGTGGAATACGGGCTTTAAATGCAAATTTACACAGGCTACGCAGCAAAATACTCAAACAAACCAGCATGGAGTTTCCACTCCACACTCAACATGGGGTAGGGTATTGTTTTTCAGGCAGTATTATCATCAACTAGGTGCGGCCTAAGCCATCGTCAGATTAACCCTTCATGCCTTACTGCCTTTTCAATGTCATGTTTAAGCCGTAGGAGCGGGCCATGCCCGCGATTCATTCTCGCATGATGCGCGATATTGGCGGGCATAGCCTAGATTTTCGCGGGCGTGGCCCGCTCCTACGAGGGCATATATTTTTTCGCGGGCTTAGGCCCACTCCATGTTGCAACTATTAATTTTCAAGTAACAAATAAATATAGAAAAAGCTGTTACATCCATCAAGTGTTTAAATCAATGTATGTTCAAAAAAATAATAATTCGTAATTTTTTGTAATAATTCGTAGCTTGCATTTTGGTGGGAAAGTTATATTTTGTTGCGGTATGCCGCTGCGTAACATCAGCTGTTAACTTGGATATCCGAATCATTACTGCAAGAGAAGCCTTACCATGGCAAACAAACATTCCACACGCCGCATACTGGACCCATTCTTCTTTTTTGTGATGCTATCGGGCAGATATACACCTCCACCGACAGCGGCGTGTCTTGGACAGCGCGGGACAGCAGCCGAAACTGGCAGGCCGTGGCCTCCTCTTCGGATGGCAGCAAGCTGGTGGCGGTGGTGTTAGGCGGGCAGATATTTACCTCGACCGACAGCGGCGTGTCTTGGACGGCGCGAGACAGCAACCGGATCTGGCAGGCCGTGGCCTCTTCGGCGGACGGCAGCAAGCTGGTGGCAGGGGTGTGGGACGGTCAGATTTACACCTCCACCGACAGCGGTGTGTCTTGGACGGCGCGGAACAGTAACCGAGCCTGGAACGCAGTGGCCTCCTCGGCGGACGGCAGCAAGCTGGTGGCGGCGGTGAATAACGGGCAACTTTACACCTCGACCGACAGCGGCGCGACATGGGTGGCGCGGGACAGCAGCCGGGTCTGGTCGGCCGTAGCGTCCTCGGCGGACGGCAGCAAGCTGGTGGCGGTGGAGGATTACGGGCAGATTTACACCTCCACCGACAGCGGCGCGACATGGACGGCGCGGACCAACAGCAGCCGAGGGTGGAATGCCGTGGCCTCCTCGGCGGACGGCAGCAAGTTGGTGGCAGTGGTCGAATTCGGGCAGATTTATACCTTAGCGGAAGGCTACGTCGGTTCCAGCACGGCGGGGACCGGCGGTTATGTGACCGCCAGCCAGGGTACGTCGCTGGAACTGCTGTATACCGGCAACGGCCAGTTTGTCATCACCAGCCAACGAGGGACGCTTTTCGCCTATTGAGCCGCTAAAGACCGACTCGGTTTTGAAAACCGAGTCGGTCTTTAAGCTACTAGGATTGGAGCGTCAAAGCTTGCTTTGACGACCATACCAGCAAACCTTTGAAGTCACGCCGCCTCCCTAGGAAGCACGTCGCGCTCTATTTCCTCCTGTCTTTGGAGTTGGGCAAGCCTCAAGTCATGGGCGGTTTGTAGGTTGAGCCATGACTGGGCGTCACCGCCGAAGTAGCGGGCAAGCCTGAGCGCGGTGTCCGGGGTGATGCCTCGCCGCCCGTTGACGACTTCATGAAGGCGGCTGGCGGGGATGCGCAGGGCTTGCGCCAGTGCGT
>CAIWDB010000589.1 GCA_903911305.1 uncultured Methylococcaceae bacterium | reverse complement strand
TGATCCGTAGGAGCGGGCCATGCCCGCGATTGTTTGGGCCAAGTCTTCAAAAATAGGCTATTTATCGCGGGCGTGGCCCGCTCCTACATGTTGCATATATTCATTATTAAGTAACTATTTGGTATTGAAAACGCTGTATATCAATTATCAATCGCCAACCGCCTTGCTCACCCAAACCCCGAGAAAGGTGGTCTGCGGGAACTGCGTCGGTTATTGATGAATGCAAATACTGTGGTATTAGTTTCTCATGGCATTGACGAGACTGGCACGATGGCGTTGTTTGATGGAGATGAAGATAAGTTTCTTAACTTAAGGGCTGAATATCTCCGACCTCACTTTCAGAGTTTCTTTGATCGCCATGCTAGGTGGGACGAGCCAGACCGCCCTTCGATAGCGTCGCTACTGGTAGAGGACGAGGATAGCTAAATGATCGATACAAACAGATTAATCGTTTTGCTAAACGAAGCGCCTGTTGGTACTCTCACATTAAACCGAAATGACGGTTGCGAATTCCATTTGTTGGAATCCTACAAACATGCGTATCCAAGGCCAGTTTTAGGTCAGTTATTTTTGGATGATTTAGATCAAGTCTATAGCAGTCGAGTGCGGGTGCCACCTTGGTTTTCCAATTTGCTGCCAGAGGGTCCGCTTCGCGAGTTGGTCGCAAAACAAGCCGGAGTAAGTTCTACGCGAGAATTCTTTCTGCTTCATCATCTAGGCGAAGATTTGCCCGGTGCGGTAAGGATAATCGCCGAAGAGCCTTTATTCGACCTAGAGGAAACAAACGTTTTGACGCTTGAGGGTATCCAGGAAAACGAGCAGTGGCACTTCTCTTTAGCGGGTGTGCAGCTTAAGTTTTCTGCCAATCGCAGTGAGCGTGGGCTTACCATACCCGTTAGCGGTCGAGGAGGTGACTGGATACTCAAGCTTCCAGACCCTCGCTACTCCAAGGTTCCAGAGAATGAATATGCCACCATGCTATGGGCTAAGGACAGTGGTATTACCATACCAGAATTGGAATTGATCAATGTGTCAGACATATCGGGTTTGCCTTCAAGTTTGGCTATTTTTAAAGAACGACTTGCACTAGCCGTTCGTCGTTTTGACCGAATCTCTGCACATCAGCGTGTTCATATGGAAGATTTTGTCCAAATTCTCGGGCTTTATCCAGAAAAGAAATACGAAAAATGGAACTACGAAACACTGGCCCGACTTATCCTGTCATTAAGTGGAGAAACTGGATTGGTCGAATTCATTCGCCGTCTCGTTTTTATTATCGTGTCGGGTAACGGTGACGCCCATTTGAAAAACTGGAGCCTGATTTACCCTGACGACATTAGGGCGGAGCTTTCTCCAGCATATGATCTGGTTTCAATTATTCAATACAAACATGATGATAGTCTAGCCTTGAATCTTGCCAAATCAAAACGCTGGGAAGATATTAGCATGGAATCTTTCCGCCGAATGGCCAGAAAGATTGGATATGAAGAAGATAGCATGGTTATTCGGGTTCAAACCGCCATAGATTCAATTATTAATTCATGGGATGAATCGGGGAAAGATTTTGGTTATGCTTCCGAAGCACGAAAGAAACTCGAACGGCACTTTCGAAGAATACCTATATTAAAGCCAAGATATATTAAATCTTAAAACAAAGCTCGAATTTTTTTTATCTTTAGCAGACTTAAAATCTCATCATCTTCCACCCGGCACCCTGTCCAATTTCCGATACGACACCGCCTCGCTGACATGGGCGATTTGGATGCTCTCCATGCCAGCGAGGTCGGCGATAGTGCGGGCTAATTTGAGGATGCGATGATAAGCTCGATGCGACAAACCCAGTTTGTCCACCGCCCGTTCCAGTAAACTTTGCGCTTTGTCGTCCAACACACAGAAGCGTTTGATTTGTTGGGGGTTGAGAAGGGCATTGGCATGTCCACCACGTTGCACGGCCAGTTGTCTAGCCCGTATCACCCGCTCGCGCACCGTCGCGCTGGTTTCCTCGCCGCCGGGGCTGCCAGCCCTTAGCACCTCATGAGACACGCGCTGCACTTCGATATGCATGTCGATGCGATCCAGCAATGGCCCGGAAATTCGGGCGCGGTAGCGCTGCACTTGGTCGGAGGTGCAATGACACCGGCCCGACGCATCGCCCAGATAGCCGCAAGGGCAGGGGTTCATTGCGGCAATGAGTTGAAAGCGGGCAGGGAAATCTGCTTGCCGTGCCGCACGGGAAATGGTGATGACGCCGGTTTCCAGCGGTTCGCGTAAAACTTCTAGCACACGCCGGTCAAATTCCGGCAACTCATCCAAAAACAAAACGCCGTTATGGGCAAGCGAAATCTCCCCAGGTCGTGGGTTGCTGCCTCCGCCGACCATGGCGGGTGCGGATGCAGTATGGTGCGGGCTTCTGTAAGGAGGTTCTCGCCAGTGGTTTGGGTCGAAGGTGACATCGCTCACCGAAGCCACGGCGGCGCTCTCCAGAGCCTCCTCTTCGTTTAGTAGCGGGAGGATTCCCGGCAATCGAGATGCCAGCATGGATTTGCCAGTCCCCGGTGGGCCTAGCATCAACAAATTGTGCCGGCCGGCAGCGGCGATTTCCATGGCTCGCTTGGCTTGGTAATGGCCATGAACGTCGGCTAAGTCCGGTGCTTCCAATGACACGGCAGCGGGAGGGGCTTCCGCTTGGAATTCGATTCGGCGCTGGCCGTTGAGATGAGAACAGACTTCCAGCAAATGCATCGCCGGAATGACTTCCACATTGCCCGCCAAAGCGGCTTCTGCGGCGTTCTCGCGGGGGAGTATCAATTGCCTGCCCAAATGCTTGGCTTGGATGGCGGCAGGCAATGCGCCCATCACTGGCCGCAATTCGCCACCCAATGACAATTCGCCCAAACATTCCATTTTTTCCAAGGATTTTTTTTGCAATTGACCGGATGCGGCAAGAATGCCCAAGGCAATTGCCAAGTCAAACCGTCCACCCTCTTTGGGGATGTCGGCAGGGGCCATGTTGACAGTGATGCGTTGTTGGGGAAATTCAAATTGGCAATTGAGCAAGGCTCCGCGAACTCTGTCCTTGCTTTCTTTGACGGCAGTTTCAGGCAAGCCGACGATGGAAAAGTTGGGTAGCCCGTTGGAAAGGTGAACTTCCACCGTGACCAGTGGTGCCGAGATACCTTCACGACCACGACTATAGACGACGGCTAGACTCATTGCATCCTGCCGTCTTGGCGATTTACGGGCCTGGAATCCGCTGGCCCAGTTCAGCCACTCTTACCTCTAGCTTTTCTAGTTTTTCGCGGGTTCTGGCAAGCAAAGCCTTTTGCACTTCGAATTCTTCCCGGCTGACTAGGTTCATTTTTTCAAATGTGCCTTGCAATATGGCGTGAAAAGTCTTGTCTAAGTCGGCACCCACGGCAGAAAGGCCGGGAGGAACGGCTAAAGACAGGCGTTTGGCGAGTTCGTCTAGGTTTATATCGGTAAGCATGGGGTAAAAGGATAGCCTAAAGCGGCAGTCATAGTCTAGTCTTGAATCTGGTAAATGACAGAATTTGGTTTGACGGTTGGTGTATGTAGAATCGACAAGACCGTGTAAGCCTAATAGAATGCAGTATTTGGACAGAGCGGCTTGCGCAATTTTGATTAAGGCTGCAAAATCCCATCACTAACAATCAATTTGGAGAGGTAGCCATGAGTTTCGATTTTAAGAGAGCCTTGCAAAAAGAAGTCAATGTCGGATTAAAAGAGCAGAAGATACGCTATTGGG
>CAIWDB010000588.1 GCA_903911305.1 uncultured Methylococcaceae bacterium | reverse complement strand
CACCGTCCGTCGCTCATGCGGACGCGCACAGATTTCTTTGGCGGGCTTTCTGGAGGGAGTCCTGCCATAACCAGAAGATTGTCCCGTTCCTCATGCGACAGTTCGGTGTATACCCGTGCCTTGATGTGGGGGGGTAGTACAATGTCACCAAAGCGAATGCGGATCAACCGGCTCACGACAACGTTTTGCGATTCCCACAAGCGACGGACGATGCGGTTTCGGCCTTCAGTAAGGGTGACATGATACCAATGATTGGACCCCTCGCCCCCTGCATCGGCAATGGAATTAAAATGCGCAGTGCCATCTTCCAATTCCACGCCTTTCTTGAGTCTTTCCAGCATGTCATCGCCGATGGTCCCCAATACTCTTACAGCATACTCACGTTCGATTTGTTGGGAAGGGTGCATCAGTTTGTGAGCCAAGTCGCCATTATTTGTGACCAGCAACAGCCCTTGAGTGTTGATGTCCAAACGCCCTACATTAATCCACCGGCCAATTTCCAAGCGTGGCAATTGGGTGAAAATGGTGGGTCTGCCCTCCGGGTCGCGCCGTGTGACAACTTCCCCCGTGGGTTTGTGGTAGGCCAATACCCTTGTCTCTTGATTTTGGCGCTTTTCAAGGTTGAAGGGTCTCCCGCGAACTGACAGAAGGTCGCCTTCTTTCCAACGGTCGCCAAGCTTGGCAGGTTTGCCGTTAAGTGACACTTCGCCGTTTTCAATCCAAGTTTCAATCTCCCTGCGGGAGGCCAAACCGGCATGGGCTAATACTTTTTGAATGCGCTCGCCGTCGGGTGAAACTGAATTGGCGGCACTATCCAAGATGGGTTGATTCTCCTGTTGTTGTGGCCGTTGCGTCGGGCGGGCGGATCGGTTCGTTTTCGGGTTCTTTGGGTGTCTCGGTTGGCTCATGATGGGTTACGGGTGTGACAGGAACAGGCATATCGGTATCGGCCACTGGGCCGAGCCGGTCGATAAATGTTTGCAAAGGGGGCAATTCATCCAGCCCCTTCAGGTTGAAATAATCCAAGAAGTGGCGCGTGGTGGCATATAACCCGGGGCGTCCGGGTACTTCCTTGTGACCCACCACTTGCACCCACTCCCGTTCCAGTAGGTTACGGATAATCTGGGTGGACACTGCCACGCCGCGAATCTCTTCAATTTCACCCCGGGTGACGGGTTGGCGATAGACGATGATCGCCAAGGTCTCCAGAAATGCCTTGGTGTAACGTGCCGGACGCTCCTCGAACAGGCGTGAAATCCAAGGCGACAGGGCTTCCCGCACTTGAAAGCGGTAGCCAGAGGCAACTTGCTTCAATTCAATCGGGCGACTTTTGAATTCCTCGGCCAATTCAGCCAATGCCACGCGGACTTCTGCCGCTTCCGGTTGCCCGTCTTCTGGGTATAGCGCTTGCAATTCAGCCACACTAAGAGGCTTTTGGGCGACAAACAACGCGGCCTCGACTATAGCTTTCAAATCCATGACGAACTTGCGCGAGAAATCCTCGGGTTTCGGGGCAGAAATTTGTAGCCCTGTGTCGCCCTTAGCGTCGTCAACGGGCGGGTGGGTTTCGCTATGAAGCTCGGCACTTTCCTTGAACCCCTCAGCTTGGCGTGGTTTGAGGAATCCGAATAAATAATTCGCCCAAGGGCTCTTCCTGAATAATTTCGATAAAGCGTTCCTTGCATAATTCCAATATGGCCAAAAGCGAAACCAATGCACCTTGACGGCCCTCGCGGCGATTGAACAACTCGGCAAAGGCAAGCAAAGGCTTGTCCTTCAAACGTGCCAAGACACTGGACATTCGTTCGCGCACGGACAAAGGCTCGCGCACGATACGGTGGTGGGTTGAACGCTCAGCCCGGCGCAACACCTCGGTGAATGCTGACAGCACATCCTGCAAATCGACTTCCGGGTAAACCTTGCGCACGGTGATGGTGCTGGTGTCCACCCCGCCTAGTTCGAACACGTCGCGTTCGCACCGTGGTAACTTGTCGATCTCTTCTGCCGCTGTTTTGAAGCGTTCGTATTCTTGTAAACGGCGAACCAATTCGGCACGAGGGTCATCTTCCTCAGCCTCGGCGTTTTCCTGACGCGGCAATAACATGCGTGATTTGATCTCGGCGAGTATCGCAGCCATCAATAGATATTCGGCGGCCAATTCAATGCGGATTTCTGCCATCAAATCAATATATTCAATATATTGCCGGGTAATCGTTGCAATCGGTATGTCCAAAATGTCAAGATTTTGCCGTCTGATCAAATATAACAGCAAATCCAATGGACCCTCAAAGGTTTCCAAGAAAACCTCCAAGGCATCTGGAGGAATATACAAATCAACAGGCAACTCAGTAATTGGTTCCCCATTGACCCGTGCGATGAAATCAATGACTGAGGGTTCACCGAATGATGGCTCCACGGTTGGTTCTGGGAGGATGCTATCCAACAGAATTATCCTGACCGACTCAGGAGCAATTGCAGCACACCCGGTGGTATGCCTGCCAAATCCATTGATAATCCAATCACCAAATTCAGTGGTCCGCCCAAAACAAACGACAAGATTGGGGTGACCATCAAAATGACCAAGATGATAAACCCATAAGGTTCCAGTTTGTCGAACTTATAAGACAAATTCGAGGGCAGCAGACTGCTCATGATGCGTCCGCCATCCAAAGGCGGAAGCGGCAATAGGTTGAGTAACATCAACATGGCGTTGATAAAGATTCCAGCCGCCGCCATGAATAGAAGAGGCCTGGATATAAAGGCCGAATTCATGATAATAGCCAAGCGAGCGACTAGAATCCACATGACGACCATCGCAAGGTTTGCTGCCGGACCAGCCACAGCCACAAGACCGATGTCACGCTTGGGGTTGTGCAAGCGGCCCCAATTCACAGGAACAGGCTTGGCCCAACCAAAAACGAACCCACTGAAGATTAATAACAATCCCGGCAAAATCACCGTACCCACGGGGTCGATATGATGTAATGGGTTTAAAGTAAGGCGGCCTTGCTGCTCTGCGGTTCTGTCGCCAAGCTTTTTTGCGGCCCAACCGTGAGCGACTTCGTGCAAAGTGATTGCAAAAATAACAGGCAAGGCCCATATCGAAATTTTCTGAACTAAGCTTAACTCTAACATCTTCGAAAGACTTCCAGATTTATTGAAGAAATGTCACTATTGCCTTGCCTTGGCGGATAATTTCCGGGTTGTCTTCCGTGAACCCTATGATCGTGGTGGGTTCGTAGGGAACCACATCGGCATCAATGATCAAATCCACTTGCTTTTCCAGCCTTTCCCTAATCTCGTATGGCTCAGACATGGCTTGGTCTTCACCGGGCATGATTAAGGTGGAACTGAACAAGGGTTCCCCCAACTCCTTGACCAAGGCTTGGACGATCAGGCTGTCAGGTATGCGTATGCCGATGGTCTTAAATTTAGGGTGTTGGAGTCTGCGTGGCACTTCTTTGGTGGCCTTAAGAATAAACGTGTAAGGTCCCGGCGTCAGCATCTTGATTACCCGAAAAGCCTCATTGCCAAACCGGGCAAACGCTGAAATTTGAGAAACATCAAGACAAACTAGAGCGAAACGATGCTCTTGGCCTAACTGGCGAATTCGGCGAATTCGTTCCAAGGCATCCTTGTTGTCAATTTGACAACCCAATGCATAAGACGAATCGGACGGGTAAACTATCAGTCCGCCGTTGCGGATGACCTCGACTGCCCTTCTAATCAGCCTTTCCTGTGGTGTCTGTGGATGAATTTGAAAATATTGCGCCATGCTATTAGTTTACTACAGAGTGCGAGGGAAAGCGCGGACTATCACCAGCAATTCTCAGTTTGAGCTAAGTGTATGCTGTGGAACCGTCATTTTGGCAGGGATGCCAAAATCCAGCGTCCAAGGATGGCAAGCTTTTGCTTACTTCATTAGCTAATTCAAGCGCTTGCACCCGCGACAAGTTACCGTCCCCTTCGACTTCGCTCAGGACAGGCATGGCCTGGATGCATTCGGGACATCCTTGTCCCTCACCCTTCGGGCGGCGAAGCCGTGCAAATCGGCTATCCTGCCGATTTGTCCGGCATCCATGCCGGAATGACGGGGTTTTAAGCCAAAATGAGAATTGCTGGCTCAGAAGGATGACTTGTACAACCTGCCCGTCCGCCATCGTGGTATCCTAAGCAATCAATTTTTATTCCACCATTTTGTTCATGCGTCTTCCTGATTTCCAATCTGCAACCGTTTTAGTCGTCGGCGACTTGATGTTAGACCGTTATTGGCAAGGCAGCGCCACTCGCATTTCGCCTGAAGCTCCGGTTCCCGTTGTGCATATTCAAGGGAGCGAAGACCGAGTAGGCGGTGCAGGCAATGTCGCGTTCAATCTCTCTTCGCTGGGTGCCCGTGCGGATGTCATAGGATATTGCGGTAATGACGAGGCAGGGGATTCCTTGATTGGTCTATTGACGCGGGCTGGAATTGGATGTTCCGTGCTACGGCTGGACCATTTCCCCACAGTGACTAAACTCCGCGTACTCAGCCGGCATCAGCAGTTGATTCGTTTGGATTTTGAAGACTCGTTGTTTGACGTGGATTCCACTGCACTGCTGGAATCTTTTAACAGGCAGATTGAATATGCGGGTATCGTCGTGCTATCCGACTATGGCAAAGGCACATTGGCATCCGTCAGTAAAATGATCGAATTGTGCAATGCGGCTGGCAAGCGGGTTTTGGTGGACCCCAAAGGGAATAATTTTGACAAATATCAAGGAGCCGATCTGCTCACTCCCAATCTGGCTGAATTTGAAGCGGTGGTAGGCCATTGCAATAATCAACATGAATTGGAGGAAAAAGGGAAGATTCTTCTGGAGCGATTGAATTTGGGTGCTTTGTTGGTCACTCGGGGCGAGCATGGCATGAGCTTGCTGCAACCGGGCCTTCCCCCATTTCATTTGCCCACGAAAGCAGTGGAGGTGTTTGATGTCACCGGAGCAGGCGACACGGTGATTTCAGTGCTAGCCGCCGCGCTGGCGGCAGGTTGCCCATTACCCGAAGCCACTATGCTCTCAAACTTTGCGGCCGGGATTGTGGTGGGTAAGCTGGGTGCCGCAAGTGTCAGCAAGGAAGAGTTGGATTATGCCTTAAGCGGGTCCAAAGCTTGGCAGAGGGGTGTCATTGATCTTGATGGTCTGGTCGAAAGCATGCAAAAAGCTCGTTCTTCAGGTGAAAAAATCGTTTTGACCAACGGTTGTTTTGATATTCTTCATCCCGGTCATGTGCATTATCTTCAGCAGGCCAAGGCGTTGGGCAATCGGTTAGTGGTACTCGTCAATAGCGATGCATCGGTCAAGCGATTGAAAGGACATGGAAGGCCGGTCAACGCCTTGGGCCATAGAATGGCTATGTTGGAAGCCTTGGAGTGTGTGGACTGGGTTGCCGCCTTTGACGAAGACACCCCACGTGATGCCATTTGCAAGCTTCTGCCCGATGTGCTGGTGAAAGGCGGCGATTATAGCGATATTACCACTATCGCCGGTCATGATTGTGTCATCGCCCATGCTGGCGAAGTGCGAGTGTTGAATTTTGTCGAGGGTTTTTCAACCACTGGAATTATCGAATCAATACGCAATGGCTGAACCTGATTTCTTACCCGATTATGATTTGGAAGTGCCTTATTTTGAGGATCGCCAACTCGCGTCCATGAAAGTCCCGCCTTATTCCGTCCAAGCCGAACAATCCGTCTTGGGCGGTTTGATGTTGGACAATGAGACTTGGGAAAAAGTGGCCGACCGTTTAGTGGAAAATGACTTCTACCGGCATGACCACCGGCTTATTTTCCGGGCCATTAGCATGTTGGCCGATAAACAATTGCCGTTTGACGTGGTGACGTTGGCGGAGGTGCTGGAAAAGCACAAGTGGCTGACCGAAGCGGGTGGCTTGTCATACCTCGGTGCAATGGCTAAAGACACACCTAGTGCCACCAACATCGTTGCCTATGCCGACATTGTGCGGGAGCGTTCCGTATTGCGCCAATTGATTCATGCCGCCACGGAAGTTGCCGATTCGGCCTACCATACCAAAGGCCGTGAATTGAACAGTTTGGTTGAAGAAGCCGAACAAAAAATATTTCAAATTGCCGACCAACGGCGGCGCACCAGCAGTGGCTTCAAAGATATCAGAGGGCTGTTGGCCGGGGCGGTGAACCGCATTGAGGAATTGTTCCAAAAAAAGGGTCATATCACCGGCATCAGCACAGGCTTCGCGGATTTGGACGAAATGACCTCCGGTTTGCAACGTGGGGATTTGATCATCGTGGCCGGAAGGCCATCCATGGGCAAAACGACTTTTGCCATGAACATTGCAGAGAACGTAGCCTTGGAAAATATTCAAGCCCAGATGCCTGTGGCGGTATTCAGCATGGAAATGCCGGGCGAACAACTGGCGATGCGCATGATGTCCTCGTTGGGCCGCATAGATCAGCACCGGGTACGCACCGGACAACTCGAAGAGGACGAATGGCCGAGAATGACATCGGCCATCAACATGCTTGCAGACACCCGGTTATTTATCGACGACACCCCGGCCCTTACACCGACCGAGGTACGTGCCCGTTGCCGCCGCTTGTCACGGGAGTATGGTCAGTTGGGTTTGGTGGTGCTGGATTATTTGCAACTCATGCAAACCGCCGGCAATGCCGAAAATCGGGTCAACGAGATTTCCGAAATTTCCCGTTCGCTCAAAGCCCTTGCCAAGGAAATGAATGTGCCGGTCATCGCCTTGTCTCAGCTTAACCGTAACTTGGAACAACGCACCAACAAGCGCCCCATGCCTTCTGATTTACGAGAATCCGGTGCCATCGAACAGGATGCTGACATCATTATTTTCATTTACCGCGATGAAGTGTACAACCCGGACAGCCCGGACAAAGGCAAGGCAGAGATCATCATCGCCAAACAGCGTAACGGGCCCATCGGCATGGTGCCTTTGACTTTCTTGGGCCAATACACCCGTTTTGAGAACTTTATCAGCGATCCTTATGCGGAGGCATACCGTCCTCCCAGCCAAAATTATGGCGATTTTACCAGTGACAGTGGCTCAAATTCTCATATGCCCGCATTTTTGGCGGCGGTCAACCCGGTCTTGCGCGGCAAATGAGCAGATGGATCGGTATAGTCGATTGACCAATATTAGCCGGGTCAGTGCAAGGGGTTAGCCAGTGATCCAACCAGCCGCCCATGCCTTGCTGGATTTGCAAGCGTTAATCCATAATTTAGCGAAGATTCGCAGTGTTGCGCCCCGTTCCAAAATCATGGCGGTTATTAAGGCCAATGGATACGGTCACGGGGCGGTGACTGTTGCACGCGCCTTGGTGGATGCCGATGCCTTTGCCGTTGCCCGTGTGGATGAAGGTGTCGCCTTGCGTGAAGCGGGCATCCCGCAGCGCATTGCCGTCTTGCAAGGTTTCATCAATAGCGAGGAATTAGCCCTACATTCAGTTTATGATTTGGAGCCTATCGTCCACTGCCCCAGTCAGGTTGACATACTTGAGTCCGCCAATTTGGACAAGCCAGTCAAAGTCTGGCTTAAGCTGGATAGTGGGATGCACCGCCTAGGTTTAAATGCGGATGTGTTTGATGCCTGTCATGCCCGGCTAAGCCAATGTCGGGCGGTTCATCAACCGCCTTTCATGATTACCCACCTTGCCAATGCCGACAATGTCGCTGACCCGGTGACCGAGCGACAGCTTGATCTGTTCGGCGGTCGTGTCGCGGGCTTGCCAGGGGAGCGTAGCATTGCCAATTCCGCCGGATTGTTGGCTTGGGAGAATGCGTTGGCTGAATGGGTGCGCCCCGGCCTTGCCCTTTACGGCGTGTCCCCTTTCCCCAATCGCACGGCGGAACAAGATGGTTTGAAGCCGGTGATGACCTTGCGCACACGGCTAATCGCCATCAAACAGCTCAATGCCGGTGACGCCGTCGGGTATGGCGGGGATTGGGTTTGCCAGCGACCCACACTAATGGGCGTCGCTGCCATTGGTTATGGTGACGGCTATCCCCGTCACGCCCATTCGGGAACCCCGGTGTTGGTCCGCGGGCAACGGGTTAGCCTGATAGGCCGGGTATCCATGGACATGATCACCCTAGACTTGAGCGATTGCCCCTCGGCGGAAGTGGGGGACGAGGTGACTTTGTGGGGGGATGGTTTGCCGGTCGAGGAAATTGCCCAACATGCCGATACCATTCCTTATGTGTTGCTCTGTAATGTCACGCCTAGGGTGAAGCGAATACCTAAACTTTAAGCCTTCAAAACTGATAGTTTAT
>CAIWDB010000587.1 GCA_903911305.1 uncultured Methylococcaceae bacterium | reverse complement strand
TGTATGATACCAAGTCATTACGATCAATTGCATTGTTATCCACCGACTTTTATGCGCTTCATCAATCCAAAAACTGACTTAGCTTTTAAAAAAATATTCGGTTCCGATGCGAGCCACGACGTTTTGATAGACTTCCTCGACAGCCTGCTTTACGAAAGCAAGGGGATCATCGCCGATCTAGAGATCATCAACCCTTGGCTTGCACCCAAGATTCGCGGGGTCAAGGACACTTACTTAGATGTGCGCGCCCGCCTCCGCTGTGGCAGCCAAGTCATCATCGAAATGCAAGTACTCAATGTTGAGGGCTTTGAAAAACGAATTCTTTACAATGCCGCCAAAGCTTACTCGATCCAATTACCTATTGGAGGGGATTACACCGATCTTGCCCCAGTCATCGCCTTGACCCTGACCGATTTTGTGATGTTCCCCGGTCATGAAACCTATTTGAGCCGATTTGTACTGAAGGAAAAGGATTTCTTACTGGATTATCCGCATGATGACTTGCAATTGGTTTTCGTCGAATTGCCAAAGTTCGACAAACCCTTAAGTGAACTGACTAGTCAAGCTGAACGTTGGTTGTATTTTATCCAACATGCGAAGGACTTGACGGCCATCCCGACGGAGTTTAAAAATGATCCTCCGCTAAATCAGGCTTTCGATTTGGCTAACGTAGCGCAGTTGACGCGGGACGAGGAAGAAGACCTAGAAAAGCGAGAGATGTTTATTTATGACCAGCGCAATGCTATCGTCAAAGCAATCAAACAGGGGCTTGCGCAAGGCATCGAGCAAGGCATCGAGCAAGGCCGTAGCGAGGGCATCTTAGCAGAGAAACTGACTATTGCGCGTAATTTATTGGATGTTCTGGACGATGCCACCATCGCCGCGAAGACAGGCTTGGCGGCGGAGTTGGTGGCGAACTTGCGACACGACGCGGCTTAATCTATCCGCGCCAAATCCAGTGAATAGGGATAGCGCAAGTCTAGTTCCAGAGGTGTGGGTTTAAGAAATTTTAACCCGCTGCCAGTGGGTATAAAAAAGCCTCCCCCCCCTCTTGTAGGCAGGATGATTGGCAATGCAGGCAACCGATTTGACACTTTCCCTTCCCCTGATTGAGCGAGAACCGGTAAATAATTGGATGGCCCTGTGAGAGGCGGACGAGGGGGGGAGTAAGTGCCACCACCCACGACTTTTCCAGTCCAAAGGTCAACCAAATCAAAAACCAGGGAATTGACTGGCGGTTTGGTTGGATGCAGCGTGGCAGGTGGGTTGAATGCCTTAAACCGAACCCCGGCCACGGATTCTCCGGCAATCCCTGTTTCTTGCAGGGGTAGCCTTCGCCCATTGCAGACGACTGCATATCGTGAAGGCGTCAACCCAGTACATTTAACCTCCACCCTGGCATTAGCAGAATCGACAAAACGCGACATCCCTATCGCCGTAGCTTCTTCGGCTAACACGGGCCAAGGTTCGTGAGCCTGTCTCAATTCCACTCCGATATCACCCTGTTGGAATCGTCCAAGCAAGGGAAAACGTAATTCGAGGAAAGGCTTAAACCAGTCAAGCTGAAATGGATAACCAGACAGGTTGAGTTCATGAAGGACTACTTTCAAGTCATCCCATAATATGTGGGGTAACATGAATTTATCATGCAATGTTGAACGCCAATCGATTAATTCAGCGGATAATGGTGTTCGGGACAAATGGGCCAGAATGCCGGTTACTAAAAGAGATTGCAACCCGGCCAACTGAGGGGCGGGTGGTGTTTCAAACGACCGTATCATGATTCTTCCCAAGCGCAGACTTGATCGTTCTGGTGGGTAGAGCCGGTCGATGCGAATTTCTGCCCTTTTCATGTCCCCAGCCGCATCTGCAAGTAAGTGGCGTAGCAAACGATCCGACACCCAAGGCATTAGGTTCTCGCCTTCCGGGAAGCGATGCAAGGCAGTGGCCAACTCGTATAAGGCATCGTCGCGCCCTTCGTCAGGTCGAGGTGCCGCACCGCTAGGGCCAATCGAGCGACCGGCAAAGAAATAGGACAGGCTCGGATGCCTTTGCCAATAAACAATGAGAGATCGGAGCAAGTCTGGGCGACACAAAAACGGACTTTCAGCAGGCGTAGTGCCACCCAGTCTCATCTCGGCCCGTCCGCCAGGGGATTCGCGTTTCCCATCAACGAACACTCGCTCGGATCTAAGCCCCACATTTTCAGCTTCTCCATAAGCCGAAAATATCAATGTTTGTTGTTGCTGGAAGTTGTGGGTTTCAGGCAAGGATAATTTCAGTGTTCCTGGCTCTGGTTCAATCAGCAAGCGTTGCAATCGGTAATCCTCTGGAGGCTCGTAACCCTCCAGCATAACCGGAATACCCATCTTTTTAGCGGTGGACTCAATCGCAGCAATCAAGTCTAGGTAATGTTCCAAATGTGTCAAAGGCGGAAGAAACACATACAACTGCCCTTGCCTAATTTGAATGCAGCAGGCCGTTCGTGGCGGACGCCCGGAGTCAACACCGGCATTCGCTGATTTGCTTGTATCCGAAGCTTTTGTCAATGGTGCTAATTTAGCACCCAATTTGCCCCGCTCCTCAAATTGGCATCTATCTGGATCTGGTTCCAGCGCACCCGCCTCCCCGACTGGCAAGCTTTCCAATGGCAATCGATAGCCCATTGGGAAATCGCCCGGGGTCAAATACAAACCGTTGCGGCGAAATGTCCACTTTTCACTAGACCAACAGGCATGTGCGCCATCCCAACGTATAGGCAGAACGAAACCGACAGGTTCGCCCTGATTAGACGAAAGAAGTTCAGCGAGGGCTTTTCTGCGCACGGCATCACTTAAATCCTCAGCACTTGGCGTGTAGTCGAAAATGGCTCGGTTGCTCCATAACTGATATAAGCCATCTTCATGTGCGCTTTCCACAGAACCATCGGCAATGCCCAATTCGCCCGCTAGCAATTCGGCAAAACGCTTGGCATCTGACGAATTGGTTGCAAATGAGAGTTGCCTAACCCCTAGTAAGTCTTGGTTGCGCCAAACCGGAACTCCATCGGCTCGAAAAAAACATCCCAAGCGCCAACGGGGGGTGTCCTCGCCACCATACCAATCGGATTGGCCCACATGCAATACGCCTCCCGGAGCGATGAGGCCACGTAGCCGATCCAGAAGTTCCGCCGCCACTTGCCGTTTATTCGGCCCTAGCGTGTGAGTGGTCCATTCAAGATCATTGGGAAAATAAGAAGACACAAAAGCGAGATCCAAACCTGAGCTTAGCTTGACGGATTGGGTCTTTAAGTCGGCGTCGATTTTTGCACCCAAAGCCTGAATATCACACCACTTTCCTGCTTCATAAGGCCAAGAGACGGGTTCGGGAACCAAGCGTCGCAAGCCAATGGATTCAGTTTGAACGTCTTGGCAGGCTTGGAAATAGCCTACCAAGGGAAGAGTGCGCAATGGCTCCGGGGCCGAAGCCAAGGGAATATGGCCTTCTGCCGTGAAAATACCCACCGCAGGGTCTAACCCGACCCAGCCGGCACCGGGTAAATAAACTTCAGTCCAGGCATGCAATTTAGCGAAGTCTGAACCTCCCTCAGGAGATGCCAACATGATCAGGTAACCTGATGTAAAACGGGCAGCCAAGCCTAAGTGGCGCAAACTTAGAGTTAACAGCCACGCCAAATCGGCGGATGAAGCACGACCGGTATCAAACATGGCTTCCGTGTCTACTCTGTTTGGGCCAAAATCAAGCCGTTTTGGGAATCTTTCATAGATTTTCAGATTCAGTTCACCTAAGCGCTCGACAATATACCCAGGTTTAATTTTTATACCAGCCAGCCAAGCCGTTAGTTTTGGGCCTGCGCGGCCCGCTTGTAGGTAAGGGGCCAGCTCTTTGCTTAGGTGAGCGGGATATTCAAAAGGAAACTTGAAAGCGTAGGGTTCGACCAGAAAATTGAATGGATTGGCAGGGTTCAATTCGGCTACGACTTCCACCGTCAAACCAATGCTAGAGATGGGTTCGGGAAAATCCAAACGAGCCAAATAGTTCTCGTAAGGGTCGCGAACCCAGTTGAGGAAATTTGGCTCCGCTTTGACTTTTAGCGAGTAGGCTTCGATAGTCGCCATGCAATGCGGTGCCGGACGCAAGCGTAACCAATGGGTGGACACCTGCACCGTTTGGTTAAAGTGCAAATCAAGTTTATGGGTTAGTGCGATGCGTGTGCTCATGGCAATGGCCGCCAGCGTAAGTCAAGCGTGTAAGGATAGGCCGGATTGTCACGCTCTGGCGGAGGTTCCCGCAGCGAGCTCCAATCCGGAGTGGGATAGTAAGCTTGGAGGGGTTCCGCCCATGCTGGCGTTCCCGCTATGCCAGCAGTATGGCCCCAATCCCAAAAACGGGACACCCGCCTAGTCTCGGCCTCATAGGCGTTAATTGGGAAGGTTTCGTAAGCAAGTCCGCCAGGATGGGCGACATGGTAGACGCATCCGCCCACTGATTTGCCTAGCCGACGATCAAACAAATCAAACACCAATGGGGCATGAACTTCAACCGTGGGATGCAGGCCAAAAAACGCTTTCCATGCTTTGTAGCGCACCCCTGCGACATAATCGCCGTTTCCACTGATTGGTTGAAGTGGAATGCGGCGGTTATTGCAAGTTAATATAAAACGATCCGCATCAAACCCGCGAACCGTTACCTGTAGCCTTTCCAGTGCGGAATCCACGACTCGTGCTTGACGGTGAGCGACGGTCTCTTCCCCTAGCACCAGCCAAGGCTCCAAGGCCATGCGCAATTCCAACGCCACTCCTTCATAGTTGACGCGCCCAAATACAGGGAAGCGAAACTCATGGAATGGTTCGTACCAATCTAAGCGTATCGGATATCCCTCGTCATTCAGTTCTTCAATCACACCAGCGAAATCAGACCAAATGTAATGCGGCAACATAAAGCGGTCGTGTTTAGCCGTTTCCCAATGTGCCAAAGGCTGTCTGTAGGGGTGTTTCCAGAAACGGGCGACGAGTGCGCGTAACAACAGCATTTGGGCCAAGCTCATACGGGCATGAGGTGGCATTTCAAACCCACGAAATTCCAACAGACCTTGCCGGCCTGATGCGGAATCAAACGAATATAACTTGTCGATGGAAAACTCGGCGCGATGGGTATTGCCGGTTAGATCGACTAAGAAATTACGCAAGGCGCGATCCACAACCCAGGCCGATTGGGTCTGATCGATTTCACGTAGGCTAACGTCGAGTTCATCCAACACCCTGCTGCCTTGCTCGTCAATGCGAGGTGCCTGTGATGTCGGACCCACAAACAAGCCAGAAAACAAATAAGACAGGGATGGGTGATGTTGCCAGTAAGTCACCAGTGAACGCAATAAGTCGGGCCTGCGTAAAAATGGACTTTCTTGTGGGGTGGCACTGCCCAAGGTAACATGGTTGCCGCCCCCAGTTCCTGTGTGCCGACCGTCAATCATGAATTTTTCCGTACCCAGCCGGGTTAGACGCGCCTCTTCATAAAGTGCAATGGTAATGGCTTCAAGATCGTCCCAGTTTGATGCGGGATGAATGTTGACTTCAATGACCCCAGGGTCAGGGGTAACTTTAAGCACCTTAAGTTCCGGCGCATTCGGTGGCTCGTACCCTTCAATCAACACAGGTAGATTCAGCTCCTCAGCCGTTTGTTCAATCGCCTGAAGCAATAGGCTGTAGCGCCATAATTCATTGATGGGTGGCATGAAAACATATAGCCTTCCATTGCGAGGCTCCAGGCACAGTGCGGTGTGGGGGACGCCCGCCCAGTAACGGTAACGTCGGCGAATAGTCTCGGCTTTTTCGTCAATGGCAAGGGGCGAAGACCGCGATGCCATTTCAACTCCCGCCTCCGTTGCAATAGGGTTAAGCAGCACGGGTGTCGGGGTTGGATGTTCGACAACTTCCTGCTCAACTTCCTGCGCCCAAGGCAGTTGGGAGATGGGCAAGCGAAGCCCCATGGGCGAAGCGCCTGGCATTAAGTACATATGCTCCCGATTAAACTCCCAAGCGCCTGATTGCCACCCACCCCGAACCCCGTTCCATTGTAGTGGCAAGGCGAACCCAGTGGGCTTATCGAGTCCGCGTCGAAGCACCGACCCCAGTCCATCGCTAGTCACTGACCCGGCCGCCAGTTTATCGAGATCAAAATTCGCTGGTTGACTGGACTCTTTCCAAAGATAGTAAATCCAATCTTCGTAACCAGCGACCAAAAACCTAGAGTCTATGCCGAGCCTGGATGACAGGCTTTCGCCAAAACGGCGGACAACATCGTGAGTGACACCGTAATCCTTATGTTCGTCGGCAATTAACGCATCATTGCTCCATAGCGGAACGCCGTCGCTACGCCAGTAACAACCCAAAGCC
Organism: uncultured Methylococcaceae bacterium; assembly: GCA_903911305.1. Taxonomy (GTDB): domain Bacteria; phylum Pseudomonadota; class Gammaproteobacteria; order Methylococcales; family Methylococcaceae; genus Methylumidiphilus. Next base: position 12,067 of record CAIWDB010000587.1, on the reverse strand, counting down.
CAACGCGGCAGAGGTTCACCGGGATACCATTTGCCTTGACCGTAGTGCAAGAAGCCTCCCTCTGCAAATGTGGATTTGAGGCGTTTGACCAACTCGCCGGCTCGTTCTCGCTTGTGTTCACCTAAAGCGTCGGTGTTCCATTGAGGGCTTTCCATATCGTCAATGGATACGAAGGTGGGTTCCCCGCCCATGGTTAGGCGGATATCTAACGCTTTCATTTCAGCATCCAATGACCTTCCCAAGCGCTGAATGTCTTGCCATTGTTCTTCGGTGTACGGTTTGGTTACACGTGGGTCTTCAAGTACTCGCCTTACAGTGTTGCTGTAGTCAAACTCGACCTCACATTTATCGGTGAAGCCGGTAATGGGGGCGGCACTGACTGGATCGGGTGTGCATGAGAGCGGGATATGCCCTTCGCCGGCGAATAGCCCGGACGTGGGGTCTAACCCAACCCATCCCGCACCGGGTATGTATACCTCTGCCCAAGCATGTAGGTCGGTGAAGTCTTCTTCTGGCCCGGAAGGGCCATCCAACGCCTTTTGGTCAGCAGTCAGTTGCACCAAATAACCGGACACAAAACGGGCAGCCAACCCCAGGGATCTTAAAATTTGAACCAGCAACCAACCCGTGTCACGACACGAACCGAGTGATTTCAGTAGGGTTTCTTCACAGGTTTGAATGCCGGGATCAAGTCGGATGGTGTAATTAATGTCCCGGTTGAGGCGGCTGTTTTGTTGAACCAAAAAATCGACAATACGGCATTTCTCATGCCAAACCTTGGCAAGCCAAGCTTTCAACAGTGGTCCGTTTTCAGTGATTTCGAAATAAGGCTCAAGTTCCTGCCTTAGCAGCGCGTCATATTGAAAGGGATAATGCTCGGCGTATTTTTCGACAAAGAAATCGAAGGGGTTGATTACCGTCATTTCGGCAACCAAATGCACCCCGACTTTCAATTCCTTCACTGGTTTGGGAAACACCGCACGACCGACCCAGTTGCCAAAAGGGTCTTGCTGCCAATAAAGCTTGTGGTCCGCAGGACTGATTGCCAACTTGTAATCATGAATCGGTGTGCGGGTATGAGGGGCCGGCCTGAGACGAATCAGGTGAGGCGACACAGCCACGTCGCGGTCAAACCGGTAGGTTGTTATGTGATCTATACCAACATGTATAGCCATCTGAATCTACTGCTCCTATTGGGTTTCAAACCTAATCCGCTCGGCAACGCCAAAGCCTCAAAATAATGGTGAAGGCAAGCTGCCGTGTCACCTAACGCTTGCCAGAATCAAGCTGCAAGCCCTTGAATTTCAGCATAAACCTTCCTTAGCCAAACTTTCACCCGCTGACGTTCTAACAGACCGAGGCTATTGGAAGTTTTTTCCACCGGATTCAAAGCCGCCCAGAAACTGGTGCCTTGGCCGTCTATCTTTTGCATCGCCGATTCCTGCAAACGCCCAATCGAGATGAACTTGGCACCTAATCCCTCTGCCCTTGCCCGTTCCCCGGACTTTTCCAATAAATTGAAATTGTCACTGCGAACTTCGTTCAGTACGACAACCAGCTTTATTTTGCCGCCAAACTGGTTGAGCAAGCTTCGCAACAAATCTACAGAATCCTGACCTGAATCCATCACATGCCAATAGATCAGTTCAACACCCAATTCTTCGGAAAGGTCGAACAAAGCCGAATCAGCTATCCACTTCGCCAAAGACTGGTGGGTTTGCGCTGCAAGATCCACGAGAACCCGACGCTCTGGCATTTCCGCTGCCGCTTCTAAAACCCGGTCAAGGCTCTCATAACGGTCAACCACGACAGGCGAGGCAAAGCCCGCATAAAATCTTAATAATGAGCCATGTGATTTGTCTGTATCAAAACCGATGAAAGGCTGTTCATGATCGATAAAATATTGCGCAAGCACTCTACTAACCAGCGACTTGCCTACCCCGCCTTTCTCACCGCCAATAAAATGAATTTTTCCCATTAAACGTTTTCCTCATGAATAATCGTAGTAAGTGTACACCATAGCAAAATGCAAGCCATAAGCAATTCGAAAAATGGCACTTTGTATTGTTTAAAGTTTATGCCGAGACAAGGAGGCATGTGGCTAGCGGGGTGGTGAAGGAGCGCATTGCAATGGTGCGCATGGTTTTTTATGGTGCAAATCACCGTCATGCTATTCGGCAACACCTTCAACCCGATAGGGCGTGTTCGCTGATGTTCCCTCAAGCTGCCGAATAAGGCTGTCGTTAATTAACGTAGCAAATTAAGTGACTGTTTTAAGCAGAATTTGAATTTTGCTGTGCTGCGCAATACGCTAAATCCGTAGAAGTTTCGATGCAGGAGGCACATTGTTCTCAAGCTATGGGATTCTAAAGTTTACCCATAACCAAGGCTTTGGTTCCATCGTTTGCATCTAACTCACTGGTCAAGCAGAGTTTCGTTTACTCTACCCCGCTGAACTTTGCGCGTGGCAAGACCGCTTAGAGGTGGACATTGCGGCAAGCATTAAATGCCGAGCAGACGCTCGGCACTCCAGAACATGGTGTTTATGCCGCCTTTCCATATTTCCTGCGAAATTTGTCCACACGACCTGCCGTATCGACAAGCCTTTGCTTGCCCGTATAGAATGGGTGGCAAGCAGAACAAACTTCGACATGCAAGTCTTTGCAAATGGTCGATTTGGTTTCAAAAACATTGCCGCAACTGCAATGTACGTTAATAAGTTCGTATTTTGGATGTATACCCGCTTTCATGGAAGCGCTCTCCCCTCAAACATCAGTTGGAAACAAACAGCTAATGCTACTGAAAAGACACGATATCCGCAAGAAAAAAATAATTTTTTCTACCAAATCGAACTAGTCTACCGCTTCATTGACCCAAAAATGCCAAGCGAACCCTAACACAAACAATTTTTAAATCCTATGCGCATTATCACACTGAATGTCAACGGCATACGCTCTGCCGCTCGGAAAGGCTTTTTTGATTGGCTGGCTTTGCAGAATGCCGACGTGGTTTGTTTGCAAGAAACCAAAGCACAGGAAGGACAACTCGAAGACGCACTGTTCCGGCCTGAAGGCTACCAATGCCACTATTTTGATGCAGAAAAAAAAGGCTATAGCGGGGTGGCTGTTTACGCGAGGACCAAACCCGATGCAATCATCCAAGGTCTGGGCTGGCCCGACATGGACGAGGAAGGCCGTTATCTAGAAGCCCGCTTTGGCAATCTTAGCGTCGTATCATTATACCTGCCATCCGGTTCCTCCAGTGAGGAACGGCAAGCGGTCAAATTTAGTTTTCTAGACCGTTTCGCACCCTTTTTGGATCAGTGTACCCAATCAGGGCGAGACTATATCTTGTGTGGCGATTGGAATATAGCTCATAAAAACATAGACTTGAAAAACTGGCGCTCCAATCAGAAGAACTCGGGGTTCTTACCGGAAGAGCGTGCCTGGGTTGACAGTTTACTCGGATCGGAACGCTGGATAGATGCGTTTCGTGTCGTTTGCCAAGAGGCCGACCAATACACTTGGTGGTCCAACCGAGGACAAGCGTGGGCCAAAAACGTGGGTTGGCGCATCGACTATCAGATTGTAAGTTACAATTTACACACAATCATTCGTGCGGCGTCCATCTACAAGGACGAACGCTTTTCCGACCATGCCCCATTGACCATTGATTATGACTACCCATTCCCTGCGTGAGTCGCTCTTTAACCGTCGCATGTTGATATGCGTCGGGACCGGATTCACCTCCGGCCTGCCGTTGTATTTACTCGTCAGTTTGCTCCCTGCTTGGTTAAGAGATGGCGGGGTTGATCTTAAATCCATCGGCTTGATGGCCTTGGTGCAATTGCCTTATATATGGAAGTTTCTTTGGTCCCCGTTGTGCGACCGTTATGGGCTGCTTCCCCTTGGTCGCCGCCGCACGTGGATGGCAGTGACCCAATTGGCATTGCTGGCACTCATTCCTGCTTTCGGCTGGTTGGTGCCTAAACCGGACTTGAGCATTATCCCTTGGCTGGCACTGGCAGTCGCCTTTTTTTCGGCATCGCAAGACATTGCCATTGATGCGTACCGTCGAGAAATATTGCGAGACGAGGAAATGGGTTTGGGCAATGTCGTCCACGTCAACGCCTACAAAATTGCCAGCCTGATACCCGGTTCGCTGTCGTTGATTCTGGCTGATTTTCTCCCTTGGAGTGCCGTTTATTGGTTGACCGCTTTGTTCATGCTACCGGGACTCATCATGACCTTAATGGTCACAGAGCCAGAATATTCCAAAGGCGCCCCTAAAACCTTGCGCAGTGCCGTGGTCGAACCGTTCAGGGAATTCATCGGGCGCAAAGGCTGGGCCAGCGCTTTGGCGGTACTGGCGTTCATATTTTTCTACAAACTCGGCGATAGCATGGCCACAGCCTTGGCCACTCCGTTTTACCTGGACATGGGTTACAGCAAGACCCAAATTGGCTTGGTGGCGAAAAATGCCGGCCTTTGGTTAAGTGTGTTAGGCGGCATTGTCGGAGGCATCTGGATGGTTTACCTTGGCATTGCCCGATCACTTTGGATTTTCGGGGTTTTACAAGCTTTGGTGATTTTGGGCTTTGCTTGGTTGGTCAAGGCTGACCATAACCTCGTCAACCTCGCTGCGATCATCGGTGCGGAAGCCTTTGGCGTGGGCTTGGGGACGGCGGCGTTCGTGGCCTTTCAAGCCAGCACCACTCACCCTTCCTATACCGCAACACAATTCGCCTTGTTTTCCAGCCTAGCCGCCACACCGAGAACCGTGGTGAATGCCTTTACCGGGTTTCTGGTGGAAGGCGGAGACTTAAAGCTAGGCTCGTTACTTCAATTCCACATTGATGGCTTGGGTTGGGATCGCTTTTTCTGGGTATGCTTTGTTGCGACCCTTCCCGGTATGTTGCTATTGTTCAAGGTCGCGCCATGGAATAGTGAAGACAATTTCAGTCGGCAGCAGTCACAAACCTAACGGGAGCGTCAAAACTTGATTTGACTTGCGATTTGAAATTCAACTCTTGCTTCCACTTGTCAAAGCAAGCTTTGACGCTCCAATCCCAGGCCACTCCGCAACATCAGTTGATTATCTCAAACTATTTTTTATGACTGAGGCGTTACAGTCTTGACGAAACCCGACAAAACTTGTTTAATACGCATTCTTTAGACATGAGCGCCCAGGTAGCTCAGTTGGTAGAGCAGGGGACTGAAAATCCCCGTGTCGGTGGTTCGATTCCGCCCCTGGGCACCAAAGAATTCAAAGGCTTGCAGTCAATCGACGGCAAGCCTTTTTTGTTGCCTGTGTAATTTTGGTGTAATTGAGGTAAATACACTTAACAAATATACAAGGGAGCAGTTCATTTGTCTTGCTGGGGTATTGCGAAGGATATAGCCCCAAGGCGAACGAATTAGATCAACGATCAGGAAGAGAGCGTTGGCCAAGGTTTGACAGGTATGCTTACCCTGCTGTCAAGAAATAGATGGCGTGGTTGCATTGTCATGAAATTGCATCAGGGCTTAACAAGCCATTCGATTCGTCACCCTGTGACGAGGGAAGCAAAAGTCGTGGGCTTGCCTTGAAGTTGTCAATCGTCGTTTGATCGCACTTTGGCAATGCTGTTGAAGTTGAAGCAGCTTCGCAGAAACACATAACCGTCATTTTGCGAATATAATGGAATGAAAAATAGATAGGATGATGTAAGCAGATCATGGGTAACGCCCTAAAAGACATTGAAAAGCTGGAATCCCGCCTGTGGGAAGTTGCCGACCAACTTCGCGCCAATTCCAAACTCACCTCAAGCGAATATTGTATGCCGGTGTTGGGCGTGATTTTCCTGCGCCATGCCACTAATCGCTATTATGCCGCGCTGGCGCAAATTGAGGCCGACCAAGCGGCGGGTAGGATGCCCAAGCGCCCGATGGAAAAAGACGACTTCACCAAACGCCGTGCGTTGTTGCTGCCGGAGTTGGCCCGCTTTGACACGCTGCTAAACCAGCCGAAGAACACCCATCTAGGCACTAAGTTGGTCGAGGCCATGAATGCCATTGAAGAAGACTTCGAGCCGTTGCGAGGCCAATTGCCGAGGGATTACGACCAATTCGACAACGACTTGCTGGAAGACCTGCTGCGCATTTTCGACAGCGACGTGCTGCGCACCGCCAGCGGTGACGTGTTCGGGCGGATTTATGAATACTTCCTAATGAAGTTCGCCATCCAAGGCGCACAGGATAATGGCGAATTCTTCACCCCGCCTTCCTTGGTGCAAACCATCGTCAATGTCATCGAGCCGGATCATGGCGTTGTCTTAGACCCTGCCTGCGGTTCCGGGGGCATGTTCGTGCAGACTAGCCACTTCATCGAACACGAAGGCAAGGACACGATGAAGGCGGTGACGTTTTTCGGTCAGGAAAAAACCGGCACGACGATTCGGCTTGCCAAGATGAACCTTGCCGTGCATGGTCTGGAAGGGCAAATCGTTGAAGCCAACACATTTTATGACGACCCGCACCGCTTGCCCGAAGGCAAGGGTATTTGGGGCAACTGTGATTTTGTCATGGCAAATCCGCCGTTCAACGTGGACATGGTGGATGCCGAGCGGATCAAGACCGACCGCCGCTTGCCCTTCGGCCTGCCCGGCACGACCCAAGGTAAAACAACGGGGAAAAAGTCGGAGGGCGATACCAAGAAAAAAAAGGAAACGGTATCAAACGGCAATTACCTTTGGATTTCCTACTTCCACAGCTATTTGAAGCCGACAGGCCGGGCAGGGTTTGTCATGTCTTCGCAAGCCAGCAGCGCTGGACACGCCGAGGCCGAAGTACGCCGCAAGCTAGTGGAAACCGGCGAAGTGGACGCGATGATCGCCATCCGCTCCAACTTCTTCTACACCCGCACGGTGCCTTGCGAACTATGGTTTTTCGACAAAGGCAAGTCAAAGGAACGGCGCGATTCGGTGCTGATGCTCGATGCCCGCAACATCTACCGCAAAGTCACCCGCAAGATTTACGACTTCAGCCCCGAGCAACTGAAAAACCTCACCGCGATTGTCTGGCTATACCGGGACCAGTCCAATCGGTTTCTTAGCTTGGTCAAAGAATACCTACTGCAAGTCTGCGCCGAAGCCGCCGCCATCCCGGCTGAACTGGCAAGCTTTGAAACCAGCTTGAATGAATTACGCGGGCAACTTTTGGCTTTCAACAAAACCCTGATTGCATCCCCTCTCCCGGTTGTGGGAGAGGGTCAGGTTGAGGGGATTAAAGCTGAGCAATTATCGCCCTTCACCGAAGCCTTAGCGGAGCTTGCCGAGGCCGAAACCGCTTATCAGGCTGACAGGGAAACACTGGTCAAGGCATTGGAAAATTTCCGCCGCCTTTATGAGGCTTCGCCGCCCACCATGAACCTCGACCAACACGCCGCCCGCGAAGCCTTTAACCCGTTGGCCGAGCAAACCAAGGGCTTGTCAAAACAAGTGGACTTGCTCTACAAACTCACGGCGCGGGGTGTGCAACTGGCGCAGAAGTTGACCGTCACAATCAATAACCTCCCTCTCCCCGAGGGAGAGGGTTTTGACCGCAAACAGGCTGGAAAGCGCTTAAAGCAATTGGAAGAGGAACGCAAACAGTCCGAAGAGCAATTGAAACTCGCCGCTTACTTTTACCGGCAAGTCGTCTGGCTGCAAGACCGCTTCCCCGAAGCCGTCATTTGCCCCGTGCCGGGTTTATGCAAAGCCGTGACCCGCGCCGACATTGAAGCCGCCGATTGGAGCCTGACCCCCGGTCGTTACGTCGGCGTCGCCCCGCCCGAAGTGGACGAGGATTTCGATTTCGAGCAAACCATGCGGGATATTCATGTGGAACTTGCCGACTTGAACCGGGAAGCGGTGGAATTGTCGGCGAAGATTCAGGAGAATTTTGAGGGATTGGGGATATGAGTGTACCCACGCATACCTATGGACAATGGTTGGCGGAACTCAAGCAACGCATTCATGGCGCACAATATGCCGCCTTGCGGGCCGTCAACAAAGAATTGATCGTGTTGTATTGGGACATTGGCAAGACCATCTACGAAAGACAGCAAACCGAAGGATGGGGCAAAAGTGTGGTGGAAAAGCTAGCGGCGGATTTGAAAGCCGAGTTTGGCGAGAAAAGCGGTTTTTCATCGCAAAATCTCTGGTACATGCGCCAGTTCTACCGCGAATACAAAGACTTGCCAAATCTCCAGCCATTGGCTGGAGAAATCAGTTGGACAAAGCACACCGTGATTCTTGCCAAGTGCAAAGCACCTTTGGAACGCGAATTCTATCTGCGTAGCACCGTCCGTTTCGGCTGGACTCGGCGCGTTCTCGAACATCAAATCGAAAACAAAACCTACGAAAAATACCTGCTCAACCAAACCAATTTTGATGCAGCACTCCCGCATGCCATCGCCAGTCAAGCCAAGCTGGCGGTCAAGGATCATTATACCTTTGAATTTTTAGAACTGGCCGATCAGCACGAAGAACGTGCCTTAGAGAAGGCATTGGTCACCAATATTCGGCATTTCCTCACTGAGATGGGGCCGCATTTTACTTTTGTCGGAAACCAATATCGTTTGAATGTTGGCGGCAACGATTATTACATCGACTTGTTGTTGTATCACCGAAGCCTACGCAGCTTGATTGCCGTCGAACTGAAAATCGGCGAATTCCAGCCGGAACACAAAGGCAAGATGGAGTTTTACCTGACCGCTTTGAACGAACAGGTAAAGCTTACCGGAGAAAACGATGCCATCGGTATCATCATTTGCAAGAGCAGAAACAAGACCGTGGTGGAATACGCACTGAAGACCGCCCAACAACCCATCGGCGTTGCCACCTACAGCTTGACCCCACATTTGCCAGAAAGCTACCGGGAGTTATTGCCCGGAGAAGATGAAATTGCGGCAAGGTTGGCGGAATGGGCAAGTTTGGATATTCCAATTTCAGCAGGTAATGAAAATGGCGGTTAAGGTTCAGGAGAATTTTGAGGGGTTGGGGATATGAGTTGGCCTTATCAACCATTTGAATCTTTGTATGCCATTCCTTCACGAAATGGGTTAAGCCGACCTTCAAGTGTTCGCGGTTATGGCACAAAAATGATCAATATGGGAGAGTTATTCGCTCATGATAGAATCGGAAATATTGACATGGAATTAGTGACTGTAAACGAGAGGGAAAGTAGAGAAATGCTTGTTAAGGAAGGCGACCTTTTGTTTGCAAGGCAATCGCTAGTTTTGTCAGGTGCTGGCAAGTGTTCCATAGTTAAAGAGGTAGAAGAACCAACGACTTTTGAATCGCATATTATTCGAGTTAGGTTGAATAAGGCGTTGTCAGACCCAATGTTTTATCATTATTATTTTAAATCTCCATCATCTTCGATGGTTTCAATTGTTACTCAAGGCGTTCAAGCTGGGATTCGTGGCAGCGATCTAAAGCAATTGCCTGTACCAGTTCCATCAATAGATATTCAAAATCGAATCTCTAAAATTCTCGCTACCTACGACACTATGATTGAAACCAACCGCCGCCGCATGGCTTTGCTGGAAGAATCGGCGCGGCTGTTGTATCGGGAATGGTTCGTGCGGCTGCGCTTCCCCGGCTATGAGCATACCCGCGTGGTGGATGGTGTGCCGGAAGGGTGGGAGCTTACGCCATTTGAAGATGCTTTGGTTTTGCAACGTGGTTTTGATTTGCCCGTGCAAGATAGGCACGAAGGAACTGTTCCAATATACGGATCAATGGGCATCAATGGCTACCACAATACCGCCAAAGTCAGTGGGCCGGGAATTGTCACTGGTCGAAGCGGTACACTCGGCGAGGTTCAATATGTTTCCGAGGACTATTGGCCGCTCAATACTTCATTATGGGTGAAAGAATTTAAGCGAGTATCAGTTTTTTTCACTCTTTTTATGATGCGTGAAATGGATTTGAAGCAATACAACGGCGGGGCTTCTGTCCCAACCCTAGACAGAAAAGCTGTCCATCGCGTTGAAATCCTGACCCCCCCCAAAAAACTCATTACCCTATTTGATGATTTTTGTAGCCCGATATTTTCACAGATTATAAATTTGAAGGCACAAAACCAAAAACTCCAAACCGCCCGCGACCTCCTCCTTCCCCGGTTAATGAATGGAGAAATTGCCGTTTGAGCAATGCGCGAAAATCAAGCAGCCTTTTTGGTTCGGTTCAGTAGGTCTTCGGGTTTGAATCCTTCCAGCCCGATTTCGCCGGGTTCGATGCCAAACGCCTGACATTGCGACAGCAAGGTCGAAAGTGCTTCGTAGTAACCCGCCAGCCGCCCCTCGTCAAAGGGAGAATTCGGCTTGACCTGTTCGGCAGATTCCTTCAAAGACAGTGCCACCTCTTCCAAGGCGACCAGTGCGTCAAGATGTTTTCTCATGGTTTCTCTCCTGCAAAATGCCGGTAAAAATGTATATCTGCTGCCTGAAGTTTAATATTTCTTTCGGCCAATATCGATAAATCAAGCCGTCTCGCTGTTGTTGAGAGAGGTTTTCCTTGATGTATTTGTCAGGGTTGGCAATCTTGTCAAGATGTACGTCAATCTGAATGCGCAAAGAGCGAATTGACTTCTCGATTTCATTGGATGGCATTTCTTTCCATCTCTGATACAAGCCTTTATGCCTATTTCCTGCTTTTGCAGCCAAATAATCGGCTTTCCAGTCTTCCCCCACCTCTGACACCTATCTTTTGAATGTGACAGCAGTTCATTGCCTTTGTTTAGGATGGTTTATGATAGCATGTGATCCACATGTTTTGATTGAAGAAGGAAGCAACCCATGAACATAAACGAACCGTTAATTTCCCACCTTGACGATGCGGATATGCAAGCTGCCCCCGCCGCGTTGCTTCGTGCGGCCTTACGCGCCCGTGAACTGGCCCGACAAACCGGGACACCCTTGGTCATCGTCCGCGATGGTAAATTGGTTGAAGAACTATTAACAGAAGAAGCTATTAGCTCCACCCGCGAATGTAAAGACCCTAGCTTATGAACCCACCCCGCTTTTACCTGCAACGCATCGAGTTGAGCAATTATCGTTGCTTCAAGCATTTGATCGTGGATTTTGATGAACGCTTGACGGTGTTGATTGCGCGGAATGGCTTGGGGAAGACGGCGGTATTGGATGCCATTAGCGTAGCGTTTGGGCCGTTTATTGGAAGTTTCCATACTGGACAGAATAATAGTATTAGTCAAACGGATGTGCGCCTGAGACTGACCAACTCGCAGTTGCATGAAATGGAGGCCCAATATCCGGCGTATATTAACACGGTAGCCGAAATTGAGGTTAGAGGGACAGGGATAGAGAAATATAATAAACAATACTCTTGTGAAGGAGGAAGATGGCTTAAATCCTTAAAGTCGAAAACCACTAGCACCAATGTCTGGATGGGGGCTGTTGGTCAGTTTATGCAACATGCGATTACCAACAACCAACCCGTTATATTGCCTTTAGTGGCTTATTACGGCACTGGCCGTTTGTGGAAGCAAAAGAAAAAAACCGAGAAGAAAGCCTTAAATAATGAATTTTTTTCACGTACTTCGGGATATCAAGATTGCCTAGACCCTGCTTCAAGCTTTAAGTATGTGGAAATTTGGCTCCGTTATGCCACTTATGCCGATATTGAAGAGCGCGACCAGCGAAGACAAAAGGAAGGTCAAGCCTATGTGGATAAGGACACCGCTTTCACGCCCTTATTGTCCGCCGTGCGCCTTGCCGTGGATGAATGCATACAGACTACTGGCTGGCAAGGCTTACGTTATAGCCTCACGCACCAAAATGTAGTCATGGAACACCCGGATTATGGCGTGTTGGAAGTTTCCCAACTTTCAGACGGTGTGCGCAATATGATTGGGTTAGTGGCCGATATTGCCTATCGCGCTGTTCGCTTAAATTCCCGATTCGGTCAGGAAGCCCCCAAGCAAACCCCCGGCTTGGTGTTGATCGACGAAGTGGATATGCATCTGCACCCGGAATGGCAGCAGATCGTTTTAACGAGCCTCACCAAGGCTTTCCCCGCTTTGCA
>CAIWDB010000586.1 GCA_903911305.1 uncultured Methylococcaceae bacterium | reverse complement strand
TTGCCTCTTGGGTGGCGGTGAACACTTCGTCAGATTCAACTTTGTTATCAGAGGCTTTCTTTGGCGGGGCTTCTTGTTGGGTCTGGTCAGCTTTTTTCAACCATGCGGCACGTTTGGCTTCTTCCTTTTCATCATCAAGCTTTTGTTGTTTCCGTTCAATGTCAGGCTCAATCGAATTAAGGCCCAGCGCCCCTTGAACTTGGGCAGAGTCACGGGCGCGAAGGCCGGCCAGCCGGTCTTTAGTCGCCTGATCGATGACGATGGTTTCAAGAGTGGCTTTGCCGGTATCTGTTGGATTTGGATTTTCAGGGGCAGCACCGGCGGCGGCTTCGGAATTGGAAGCGGAAGAGGCGTTAAGCCGCGCTTCCGCTTTGGCTTTCCAGTCCTCAAACGAGGTTGCATCTTGTGTATTTTCAACAGATGGAACGCCTAGGCTCGTTCTGACCCGGCGAACAAAAAGGCTGTTCTCGCGAAGGGGGTTCTCGCCCTCGACCGCTGGATTAGCGGCTTCAAGCCTTTCCTTCATTGCTTGAGCAATTTCGATGGCTGTTTTGCCGGATACCGCCATTTTTGTGATGTCTTCGGTCAAACCATGCTTATCAGCCAGGTCTCGCGATTCGTCAACCTTTGCGCCCCATGCCCCGTAATCAGAAACGTCCATGCGCGGAAGGTTTGAATTTAAATTTGTAGGTTCTTGGGTAGCAGCCTCCACAGAGGTTTTTTTGATTGCATCTAAACCGCCTAGATTTTGTTTTTGTGCGTCCATAAATAAGTTCTGTTTTTGATTGGTTTAATGGTTTCTAGTGCTATGCCTGTTCCACGCCAGCATCCAAACACCGGACGACTGCGTAAGCGTTTAAAGCCTCAATATTCATGTCCCCCTTGGCAGGGACGGTAATCGTTGAGTATTCGACATCAAACGCTTTGAAGGAAAATGTATCCAATAATGGAACGTCTGCCGGGGTTGCATCGCGCTTTATCGTGACCGTCTGTGCCGTTGTTTGCTGTTGAGGCATGGCAACGGTGACCGGTTGGTTATCACCGCCAATGAGTTTGTGGTATTCCTCAAGACTGATTAACGGGACAGCGGCGGCGAGTTCGCCCCGATTGATGGCGTGATCCATTTGGAGTTGATTGGGCAGCTTTTTCCCCAATCGGCCTAGAGAAGTGGAAACCAATTTGAGCCTGTCCATATAATCGGCACTTTTGTAGTAGACGATCTTTTTAGCCAGGATAGGCGGTACATTCTCCAAAATGACCAGTTCCTTGTCTTGCCCAAGGCCGGTGATTTCTTGGGGCAGCATGAGCGCCCTGCGTTGGTCCGAAACATTTTCCGATTTGTCCCTTTTTGAAAATAGCGCTGTGCCCTTGGATTCGGAAACGCCCTTGACGGTTTGGTAGCCTAGCCACTCTGAAATGTCCTTCGCGGTTTGGGTTTCTGAGGCTTTAGGAGGAAAGACGATTTGCAGGGCATGATTGGTGGTGAAGGTCTGTGCGGCATCCTTGCCGTAGATTTCCATCAATTGGGAAGGGCTTTGAATGATCGGCATCATGCGCAATCCGTAACCGGCAATGTAGCTAATGCCTTTGGAGAGGATTCCCATCTTGCCAATGGCGGTGAATTCGTCCATGAGTAGAAGGCACGGATATTTGAGTGTCTTGTTCTGGTTGGGGAGTTCGCGGGTGTTCAAGTCGATAAGCTGCTGGAACAGCAAATTCATCAACGGGGCCAGTCGCTCCAAGTTGTCAGGGGTGACACCCAGATAAATCGACATGCGTTTCTTGCGGATGTCGCGCAGATCGAAATCATTGGCACTGGTGGCCGCATCGACGAGGGGATTCATCCAGAGTTCAAGCCGTGACCGAAACGAGGTGATGACACCGGCACGGGTGTTTTCCGAAGAGATCGAGATATAGCTGTTCAACGCTCTGCAACATGCCGGGCTTAGCGGGTTGTCCGACGCGGCCCTTGCGTTGATGAGGGTGGCAAAGTATACCGAGCCATCGCCATTGGCCAGACTCTCGCGTAACACTTGGCCTAGGGTGACCAGCTTTCCGGGGGTTTCGAGCAAGTACAGAACCACACCGAGGAAAAAGCTCCGGGGTGTCGCCGTCCAAATCACATCAGTCCCCGCCTGATCGGGAAAGAGCATGTTGGCGATTTTCTGAATGTCATCAATCCGAAAGTTTGGATCTGAATTGATGTAGTGCAGCGGATTGTAGCGGTGAGTCCGGTAATCCGTCGCAGCCGGGTTGAACAAGTAGCACTCCTGCCCGTATTTGCGGCGGT